>CAZVCO010000020.1:16675-20915 GCA_964625795.1 uncultured Verrucomicrobiota bacterium | reverse complement strand
GGCGGGGACCGCCGAACTACAGGGTGATGGCGGATTCAAATTCGATCACGGGGTGAATTTTTGTCAGCAGTTCGGTCAGGGCCTCCTCCTCACTCAGTTCTTCGGTGGCAATGGTCCAGCCGGGCTCGTCTTCGGCCGGTTCCTCAAACTCGGATCCATGCCCGGTGAAATTTTTGATATCTCCCGCTTTCGCCTTGGCATAGAGACCGTGCACGTCCCGCTCGGCACAGGTTTCAAAAGAGGAGCGGGTGAAAATCGTGGTGACCCCTTTTTCACCAATGGTGGTGCGGACCTGATCCCGCAGAACACGGCGGGGGGTGATAAACGAGCAGATCACGATAATTCCGGCATCATAAAACAGTTTGGCCACCTCGGATATCCGGCGGATGTTCTCCATGCGGTCTTCATCCGAAAACCCCAGGTCGCGGTTGAGGCCGCTGCGGATATTATCGCCGTCCAGAATTTTGGTTTTGTAGCCCTGATAGGTCAGGCGCTGCTCAATGGCAGTGGCCAGGGTGGATTTCCCCGAGCCGGACAGACCGTAAAACCAGAAGACGTGGGCCCGCTGCTGCAGCAGGATCTCCTTGGTGCGGCGGTCCTGCATGCGGTGAAATTCGGAATGAAGGTTTTCGTTGGTCATAAGAGGTAGAATCCGGTTCTAGCGCGTCTTCAATTGAAGGAAACGCAAAATCCGGATGAAATCGTTTATCCTGCCGGGGGATCAGGACGGGGGGTGTACACCTCAATCTTCTCTTCCCCGCGGGTGAGATGATAGGTCCAGCCGTCGTCAGATGCCGTACGGTCCATAAACCGGCTCTTCCGGAACATCTCCACCATCTCTTTGAACATATGATAGCCGGGCCGAGGCCGCCATCCGGCGGAATCGCGGTCGTCCACCAGCCCGAACCCGTGGGCCGCGAGATTCCACCAGTATACCCTGTCCGCCATGCCGCTGCAGAGGGCCAGCAGCAGATAGCGGCGGAGATAGTCGGCATAGGTCTCCTCGTCCACACTGGGATCGCCGGTTCGTTCTCCCGGGCTCTGATAGGGACTCCCCACCGGAGACCACACCCCGGTCCCGGCCAGGGGCCAGTTCACCTCCGACACGATCACCCGTTCCCCGCGGCAGGCAGGATGCACCCGGGCCACCGCACGGGCCATGGCCAGTTTACGGACGAGATCATACCCGGCCTGGGTGTTCTCCGGCGCCCCCCGGCGGTCCACGTACATGTGATGAGAAAAGGCCGCCAAAGAATCTGCCGGCCACTGACCGAGCATAGGCAGCACCCGGGGAAATTCGAAATCGATCCCCGCCGGCCCCATCAGCGGCAGCTGCGGATACCGGTCATTCCAATTCGCAAAGGCCTGAACGAATTCCCGGTATTCCGGTATATTCCAGAATCCCCATTTGACCCGGTTGATAGCGTGTCCCGCCTCCACGGCCTCGGCAAATCCACTCAGTCCCCCGCCCGCCCAGTCGACAAACCGTCGCCAGCTGGCCGGATTCAGCACTGCGGACCGGTCCTGGACCAGCGCAACCGTGACGGCATGGCCCTCGGCGTGCAGCCGACGCACCGCCTCCAGTCCATATCGCCGGAAGGTCTCCGGCTGGTGATGATACAAACGCACCAGCACCGGGACCGGCCCCAGCGGCTCCAGCCATTTCAGCTCCTGTTCGAACCGGTCCGGTTCCACATTGAGCCCTATTCCGATTTTCCGGTCCAGATCCACCGGATCCCTCCAGGCCGACTCCAGACAGGCGGCGGTTTCACGGCGGATCCTCCATCCCCATTTCAGAGAGGAGGTCAGCAGCGCCCCCGCATCACGTTTCCGGTAATAGTTCCGTTTGTCCCGGCTCCGGAGTCCCGGAATGGCCTGTTTGGACCGGTCGTCCCAGATCCAGATATCCTTTTCATGCGGCGGGGGCCGCCCCGGCAGGGTCGGCGTTCCACGTCGGACGAGCGCCTTGCGGACGGCTTTTTCCGCCTTGAGAAACTCCGGGGGCACCGTGGAGGGCGCCCACTGCATTTCAAAAAAGACGCGGAGGAAATCCGAGGGCAGCTCCATACGGGCGTTGTCTTGTCCCCGCACCCGGGGAGAACAGGGTTTTTCCGAAGTGGAGGGTACACGCGACAGCCCCCGAATCCGGGCCCCGTCCCATTTCCCCATCGCCTTCCCCCGGACCTCCAGATTCTCCGCCGTGAGATCTCCGTGCTGCCAGCCGGCTTCATGCAGGGCGCGCACCGCATCGGCACAGACCTGCAGCAGGGTCATCAAGGGTTCGCAGAACGGCTGTTCATAGTAGTGAAAAAGCAGCGCCTCCTGAAACGTGACCGCGTCGGGATTTCTCTCGGTGAACAGTACGGAATCCTGCGGTCCCGCTTTTCCCCACGCCAGCGCACGGACTGCCGGCACCCCCTGCTCCACCGCCGCGCGGGCCGCCTCAAACTGCCGTTTCGCCGTCTCCTCCCCCGGCAGAAACACAGCCGTGAGCGGAGGCGTCTGCGGAGCAAAAGGGTCGAGCGGGATGCCGGTGCCGGCCGCCGCTCCACTTCGCTCCCGCAGGAAACGCTCCACCCCTTTGCGGAAACCGGGGGTATCCACCTCAGGCGCCAGCGCGCCCGATCCGGACAGAAAAGACTCAGAAGTGGACGCGTCCATAGGAGGTCAGTTTCTTGCGGTGCCGCCATTCCATCCATCCCCAGAACAGCACCAGTCCGGTCAGAAACCACAGCGTGCTGGCCGAAAGCGCCACAAACCCGCGGCCGCCGGACCCCGCCGTCTCCTCCGCTACGCCGCCCGGCCGGGCAAACAGCTCCAGACCGCCCCACAGAAAGGCGTGCAGACCCACCGCCCCCCAAATGTCTCCCTTGTGATAGACAAACCGGCACAGAATCAGTCCGAATACAAACGAGCACAGAAACAGCAGTAGTCTGGATCCACCCGAAAACGGAAAAAGAAGAACGGCCGTCATCACCGATGCGGCTCCCTGTTCAAACGGCAGGGCGGCGTCCGCCGGCAAACGGAACCAGGCCAGCAGCAGACTGACCGTCACCGCGGCCGGCCAGCAGGACCATTGATCGGCACAGCTGCGGTACAGAATTCCACGGGCCAGAGTTTCGTGGAACACGACCGATAACAGCCCGAAGGTCAGAAGGTCGATTCCCCCCCAGCGCAGCCAGCCCGAAACGCTGCGGGACACCCAGACGGCCTGGCCAGTGAACACCAGCAGGCTTCCCGCAGCCAGCCCCACCAACAGACCGGTCACGCTCCACACCAGGAAGTCCCGTTTCCTCTCCCCCCGGGTCTGACGGGAGGTCCAGCCCACATCCCGCAGCCCGGACCAGCCGATCCGTTTCACAATGGGAAATCCCACCAGCAGGGTCATTACCAACAGGATCCGCCGGAAGGCGGCGATCGGCCCGGTATCCGGCAGCACCGTCTGCCACCAGGACGGATCCTCCAGCGGAACCTGCGGCAGCATGCGGGCGGCGGCGAAGGAACTCAGTCCCAGAATCAGAAGCGCCCCCGTCACCACCAGCATGGCGGCTTTTCCGGGAGTGGTCCGGCGGGTCAGATTCGGAGGGTCGAGCAGGATACTCATACTCTGCCTTTGAGCATGTATGCGGCGGATGTAAAGAAAGAGGCACATCCGAATACCGGAAGAGAGGCATGACCCATCACGTGCAAAGGCCCCCTCTGTGACTCCCTTGCATGATTGCGGTTACGCCCACCTATTCCGTGTGCGTCAGCAGCGCGACGGCCGCGTGGGCGGCGGCAAACCCGAAGGTGCCGGTGACGTACCCCACCGTGCCGTAGCCGCTGGCGCAATCCAGTTTCAGCTGAGATCCTTCTTCACGGGTGTCGCAGACGGAGCCGTCCGACTGAGGAAACACCGGGGCCTCGGGAGAAAAGACGGCGGGAATCCCCCATTTTTTGCGGGTGTTGCGGGGGAAGTCGAATTTCTGACGCAGCTTCTTCCGCACCCGCTGCAGCAGGGCATCCCGGTAAGTGCGGGTGAGATCCACACACATTACCTGGGTAGGATCCCCCCGTCCGCCGGCCGCCCCCACGGTCACCACCCGCAGACCACGGCGGCGGCATTCGGAGAGCAGCAGACACTTATGCGGAATGGAATCGATGCAGTCGACCACCACATCCGGCTCTGTCTCCAGAATCTCCGCACAGCTTTGGTCGGTAAAAAACCGGAGGTCGGCCTTCACCTCGGTGTCCGGAGCAA
>CAZVCO010000020.1:4542-16665 GCA_964625795.1 uncultured Verrucomicrobiota bacterium | reverse complement strand
TCCGCCATGGCCTCCACCTTCATCTGACCCACCGTGGCATCGGTGGCGTGAATCTGACGGTTCACATTGCTGACGCAAATTTCGTCCAGATCAATCAGATGCAGATGTCCTACTCCCGCCCTGGCCAGTGCCTCCGCCGTCCAGCTCCCCACTCCGCCGATGCCAATAATCATCACCCGGGACGCCTGAAGCCGCGCCAGCCCGGCCCCGCCCAGCAGGCGGGCCGTTCCGCTGTGTCTGGGATCGGGTTCCGGCGGAAGTTCCATGCAGGCCCTATGCACATCCTGTCGGCAAATTGCAAGTTCCCGGCATGCTGCGGCAGAACTGATGTCGGAGCGTCTATCGGCTCCGGATTCAACCCAAAAAACACCGCGGACCGACACGGACAAGCCCGGACCCATGCAGGAAAGGAAGAGAACTTCAGTCAGGAGGAACCCCAAGCCACTTCCAAGGGCCACAACAGCGCAGCAAACTCTGCAAACGCTTCTACATGGGTCCGCGCCTGTCCGTGTATGTCCGCGGTTGAAAAAATTCCGGTGAGCCCGGCAGACAAAATAAGTAAACGGTGACAACGAAGACTTGTCCGCCGTAGGCGGGATGAACTTTTGAGGCCGTCACCATGCAAGTGTCGGGCAGGACTTGTGCGCCGGAGGCGTAATGCTCAACCTCCGTTTTGTTAACGGATTGACAATTCAGGTATTCTGCGAACAATTGAAGATCCTACACGACCAAGGAGCCCCCATGAACCTGACCCGCCTCATTCCCCTGATTCTTTCCGCCGCCACCCTGCTTTCCCTTTCCGCCCAGCCGCTGATCACCGAGGAGATGATGCCGCAAGGAGAAAACATCCGCGCTGGCATCGTCTACGACCTCGACCGCTCCATCACCAATGGCGATGACTACCACGGATTCACCGTCGCTTACGCCTCCGAAATCTATCCGCTGGATCAGATGGTTATCTCCTACACCCACCTCATCCCGGAAAAATCCACCATGCGGCAGGTGCTGCTGACCATTGAGGAGTACTATCCGATTAATGACAGGATTTCCCCCTACGGTGCGGCCGGTGGCGGTTACATCTGGACGGATTACGACAGCTCGTATCCCGCCGCCTCGCATGGCTGGTTCGGCAAGCTGGGCGCTGGAATACTGGTGCAGCTGGATGACCGTTACGACTTTTTCGCCGAACTGGCTTACACCGTCAGCACCGAGGACCTCTGGGTGGAAGGCACCAACGGCGTGACCTCCAACAGCACCCAACTCATCCTGGGTGTGCGGATGAACTACTGACCAACAGGGCGATCCGCACTCCTTCAGGGGAACCCCGTCCACGTCTTCCTGACCCCGGCGGGCTTGCCCGCCGGAGGCGGGGTCGCAGAAAACGTGTGCTGTGCGACCCCGCCAGGCTTGCCCGCCGGAGGCGGGGTCGTATAAAACAAGAAGGGGCCTTTAACCCGGTGTGTCGCTGCGCTCCACAACCGGCTTCGGTCTCTCACCCCTCCAAGGTGTGCTTCTCACTCTGTTCCCATTGCAGGATCCCGACTCCGCGCTACACTAAGTACCCCGGAGTTTTTTTATGAGCCGTTTCCCCCACCCTTCTCTGCAGCAGACCGATCACCGGCCGACTCCACTTCCCGACCGGCCGTGGATCATGCGTCAGGTCTGGCGGGACCTGCTCTTTCTTCACTGGCCGGTACCGCCCGACACCCTGCGCGACGCCATCCCGGCCGGGTTGGAGCTGGATCTGTTTGACGGCCAGGCCTGGATCGGCATCGTGCCCTTTGATATGCAGGGGGTGACCGCCAGGGGATGCCCGGCCCCGGCATCCCTTTGCGACTTTCCGGAGATCAATGTCCGCACCTACGTCAAACGCGACGGCATCCCCGGGGTGTGGTTCTTCAGTCTGGATGTGAATAAACGTCTCCCGGTATGGGCGGCCAACACTTTTTTTCACCTCCCCTATTTCCGCGCGGAGGTGGAGGTGCAGCGGACCCGGGACACCGTTCATTACCGCCACCGCCGGGGGGATCTGATCTTCGAGGCCGACTACACCCCGGTGGGTGATCCCTTCACCCCGGAGGCGGGCAGTTTTGATGACTGGAGCACCACCCGCTATTGCCTCTACGCCGAAAGTAAACGGGGACGCCTCTACCGCGGACATATTCACCACAGTCCCTGGCCGCTGCAGCCGGCCGAGGTCACCCTTCACCGCAACACCCTGCTGGATGCGTTTCACCCCGGCGAACGCCATTCTTCAGCTCTCTTTTCCCGGGAACTCCACGTCGTGGTATATCCGCTGGAACAGTGCCTGTAGTTCTGCGCCTGCCTTCAAACACTTCCTGCCGGAAAACCTTGAGTCGTGCGTGATTTCAATCACGCTGACCCTTGCCACTTATGAGCTCCTCTTTCGATTTCGCATCCCTGGCCAACCTCTTCCGCAGTTCCAGTCCGCCGGATTTTGAATCGGTCCGCGCCCCGGACTTCACCCAGCAGACCCTTCGGTCCTCCACCGTATTTTCAGGGGATCCGGATGAGTGGGTGACCTACCTCAACACCCCCTGGGCCGAACGCCGTAACCATCCGCTGTTTATGGATATCGAACTGGAGCCCTCCTCCGGAAAAGTGCGGTTCCATGCCCGCAATGAGGCCTCGGCCCGGTGGGAAAAGCGGTGGAACCGGGGCTTTGCTCTGGTGTCCTCCCGGCTGGCCAAACATAAAAAAGCCCGCGAGGTGTACCGGGAATTGCTCTTCGGCAACGAATCCAATTTCGCCAACGATCTTCACCTGCATGCCACTTCCCCCCTGCCCAGCGAGGCCACCCGGGAAATCCGCTTCAACCAGAGCTACCAGCCGGAGGAGACCGATATCGTGCTGCGGGTGGAGATGCTGGAGGCAGTGGAGCAGGCGCTGGGTGATCACGAGGACTCCCTGTCCGATGATCAGTTCCTCGGGCGGCTCTGGCCGGTGCTGCGGCGCATTATTTCCCAGCTGGGTTACCCCAGCTATCCGCGCGACCGTTTCAAAGACCGCATCGAACTGACCACCCGGGTAAGCTTCATCACCCTGCAGCTGCTGTTCGACGGCAAACACAAGGGCCGCATCAAGGCCAATGAAGCCGGGGATCTCTATCTGGAGTACGTCTCCAGACGGGATGATATTCCCAAAAAATATCTCTACCTCCGCCATCCCTACATCCGCATGCTCAATGATCTCAGCTTTCTGCTGAAAGAAAAAAACTACGAGCCTTTCGGGGATGTCAGCCGGGTGGTGGTGCGGGATTTTCTGGATCAGCGCTACCTGCGCATCAGTATCGCCGGAGTGATGCCGGGACTGATGGAATGGATGGCCCCCATGGACGTGGACTGGGTGAAAAAGAAAAAAGTCTCCACCCCTTCGCCGCAACGGGGCCTGTATGGCATTCTGGACAACGATGATCTCAGCGCCTGGAAAAAACTGGCTCCGCCGCTGAAGGAGATCGGATTCGTCTTCACCCGTCAGCTGGGGATTGGACAGTTCGGACGGGTGTATGAGGCGGTGAACCTGAAGAGCGGTAAAATTCCCGAGCGGGTGGCCATCAAGGTCGACCGGATCCGCAAGAGCAAAAAAGAAGAGGCCATTCAGGCGGTGGACACCATCATGGACATCGGCAACGGACTGTGTCAGTGCCCCCACGTCATCCGGATCTATGATGCCGGCCGGCTCAAACCCATCAACAGCACCTACCATGTGCTGCAACTGGTGGACGGCGACACCCTGGACAACCTCATCGGCGTCACCGGCACCGAACACGCCAGCATCTACCGCCCTCCGGTGGAGCGGACCAACATTCAGGATCTGCGCCGGGAGTATCTGCGGTCGATCAAATCCTCGCACGGGGAGAAGTGGCGGAGTGAACGCGTCTCCAAACCCTTCACCTCTCCCCTCGGACTCTCCCAGGCCTTCGACGTCATGACCAGTACCCTCCTCTGGCTGGAGGAATGTCACGGACTCGGATACGCCATCAACGATCTCAAAAACGGCAACCTCATGCTCAGCCGGCGCGGACAGCTCAAGGGCATTGATCTGGATACCTACAGCCCCATCCGCACCCCGCTGGACAAACTGCCGGACTTTTTCTTTCTGGCCGTGACCGTGCTGCTGTTTGCCCTGCGGGTTCTGACCGAGGGGGAATACGCCCACATCAAAGCCAGCGGTCTGCTCGGCGACATCACCGCCCTGCACGACATGCTCACCCGGGTCTGGCGCTTCGGGGATATCTCCAAACTGACCAAAGGGCGCCTTGAATCCGAACAGGTGATCCAGTGGCTCATCCACATCATCGAACAATCGCGGGACGGAACCTTCGCCCACGAACCCGAAACTTTTTCCGCCGCCATCGACGACCTCATCCGCTTCAAACGCGCCTTCGCCAACGAGGAAATGGTGTTGGATTAGGGGGATGAGAGGTCAGAGTGTAGAGTTCAGAAGGCAGGTTGGATGGGGGATCGTCTTGTTAATTAGTCATTCTGACCTCTGACCTCTATCCCTGTAACTTTTCTCAACTCCAGTCCCCCGCCAATCGTCCCTGCTCCGCTTCGCGCCACCCCCTCCTCCAAAACAGGCCGGAATGGAACTCTTGAGGGAGAACTTTTTGTAAACGTCATGAAAAAAGCGCTCAAAAAAAGTGAGTTTTTTCTGAAAACTCCCTTGATTTTGCGCATGGACCGGCTGTAAACTTAATAATTATAAGAAATGGTTTAACAAAGAACCCCCAAGAAGCCATGAGACACTCCACCCCCCACACCATTCCCGCCCTGATCCTTGTTGCCGTTTTGGGGTTTGCGATTTCAGCAACTGCGCAAACTACAATCTTTGGATCCGACAATGATGGATTGGGAGGATTTACGCACACTGCAATTGATAATACTAATACATTTCTGACTACAGGGACAAACAGTGTGACGTATCGCAACCAGAGTACAGGAACGGTAGATGCCGGATTTATTAAACAATTGGATGGTACCGTGATTGATCGCACGCCTGACACAGGGATAATTTACACCATTTCAGGAACTGTGACGATTAATGACGGATACGCCGATGACAACAATCGACTTGGCATGATTCTCTTCACCGACCCCACAACGGTGCTTAGCAGAACTAATACCGGGCATATCGGGATCGTTTGGAACACGGATGATAGTTCCACAGGGGGAAGCCCTGGAAGTAATGCTGACGATAACTTAAGCATTGCTGATAAATATGAAACTCCTGCCACCGCTGATGCTACTGTGCCTGCCGTGGGTCGTAACCAAGCTACTCCATTCGCTCAAGATATATTACAAGGAACGGAGGTTACATGGTCCACAACCTTCTCGTTCACAGGTGCCAATATTAATATAGATGCGACCATGACAGATAATGGAGGTGTTACCTCGATCGGAACAGCAGTTGTTGCGGCTGCTGATTACACTGGTGATTACTTTGGTTTTGTGAGTGCTTTCCGCTCACGCAACTATGACGGTACACCGGATCCAACTGGTGCGGCTAGAGACAACCCTTTGGTTTTAGATTATGAGAGTTTTTCGGTAACTTCAATTCCCGAGCCCTCCAGCATTGCGCTCTTTCTGGTCGCCATTGGCGCCGGGATCTTTGGTCTGAAACGCCGCCGATCCTGACGGTGGCGCAGGCGTTCTGCCTGTGACCGATAACGTGATTTGATCACGAAGAACTCTTACAGCAGCACGGGCTGAAAGGTTTCGTGCCCCCAACCCAATGAGACAAATGAAACCCAAATCAACCCTCTTTTCGTCAAAAACCGGCCTGATGGCGGTAGTTATCCTGCTGATCACCAGCGCCTTTCCGATCTCCGCCGCTGAACATTCGGATGACACCCCCGTCTACTGGGCGGGCAAACGGCGAGCCCATGTGAAAAACTGCGTGCGCTACAAACGGTTGTCCGATGACGAAAAGGCGGAGATGAAGAAAATGACCTTTGCCCAGGCGCAACAGCGGGGCATCCCGCTCTGCTCCCGCTGTCCGGGCAGTAAACTCGGCGAAAACGAAGACGCCAACACCGCTGTAGCTCTGGAGGAGAACACCAAGGTCTACTGGGCCGGGAAAAAACGGGTTCACGTGGCCATCTGCCGACGCGTTCCGACCGATCCCGACAAACGGAAAGATCTTGAGCTGATCACCTGGGCCGAAGCCCAGGACAAGGGCCTGGAAACCTGCTCCCGCTGTCCGTTTCTGGAATCACCAAGAGAGGACTGATGTACTCGTCCCTTCGTCCCACAAAACAAATCCGCATGCGGCAGCGTGCCGATGGATTCACCCTGATTGAAATGCTGGTCGTGATTGCGATCCTTGTTCTGCTCGCCCTGCTCATCATTCCCGCAGTAAGTTCGGTGCTCACCAGAGCGGAGATTACGAGGGGACTCTCAGGGATCAGACAATCCGGTCAGGCGTTGCAGGTGAACATCAATGACCGCAATGGGAGCCACCAGATTCTCACTTCCGGCAACGGAAATGGACTTCAGGAATGGCGTCTCTATAACATCGTTCAGGATCAGACCGGTGCCTCCCGTAGCGCTGACCGCACGACGCGCTCTGTGGTAACCACGCCTCCCTACGTTGATGAAGCGAATAGCACCTGGGAGGTGTGGGCAACTCATCGGGATGATCGCCCTGAAAACGGAATCCGTTGGAACCATGGATACGAAATAGATCTGGATGGTGACGGCAGCCCAGACCGTCAGGTATCAGAAATTAAAACCTACCAGGTCATCAATCCCTCAGAATTCGCGCTGCTGGCAGACAGTGCCAATTCAGATGGTGTGCCCCGATCAAGAATCGAAAACAATGGTGAATACCGATTTGCCATGAGGTATAACAAGACAGGTTTTGTGTATACCCTCAGCGGCGCAGCCACCATGATTGGGCAGGAGGAGATGGAAACGTTTGGGTTCACCAGCGGATATCTTTTTGAAAAGGGCAACCCCAAAGATAATCCCACTTTGGTAACGCCCTGAGTAGATCGTAAGGTAAGATGTCAGAGGTCAGAGGTCAGAGGTCAGAAGGTCCAAGTCCGTGAGAACCGAAGCTCAAGCTTTTACTCCAGACTTCTAATCTCTGAACGCTTACAACCTGCGAACTTCCGCCATCTCCCACGACGAGTTTGAAAGAGCCGGCAAGTTAGGAATATCTTAAATTTCGATGTTCAACGTTGGACGTTCAATGTTCGCCTGCCCGAGCTGTCGCTCGCGACGGCCAGGGATGTTCGCTTACCACTCCCCTGAAAGCTTCTCCCAGCTCCAGTCTTTGGCCAGACGGCCTTGTTCCGCCTCACGGCGGATGATCTTCACCACCACATCCGCCTCCAGATTGACCGCATTGCCCACCTGCAGCTGACCCCAGTTGGTTTCCGACAAGGTGGTGGGGATCAGGTGCACCGCAAAGGCATCCTCGAACAGTTCCGCCACTGTCAGACTGATGCCGTCGCAGGCGATGGAGCCCTGCGGTACCAGATTCTCCCGCACAGTCTCCGTAACCCCGATCACCACCCGTTTATCCGGCCCCACCGCCTTCACCGACCGCACCGTTCCCCGCGTGTCGACGTGTCCGGACACCAGATGTCCGCCCAGGGCATCCAGATACCGCAGCGCGCGTTCCAGATTGACCACCGACCCCTCGGTCAGATCCCCCAGATTGGTTTTGCGCAGGGTCTCCTCCAGCACATCAAAGCCCAGATCCTCCCCTCTGCGGCTGGCCAGAGTGAGGCAGACGCCGTTGACCGCGATGCTCTCCCCGTCGTCAAACGGACGCTCCCAGGGATCGATCCGCAGCCACAGGCGTTTCCCGCCCTCGCGTTCCACCACCTCGCTGACCGTTCCGGTTTTCTGAATAATTCCTGTGAACATAGAGCCAGAGTATCCCGATTCCGGGAAGGGTCAATCCGCTCCAAAGTAAAAAGACCCCTGTTCGCTTGCCGGACAGGTGAATCAGAACACTTACGAATGATTTCTGGTATATAACATCGTAATCGTAATCATGCTCGTAATCACAATCGCTTCTAAGACGGTGATGAGTCCACTAGTTCCGGGCAGGCTTGAGTGTTTCGATTAGGATTACGAGCACGATTACGATTACGAAATTTGTATCTGACCGCTGGAGCCGCCACTTTATACTGATTATTTTTGGGGAATGGTATCAGACCTGAGGCCGGCCTGCTCCGCTCCAAAGAAAAAGACCCCTGCCAGCTTGTCTGGCGGGTGAATCAGACCTGAGGCTAGCTCGTTCCTCTCCAAAACGAAAGACCCCTGCCAGCTTGTCTGGCAGGTGAATGAGATCCTCTGCTTCCCCTGCCAGGCAAGCGGATGGGGGTCTTTCTCTATGAGGGCAAAAACGATCTTTTTTCTTTTTATAGTTCGGAGGCCGAGCTGATGGTACAAAACATCAGGCTCTCAGAGTGACCCACAGATCCTTCCCGCATTGCTCTGCGGATTCAATGTGAAACTGCGGCGCCTCTTTCAGGCTCCAGCCCTCGGCCACGGCGGGTCGACCGTCCATGCCCAGCAGAGTCGGGGCGGTCACCCAGTGAAGCTCCTGCACCAGTTCCGCCTTCAGCAGGGCGGAGGTCAGCTGTCCGCCCCCCTCGCACAGGATGTGCTGGACGCCCCGCTTCACCAGAAGGAATCCGGTTTCGCGCCACGCGATGCGGTCTCCGCTCACCGGAACCTCCATCCACTCCACCCCGCGCCGCTCCAATGCACGCTTTCTGGAGGCCGACACCTCTGGGCCCAGCAGACACAGGGTGGGTTCTCCGTCGGAAAAGACGGTACGGGTCAGCGGGAGCCGACCCTGCCGGTCGGGGATGATCCGCAAAGGCGTCCGGCCCTTCTGCGGCCGGGGCAGCAGGGTGGGATTGTCCTCCATCACCGTGCCGGTCCCCACCAGGATGGCATCACATTCGCGCCGCAGCTGCTGCACCCGTTCGCGGGATTCCGGACCGGTAATCCATTTTGACTTCCCATCGGCGTCGGCAATACGGCCGTCCAGGGTGCAGGCCATTTTGAGTGAGACATACGGCAGTCCGGTCTCCTGCACCCGGGTGAAGGCGCGGATCAGATGGCGGCACGCCTCCGGCAGCACCCCGCTTACCACGTTCACCCCGGCCCCGCGCAGGATGTCAAGTGCGGCCCCGGCATGAGCGGGGTTGGGGTCGGTGCAGCCGATGATCACCTCCCGTATGCCGGCCTCAAGAATGGCATCGGTACAGGCCGGAGTGCGCCCCCGGGTGCTGCAGGGTTCGAGTGTGACCGCCAAAGTGGCGCCCTCCGCTTCGGAGCCAGCCGCGCGGATGGCAAAGACCTCCGCATGCGGGCCTCCGGCTTTGCGGTGATGTCCGCCCCCCACCACCCGGCCGCCTTTGATCAGTACCGCCCCCACCGGCGGATTGGGGGCCGTCGACCCCAGGCCTTTGGCCGCCTCGGCCAGTGCCAGCTTCATCCAGGATTCGTGTCGTGGGTTCATGGTGATGACATCCTGTAGTTCCACGGTCCCCGTGGTAAAACCAGAACCTTTTGTGATTGGAAGGTCTTTTTTTCCACGGGGGCCCATGCCTTAGGCTTGGCAAGCGTGGAACTACGCCTCTTCCCCTTTCAGTAAGGCGTCCAGAAACTGGCCGGCATCGAAGGGAACCAGATCCTCTTTGGCCTCGCCGAGTCCGGAGAACAGCACGGGAACGCCGGGAAGCTCTTTCTGCACGTTGAACAGAAAGCCCGCTCTGCTGCTGCCGTCGAGTTTGGTGAGGATCAGTCCCGTGAGCGGCACGGCCTCGTGAAAAATTTTGGCCTGCAGCAGGGAATTCTGTCCAAGGCTGGCATCGAGCACCATCCAGGTGGCGTGCGGAGCGGCCTCCTCCCGCTTTTTCAGCGCCCGCACCATTTTGCGGAGCTCCTCCATCAAATGATCTTTGGTGTGCATACGGCCCGCAGTATCGATCAACAGCAGGTCGGCCTTCCGGGCATGGGCGGCGTCGAGGGCGTCATACGCCACGGCCGAGGCGTCAGATCCCTGCCGTCCGGACACCACGGGCACGTCGATGCGCTCGCCCCACAGACGGAGCTGCTCAGTGCCGGCCGCGCGGAAGGTGTCGGCCGCCCCCATCAGCACCTTGCGTTTCTGCTGTTTCGCCCGCCAGGCCAGCTTGGCACAGGTGGTGGTCTTACCAGCCCCGTTCACACCGAGCAGCAGAATACAGGACGGCAGATGTCCGGTCTCAAAGGGATCGCCCTCCGACAGCCGGAGCTCCCGGGACAGGCGTTCTTTCAGCACCTCGGTGGGGGTGCGGTTTCCGTGCAGCTGATTCTCCTCCAGCTCCATGACCAGACTGCCCACCAGACGGGGCGGCACATCGGCTTTGAGGAGGGCGATTTCGAGCTCCTCCAGAGTACGCTCGTCGATTTCCCGGCCATCGCTGACCATGCCCTGCAACGCTCCGGCCAGCACCGACCGGGTTTTGGAAAGGGCGCGTCCCCAGGTCACCATCTCAGCTCTCCTCCCGCTGAATGCCCTGACGCAGCGGCCGGTCCAGGGTGCGGATGGCCGGATCCAGAATGCCGTTGACGAATTTTCCGCTTTCCTCCGAGCTGAGCTCCTTGGCGAGCTGCACCGCCTCATTGAGGGTCACCACCGGCGGCACATCGGGGCAGTATTTGAGTTCGAAAAACGCCAGCCGCAGCACATTGCGGTCCACCGCGCCCATGCGCTTCACGTCCCAGTTCTCCGCGTAGCGGGCGATTTCGGTATCAATGGCTTCCCGGTTCAGACTGGTACCCTCCACCCGCTCCTCAAAAAAGGTGCGCATTTTGCGGGACATTTTGCGGCGTTTGTCCGCCAGAAATGTCTCCAGAGCCTCTTCCCAGGGATCGTGACGGTTAAAGTCGCGCTGGAAGAGAAATTGAACCACCCACAGGCGGAGCAGATGTCGGTTTGGGGATCCGGGAGATGACATAAAAAGAACAGGATGAAAGAGGGGGCGTTGACGTAACACTCTCAACCCGAGGCGACAAACTTATTTCTTCTACAAGTACGATACCTGTCATAAATTTCTCTAGCTGAAAAGGGCCAACGGTCCGGCTGAACAAAGCCCTGCCCATCAGGGCGGGGTATTTGCGGACCCATACAAGCGTGAGCTCTGAAGGAGCGGCTCAGATGCTTCAGACATGGGCAGAATTGAGCCGGACCGATGGCCCTCAATCCTGGGTGGCATACCTACCCCGCCCTCACGGGCAGGGCTTTGTTCAGCCGGGCCGTTGGCCCTGCCAGGGAAACGATCTGCTTGATCCCTCGCGTTTTTTGCGGATGGGCTCTGCTTCAGGTCCTGCAACATTCCAAAGCCGCCAGGGCCGCATAGGCTCCGCGGCTGTCTTTTCCGCTGGAACAGCGTATACGTGCGAGTTCCATGGAGGGGGCACTGACCACGGCATCGATCACCGGGATCTCAAGATCACTGGAAAGCTGGAGAAACTGCGGGGTGATCGCATCCATAATCAGCGAGGCATGACGGGTGTCCCCCTCAATCACCACACCGCAGGCGATCAGGGCATCCAGACGATGCTCCTCTGCCAGTTGCTGCAGCGCCAGCGGGAGTTCAAAACTTCCCGGCACCCAGCTGACGTGTATGTCTTTCGCTGCCACCTGATGGTCTATCAGAGTATCCACGGCCGTGGACACCAGGTCCCCGGTCAGCTCGATATTGAAGCGGGCGGAACAAATTCCAATCCTGCGGCCGGTGCCGTCATGACGGCCAATCCGCTGGTCCACGCCTTTCGGCAGCTCAGGCAGTCCTTCGGTTGGGGAGGGATAAAAATGTTTTTCGGTCATGAGAAATTTTTTTAGGTGATCGGTATCGGGTTCGGGATCGAAATCGTAATCGCTCCTCAACGATAATGTTCGATAGCGAACCCGATATGGATATCGATTAGAGAAGATGCCCTAATCGGGTGCGTTTGGTTTCAAGATATTTTGCATTATGGGTGTTACTGGGAATCACCACCGGAATGCGTTCGGCGATATCGATTCCGCTCATCTTCAGCCCTTCCACTTTGGCGGGATTGTTGGTCATCAGCCGAATCGACGGAA
>CAZVCO010000020.1:0-4532 GCA_964625795.1 uncultured Verrucomicrobiota bacterium | reverse complement strand
ATGCCCAGATCCTGAAGGATCAATGCACTGGAGCGGTATTCCCTCAGATCGGCGCCGTAGCCCAGCTTCAGATTGGCCTCGACCGTGTCCAGGCCCTTGTCCTGCAGCGCATAGGCCTGCAGTTTGGCGCCCAGACCGATTCCGCGTCCTTCCTGGCGCATGTACAGCAGGACTCCCCGTCCCTCTTTCTGGATGTTCTCCATGCAATGCTGCAGCTGATCGCCGCAGTCACACCGCAGGGAGTGCAGCACATCCCCGGTAAGACATTCGCTGTGCACCCGGACCAGCGGGGCGGGTCCGGAAGCCACGTCGCCCACATACAGGGCCAGATGCTCTTTGTCGTCGAGGGAGGAGCGGTAGATTCGGCACTGGAATTCGCCGTACTGAGTGGGGAGGCTGATGGTGCCCTCGCATTCCACTTCTCCCTCGCGCTGTTGACGGTAGCGGATGAGCGCGGCGACCGAACTGATTTTCAGTCCGTGGGTGCGGGCAAAGGCGGTCAGGTCCGCCAGCCGGGCCATGCTGCCGTCCTCGTTCATGATTTCGCAAATCACGCCCATGGCTTTCCGCCCGGACAGCAGAGCCAGATCCACCGAGGCCTCGGTGTGTCCGGGACGCCCCAGCACTCCGCGGGAATTGGATTTGATCGGAAACATGTGGCCGGGCCGCACCAGATCGCGGGCGCCGGTGCGGGGGTCCGCCATCACCTGAATGGTTTTCGCCCGGTCCGATGCACTGATGCCGGTACTGATCCCCTCACGGGCATCCACCGACTCCAGAAAGGCGGTGGGCACCGGCACATCCTCATCGCCGGTATGCCGCATATCGGCAATTCCCAGACGGGAGGCCTCGTCTCCGGGCAGCGTGACACAAATCAGCCCCCGTCCCTGGGTGGCCATAAAATTGATGATCTCCGGGGTGACCGCATCCGCGGCACAAATCAGATCCCCTTCGTTCTCGCGGTGTTCATCGTCCACCACCACCACCAGTTCGCCCCGTCCGACTGCGGCAATCACCTCGTCAATCGGATCCAGACGAAAGGTGTCGGAATCCTGTTTTGTAATGTTTTCAGCTATAGTTGTCATACGTTTCGCCCTTATATCTACAGGGCAAAGCGTCCGCCTCCCGACGCCGAAATGACGGGAGGGGGCGGATCTTCTTTCATCCCGACTGTACGGTCGGCTGTGTATGGTCCCCCGCAGATTGCGGGAGGTCGAACACATCAGTCCTCTGCCGAAGCAAAGGAGTCGAGGGCTTCACCTCCGGTAGGGAATTTTCCGTAAAACAGAATCACCCTGCCCTGAAGATCATTAAAATTGTGCCATTATCCTACGTCCACCCTGCCCAAAAGGCAAGCGCAAGCCGATGCAGGTCGTCATAATAAATCTTTGGAAATGATGGCCGCTTGAGGTAAGAGGCCCCTATGAAACGCATCTTAGCCCTTATCGACAACGTCTACGAAGATCTTGAACTCTGGTACCCGAAAATCCGTTTGGAGGAGGAGGGTCATGAAGTGGTGGTGGCCGCCCCTGAGGCCGGCGTCTCCTACAGCGGCAAGCATGGGTATCCCTGTGTGAGCAACGCGGCGATCGCGGAGGTGGAGGCCTCCGACTTTGACGCCCTGCTGGTGCCGGGAGGATTTGCCCCGGACAAACTGCGCCGCGACCCCAAGGTTCTTTCGCTGGTGAAGGAATTTGAAGCGGATCAGAAACCCATCGCCCACATCTGCCATGCGGGCTGGATCCTGATCTCGGCGGATGTCCTGCGCGGACGCCGCACCACCAGTACCGTGGGCATTAAAGACGACATGAACAATGCCGGTGCCACCTGGGTGGATGAAGCGGTGGTGATCGACGGAAATCAGATCGCCGCCCGCACGCCGAAAGATCTGGCTCCGTTTTCCAAGACTCTGGTTGACGCCCTGGCATGACCCAGCCCGCCGAAGCCGCTCTTTCCATAGCCTCCGGTGACGGACGCCATGCCAAAGATTTTGACTGGATGGCGAAAAACGTGCCCTGCCGCGCCGCCTGTCCGGCCGGCACGGATATCCCGGGCTATCTGGAGGCCATCTGGAAAGGCGATCCGGAAACCGCGTACCGCATCAATCTGCGCGACAACATTTTTCCCGCGGTGCTGGGCCGCACCTGTACCCGTCCCTGTGAGCCGGCCTGCCGCCACGGCTGGGAGGGACTGGGGGAACCGGTGGCCATCTGTTTCGCCAAGCGGTCGGCCGATGACTTCCGCAGCCGTCAGGATCCTATTCTCCTGGAGAAACTGTTTCCGGACTCCGGAAAATCCGTCGCCGTGGTGGGTGCCGGTGCGGCCGGTCTGACCGTGGCCCGCGAGCTGGCGCTGTGGGGCCATGCCGTCACCCTGCTTGAGCAGCATTCCGAGCCCGGTGGATTGATGATCCAGGGCATCCCGGAATTCCGCCTTCCCCGCGACATGGTGCGGCGGGAAATCCGCCAGATCCTCGATCTGGGCATTGATCTGCAGTGCAACACCGCAGTGGATGCGGCACACCTGACCCGAATGGGGTCGGAATATGATGCGGTGGTACTGGCGGCCGGAACCCATGTGCCGCGCTGGCCGGATCTGCCGGGACGGGATCTTCCCCATGTCCGTCACGGCCTGGAGTTCCTCAAAGAGGTGAATGCCGGAGGGCGTCCCGAAGTGGGGAAACAGGTGGTGGTGATCGGCGGCGGATTCACGGCGGTCGACTGCTGTCGTATGGCCAAACGGCTGGGAGCGGAACAGGTGACCATGGTGTACCGGCGCTCCGAACAGGAAATGTATATCGGGGCCCATGAACTGGATCAGTTCGCCGAGGAGGGCGTGGACACCCGTTTTCTCGCCGCCCCGATGGCATTCAAAGAGGATGGAGTGCTCTTTCAGCAAACCCGGCTGGAGGTGTCCGAGGAAGGCCGTCCGGTTCCCGTCCCGGTCGACGGGTCTGAGTTTGAACTGGCGGCCGATACGGTTTTACTGGGAACCGGTCAGCAGACCGCCGACTGGTGGCAGCAGATCGACGGCCTGTTTGTGGCGGGAGACGCCATCACCGGCCCCGGTTCTCTGATCGACGCCATTGGCCACGCCAAATCCGTGGCCCGTCAGGTGGACCAGGCGCTGATGGGAGAGGACCGCTTCGAAGAGGTGGTGTCGGTGGAGGATGCCGATCCCATCGGACGCACCCGGGAGATGGATGCGCTCGAACGGCTGAAGATGCCGGAAATTCCGGTGGGCACCCGCGGGGTGACCGATGAGGTGGAGACCGGGCTTACCAAACAGGATGCCGAAACCGAGGCCTCCCGCTGCTATCTGTGCCACTACAAGTTCGAAATCGACAACGATCTCTGCATCTACTGCGACCGCTGTCTGAAAGTGACTCCGGTGGAGGGCTGCATCGTCAAAGTCAGCGATCTCATTTACGACCAGGAGGACCGCATCACCGGCTACGTGGAGAGTACCGGAACCCGGGACTACAACCGGCTGCACCTGGATCAGAACGCCTGCATCCGCTGCGGACAGTGTGTCGAGGTCTGCCCGGTCGAGTGCATCACGCTGCAGAAAGTGACCCAGGAAACCCGGGTAAAATAAAAACTACTGAACGACGTATAAGTCAAAATCGCAACCGTGATCGTGATCGTGATCGCAACCGTAATCGCAACCGTAATCGTAATCATGATCGTGATCGTGATCGTGATCGACGGAACCAGGAATATAGAAGAAACATGAGCTTATGAAAAAACAGTTTAGTCATGAGAATCTCGACGTGTATCAGGCCTCGGTTGAATTCGTTTCCTGGGCTGACGAATTACTGGAGACCCTTCCAAAGAAGCCTTGCCGTTACTAATCAGCTGGACAGAGCCTGTACGTCTATCCCGCTTAATATTGCGGAAGGGAACGGAAAATATACAGAGGCGGACCGTTGCAGATTTTTCGATATCGCACGGGGTTCCGCTCTTGAGTGCGCTGCATGTCTTGATGTTTTGGTCGCCAGGAAACGCTTAGACTGTGCCGATGAGGGAAAGGAAATTCTGGTTCGCATCGTTTCTATGCTTATCGGACTTATCCGCAGCACATCTACAAGCCGAGTATACGAAGGAATGGAAGAATACGGTTCAGGCCTTGAGGAATAATCATTTGCGGTTTACCTCCCCTTTTGGTTTGCGACAACTGAGCTGTCTCAAGGGGCGGTTCCGAATATGATTACGACCATGATGATGATTACGTTTTTCGGCTGCCCCAATAATCAACCCAGGAGTGACCCAGGAAACCCGGGTTCGTGGTGGATAAAAGCAACCGCGTCGCGACCATCACGGCCACGATCGGCTCTCTGACGGCCCAGGTTCCGGTTCAGATAACCGGCACCAATGTTTCGGTGCTTCAAGAAAATACGACACTTTCCTCAAATGTCACACCCAGTAATCTCGAAATTTTGGTCACCGACGCCAATGGGAACGATATATACGATACGGAAGTTACCATCAGCGTTGACAGTGCATCCACGGGGACCGTCAGCCTGTCGGCAG
>CAZVCO010000019.1:1790-23379 GCA_964625795.1 uncultured Verrucomicrobiota bacterium | reverse complement strand
GAAGTGAATGTATACCAGTGGACCGCTGGACGCGGAGAGAAATTCGCCAGTTCAGGACGGTAATGGAGGTGCAGAAAAACATAAGACTCTTTTACACACGCAGGCAGCCAGTTATAAAAAGGCACATTATATTCCCAGTTTTTTCCCATCCACGAAAACCGCGTACGGTTTGTCGTTCGGATAAAGAGCACCCCGCCCGGCATCAGCACCCTGAATATTTCGGACAGACTCTTTGCCGGGGAATCCACGTGTTCGAGGACATTCTCCATGATTACGATTCGCTGAGTTGCATCCGCAAAAGGCATTTGTTCTGCGGTTCCCTGGAGAACGAGATCTTCGGAATTCAGAAAATTTCTTGCGGCGATCAGGCTCTCCTCAACTGGTTCAACGCCTATTGGTTCATACCCGGCCTCCTGGAGATCGGCCATGGTCTGCGGGCTGGGACCGCAACCGACGACCGCTACCGTTTTGGGCCCCTGATTCAGGTCCACAATTCTGCTGACACATTTCAGGATATCCTGCAGCCCCTGATGATAGGACTCTGAATGCTGTTTAGAGTCCAGAACGTCTTTTTTCCGGGATACATACTCGACTTCCATATCAGGATACCCCTGACTCATTGGGCGGTCTGTATAGTTGGGCATGTCTGTCATAATGTGCTTTCTGGGTTGGTGGCGGTGAACGGGCTCTTTTTAATCTCAGGTTTCTTATCCCGCGTAGGGCGGCTGCAAAACTCCAAGTCGAATAAGGAACTGGGCCCGGCGAAATTCAAACGCCCTGTTCAGCAGGCTTAGCGATTGTCGCAATGAAACAGCTTCCGTATCGCGATCCGGTAATAAACTCTTTTCCGGACCTATTCGAATGACTTTTTCCAAAAACAACCTGTCCTCACGCGGCAGCTCATTTTTCCAGGCAACACCCCGGTCTTTGACCATTTTTTCACTTCCCACCAGGGGGTGGAGATGTTGTTGCGCCTGAGGTATTTTTTCGCGGTACGAAACCTCACGGTTTCGCTTCACGTTGGGAACCTGAAGAAAGCTGCATATCTGCTCCCGGACAGTCTCTTCCTGATCGAGTAAATCTTCGTATCGAAGGTAAAGAAAGTACGGCGAGCCAAGATGCTTCCGGACTTCCTCTTGAGCACGGACATGCTCCAGGGCAAAATAAACCGCGTTGTTCTGCATCATGCCATCATAAAAACTGGCACGGCTGACACGTTGAGAGTTGAATATTGCGCGCGGATCACGGTCAATGAAAAGAAATTTTGCATCAGGAATTTCGTCCAGAATCCGGTCAATACAACGAATATAGTGACCACATTTGTGAACCAGAACATCAGGTTGCTCCGGCGCGAAATACAGTTCAAGGCAACTTCGAAGAACCTGACCGAACTCCAGAGGAAACCCCTTCTGCATCAGTTTCGATTGAAGTTTGTTGCGGTCGACGTTCCATTCGTTGAATTTCTCATCCCCGTACAACGTCTCCAAATAAGATTCCAAATCAGCATCGTTCTGAATTCTGACCGCTGGCCCCCTGATCCAGCCATCCTGAAATCTTGCCTCAATTCCCACTCCAACTCCTGGCAGGGTTGAAATTATTTCGGCCAGCATCGTGGACCCCGACCGACCCAGATATATCAAAAAAACCATGGGCACTGATTCAGAACGATCTGTCATTTGACATAGTTTCCTTATAGATACTGATCCAGTTGCCTGCGGTTTTCTCCATGCTAAACGTATTACAAATATAATCTTTGGCGTCCACTCCCATTTGTTTTCGAAGTACGGGATCCTGCAGAAGCTGTAAAATACGGTTTGTAAACTGATCAGGTTTCCCTAATTCCACTAGAAATCCCGAGGCTCCTTGTTGCACAACAGCCCGGTTTCCCGGGATATCACTGACCACTGCAGGTATTCCCCAACTTTGTGCCTGAAGCAATGCATTGGACAACCCCTCACGGCGGGAAGGAAGCACGAAAACCCAAGCCTGCTCATAGACTGAACGGGTATCGTCCAGGAACCCGGTGAAGTCAATACGCTGCAGGGCCTCCTGATCCTGAGTGAGATGTGACAGTACCGATGGCTCTCCATTCCCGGCCATCACCAGTCGAACCTGTTCATGCTGACGACAGAGATTTTCCCATATTTTCATTAGGAGATCCAAGCCCTTCGTCTCCACCCCCTGTGTGAAGTTCCCCACCCACAGGATAGTGGGTCTTTTTTGGGGAAACTTCCGTTCGGGCGGAATGACGACTCCATTCGTGACGTTCAGAAGTCGCTGTTCAGGAATACCGGCATTGTGCCAGTATTCATAAGCTGCTGGAGTCTGAACCACGATCCTGCAATGACCAATACCGCGGGTAATCCAACTTGCTGGTAATACCTTCGCTTCCGACGGACGCATCGTGGGGTCAGTGGATTCCTTGCATAGGACTGTTTTTCCAAGCCGATGACCGATCAGCCCGGCAAATGCCCCCATCCAACCCATAGAATGAACATGCAAAATATCGTATTCATGGCGGTGTCTCCATAACCATACACTTGATTGGAGCATGAGCAGCCATGCATTAAGAAAAGGGATCAGCCGGTTTATCAGGTGCAAACAAAGAGTTGCACTTTGCTTTCCGGAGGTGGAGGACCGGGCTTTTCCGACTGCTGTTCCCTCAGTTCCGGCCTCTTTTTTACGTACCCATCTGAACAGAGGGTCGAGAACAAACAATCTCCGGATTTGCACCCCGTGGTCATTCTCCTTAGAGGGCGCCGCTCTGGACAGCCGTGCCGCCAGAACCCAGCAAGCACATCCTTCAGCCGTCAACTGGTGAGTGAGCTTTCGGCATTGAGATTCAGCCCCTCCCGCAGGAAAAGGCCAGTAATGATAGACCATCATGCAGACCCGAGGAAGCGATCGACCGGGAGGATCATCCTGACGTAGGGACATTTCAATAGCTGGTGTGACTGACAAGCTCAGTTCTGAGAACTCAGGCGGAATCCGTTTTCCCAGAGCTCTTCAACCTGAATACGGAAGGTATCCCCCATGCACTGCCGATACTCGTCAAGGATCCCGTTGACTTCTGCAGCCGAGAGCACATCAAACTTCTGACTCGAATAAGGATCTTTCGATGCATCAACGTATGTGCGGGTCATTCCGGTGATCCAGCGGCGTATAGGAATACGCAGCCTATCCGGAACACAGACTGACGGCTTCTGACTCGCTGCGGCCTGTAGTGCTTTTACAACCTTGCGGGCCCCGTTCCCGTCAATATCATGCAGATAGTGCTGAAGAGATTCCCGGTTATACTGGCTGGATTCTGACTTCGTCATTCTGCGGATTTCAGAAATGACATCCTCGGAGGTATCACATTGTACGCTGATTTCATTGGGGAAATGAATGTCATATTGTTCAGAGCGGTATGGGCAGTATGCCAATACATTTCTGTCCAGCAGGGCTGCCTCCACTCCGGTTGTACAGCCATTGTGGATCAAGACATCCGAGGCAAGAAGCCAAGGAATCACATTTCCCTCATGACGCACATGTACACCTGGATACGGCATAAACGCTTTTCGATAGGTCTCATGGTTCTCCGAAGGGTGGGGGCGGACGACCACAGCATAGTCAGGAAACTGGCGACTTAAAACCGGCACCAGTTCGAGAAACGCGTTAAAAAGTTTCTTTTTATGTTCCGCCCATTCTCTGGCGAAGGACTCTTCCTCCGGTGTGGAGATTTTTCCACCCTTTTTCAGGAGGGTGATAAACGCATCCGGACCTTTCATATGGTTGGCCAGAGAATAATTGGTATTCATGAGAAGCAGACGCGGGAACTCCTCCGCCACTTTTTCCGCCTCTGTTTCAAAGCGATGCCGCAACGGCGGACGCAGTAAATCAATCCGGGGGTTCCCACTGCTGCAAAGTCTCGAGCTCAAATCAGGATAACGGTTGCGGATGAGATCCTCCTGATAGGGTCCCCAGGTAAAAAACATCTCCGTCAGCGCGAGTGCGTCCGGATGAATCCGGTGTCTTAGATAGGCATCCGGATCCACCAGAGATAACCCCTCCTCACACCAGGCAGCCACGCGCATTCCAAGGGCCCGATAGGTTTGAAAAAGCTCAGCGCGATTGGGGGCCACCGCTTTATCCAGAAAAAAACTTCCCCTTGGCAGTACATGCAGGCGTTCACGTATGGCCCGTGCCTCTCCCGTAGTCACCGTTGCCCCGGCCCGGCAGGCCTCATACGCCAGATAAAGCTTGGAATGCAACTCCCTTACTTTTGTCTCAATTGGTAGAATCAGATGCATAAAAACGCTCGCCCGATTAAACGACCACCTTTCCTTTCTCCAGCAGATACTCAGCGTATTCCAGATCGTCCGGCGTATCGATATTCACCAGAGGATCTTCAATCACCACCGCTGAACTGCGTGCTCCTTTGATCGAGTGTTGATCCAACAAACAGGTCCTGCTGATTGCATACGCGGCACCGTTCCGGTGATAGAGAGGCTCTAACTGCTGACGGGCGATGATCTGCCCCCCCAGGGAATCATAATAGTCCATGCGATTGTCCTGAAGGGTCAGCTGTTTAAGTGGGTGCGCTTTACTGTCTGTCATACTCAGACTCCAAACCGAATCCAGATCTTCATGTATCAGCTTCCTGAGACAGTCACGCACGTGAGAGTCTGACCGGAAAGGACAGGTTGGCTGCAACATCACAATGACATCATAGGTGCATGCATCCAACGCCTCCAACCTGGTCAACGCATGGTAAAGAACATCCCAGTCTCCAATGCGGTCCCCACTTAGGGAGTCCGGACGCAGGAAGGGTGGTTTATAACCGCAATCTGCGGCCACACAGGCAACCTGATCGGAGTCCGTGGAAACATAGACCCGGTCAAATTCTGGCAGTCGGGACAACACGTCCATTGTCCAGCAAAGCAGCGGTTTTCCCCCCAAAGGATGAATATTTTTAAGCGGTATCCCTTTGCTGCCTCCACGTGCAGGGACCACTGCTAACACTTTCTTGTTCTGATACATAAATACAGTTAACTGGAAACCGTCAGGTCTGCGTACAGGTAATCTCCCCTCTCCGACTCGTTCATTGCCGCGATGAACGCTTGATCCAATAGGGGCGGGACTTCAACCCCGGAATGTCCGGACGGCTGACGGTCCCGGAGCCAAAGCAACAGATTCGCAAGACCGAACCGATGCCGGGTCCGCACCGAAATGGATGTGAACCCGGCCCGGTCCGCCAAGGCCCGGAGACTGTCCGGGGTAAAATACCACCGATGTGCGGTGCGGTAAAAAAACGGTGCATACGCATCCGGAAGAAGATCCAGCAACCAGTCATTTCGGTTGGGAGTGCTGATAATCAGCCGGCCGTCTTTTTTCAGCAGACGTTTTGCCTCCCGCAGAAAACTCAGGGGGTCATCGACATGCTCCAGCACACTGAACGAAACAGCCAGGTCCAGTTGATTCTCCCACCTCTCAAGGGCCTCCGATGTACTGGCATATGTCAGGTGTCCCTTGCGGGAAAGTCCTTCGTGATAGTAGCCTGCGGGTTCAACCCCCACTGTTGACCCTGCAAATCCTTTAATCAAATCAAGAAATGCGCCGCCGCCGCAGCCTATATCGATAACGGAAGCCCCCCGCAGACTACCGGTACCGACTTCTTGAAGCACGCGAAGCTGATCTTTGTCGTGCACCAGGTGATATTGTTCAAGGGTCGATTCTCCGTCTACGGTTTCCCTGTATTCAGATTGCGTATAATCGAAAAAAGCTTCTCTCAACCAGGCGGAGTCACAGCTTTCACAGCCCCATATCTTATAAGGTGTTTCGGTCAGGTTCCCGAATTTTCCTGTACGTATGGGACCATCATACAGAATCGTGATGTTCCCGTGCTGACAAATGGGGCAGGCAGATCTCATTATATTTCGTAGTGTTTATAGGGTTAAAAATTTAAAATCATACGGTATTTCAGTCATTTCGCTGCACAAAACATTCCAATATACATATCGGTTAGTTTTCCATAGCGGAGTCTTCAAGGAGCATGTGCCTAAGGTCCAATAGATTTGCATTTTTCCGGATATCCCAAAAAGGAACCTTATTTTCTGTTGCCGCCCTTTCATCCAAATCACTGTCTCCCACCATCAACGTCGCTTCTGATGAAACGCCGAATTGTTTCATCAACCGGGCCAGCTCATCCGGTTTATACCGGGGGTATCCCAGGACTTCCTCAAAAAAATGTCCCCAGTTGCGTATGCGGATGATCTCCTGCAGGCTTTTTTCAGGAGTGGCAGAGAGCAGCACCATGGGGATGTTACCTTTCAAGCCCTCTAAACATCGGGTTGCGCCCGGGAGTTCCGCACAGGTGGCGGCCCCGTGCGTGACATTCTGGTTGTACAGCTCCGCCAGCTCCAGCACTTTCGGATCTGTCATGGGATCTCCAATCACCTCCCCCATCCTTCCCAGTATTTCCGCGATAATCTGATAGCGGCTGCTCAGCGCATAGCGTCTGTTCAGGGTTTCGTCCACAAAACGGTCCAGTTCCGGGCCTTTCGGGAAAAGCGGACGAAACCCATCATGCTTCAGTTCATTGGAGAGCACCAGGGTACCGTCATAATCAAATACGACCAGACCTATGGACGGTTTCCTCCTCATTTCATCCATAAATCTTGATCCACCACGGTTTTACGTTTCTCACGGGGCAACTTGGCAATCTGCGGGTCATCGTAGAAGGAATCATCATTAAAATGCGTGGTGGAGATCTCTTCAAAAATACATCCGTCCAAGGTGTGAAATTTATGCCAGGCTTCAGGCTCCACCAACAGGGTTTCTCCCAGTTCCAGTTTGCGTTGATGTCCATCCACGCAGACCTCCACATCCCCGTGCAGCAGTTGAAAGGTCTCTTCTTTCCTGAGATGATAATGATACGGGTGTTTCTGACGGGGCAACAGCACAATTAGTTTCTTGCAGTAAGTCCGATTAATACAATCCACCACCACGCACCCGAATTCCCGGAATCGCTCCAGGCCGTAGTGATGAGAAATGTCAATGGAGGTTGCGGATCTCAAAGGAATTCGCGCCTCCCTCATCAGGCCTTTGGTCTGAAGCACGATTCCCTCAATGATTTCACTTTCAGTGGGTTGATGACTTTCGGATGGTTCCACAATCAGCTCACCTGTTCTGTAGGTTTTTGTTGCCTTCAACCCTGCATGGTATTCACCGGATACCAGCTGGCCCTCCTGCAGGGGCATGGCAAAAAACACATCGTCATCATGAATAGTCTGTCCTTCTTTGATTTCAGTTTTCGCATAAACCCCCCTCATCAAAGAACGAAGTGAATTGGTTTCTTTTGCCGAAGCGGGAGCCCGTTCATTCCCACCGCATATTTCCTTGGCTGTGCGGAACGAACGCATCCACTCTTCAAGTTGCTGCGGATCTGAGGAATAGGCGTTCAAAGAATATTTCTCTGTATTTAGCCCCACGTGCCGCTCAAACATTTGTGCCCCTTTGGCTACCGCCATGCCTACCGCCTGAAGGTTCTCGGGGTCTTCATGAGTGGAAAATCCGATCACACAGTTCGGATACCGTGTCCGCAGCTCATCAATCTGATTGAGATTCAGCTTCTCAGCAGGAGTGGGGTAAATGGCGACACAGTGCATCAGGGCAAAATCCGCCCCATGATGTTCAAAAAACGAAACCAGCCGGTCTATCTGGCTCAATGATAACCCGGCGGTAGAGGCGATGATCGGCTTTTTCGCAGAACAGGCTTTTTCCAGCAACGGAAAATCTGTTGCCGAACAGCTGGCGATTTTGATGATCTCCAGGTCCATAGCTGTTATCTTGTCCACGGAAACCTCATCAAAAGGCGTGCACATGGTAATCAGCCCGGCTTCCTGAACGGCTTGGCTCAGGCGGAGGTAGGTCTCGTCCGTAAGCCGGGTATCCCGAAATCTGGGAATATGAGGAACATCCGACCGGTCTATAAAATCCGGATGGATAAAGGTTTCGATGTTTCTGAATTGAAACTTCAATGCAGCCTTCAGCCCAAGTTTCCGGACGACCTGCCCGCATTCCTCAATAATCCTCAACGCATGCGCCTCATCACCCTGATGGTTGTTGGCCATATCCAGAACAAATAAATCTGTGAAATCATATGGAGTCATATCTTTTCCTCAAATGGTAATTTCTGAAAGGTTCATAACACGTCCCTCCTGATGCGAGCGGTAGGAGGCCGCAATGACTTTCATGGTATGGATTCCCTGTTCCAGAGAGATCGGGGAGGATGAAGCACCGGACCTCAGCAGCCGCTCCACTTCATCGAGTTCGCCTTCAAAGTCCTTGGGACGTGTTTTCGGAATCAGTTCCGTTTGAGGCTCCTTACCGTTTTCCCCCCAAATTACCGCATCGTGCTGTGAGTCATATCCGGCATACCATTCCATAAAACCCCGTTCCCCCTGCATCCGAATGGTTTTGACCGCAGGTTGAGTCACCACATCCTGGGAAACGGTGCCCACCAAACCGGATCTGGTTTTTAAGGAGGCATGAAATACCCGGTCATAACAGCAGGAGTCCTCATCCACCACATCCATCATGCTGCTCACAGATTCCACGGGACCCAGACCCAGAACCTCTGCAAAATGCAAAAAGATATTAATGCCGTGGGAATGCTCTCCGCACGCGCCTCCTCCTCGGCGGTAATCTCCCAAATAAGAATCCTGCGGTCCGCTCAACCAGGGATGGGCCCCGAAAATCCCGCCCCAGTGCTCCAGCCATCGTACATTCAATGAAACCGGGCTGCCCAGCACTCCGGTTTTAAGAATGTCCTCCGCCACTTTCGTGTTTCGGGCACAGGTATGATTATAACCAGTCAGAACCTGGGTGCCCGCCGCCTTTGAGGCCTGCACAAGCTGGGCCAGACCTTTCAGATCCGGCGTGCAAAGTGGCTTTTCAATCAGCATGGCACGCGGTGCCGCCTTCCTAAGCACCTCCAAGGCAATGTCCATATGGAGGTCCGGGGGGGTGCCAATCACCACCAGATCCGCCGCTCCCTGGAGTTCATCGGGCATGCACAGCCGAATAGACTCGTCCCACGAGCCGTATCGGGAAGGGTAGATGTCCTCCCGGGTCCTCCGCAGGGCTTCGGGGTCAGGGTCGGCCATCCAGACCTCCCAAGATTTATTACGACACCCATGTGCCAAATGATTGCCGATAGAGCCGGCACCGTAAATATAAACGTTCATTATGTTTCCCTTGTCTTCTGTAAGGATTGGAGTGAGATGGCGAAAATAAAATCCACAACCCGGGAGAGCAAGAGTTTGTTTTCCACCATATTCTCCAAGTAGTTCCGACAGTGCTGACGCAGCTCTCCGTCATTGAGAAGGGCCTCAATCCGCCGTTCAAAATCATCGAAATGATTTTGAAAAAATAGATCACGGGGCGCGTCCTTCCACCAATGCGCATCAATGGTGGGTACATTCATCAGCGGAAGCGACCCCAAAGCCACGGCTTCATAATGTCTGAAACATTCCCAGCGTGACCCCGCAATCGACAGGGTGACTTTACTCCGTGAAACTAGATCGCAATACGTTTCAAAGGGCACATGATCTTCGATCACGATGTTCCAGTCGTTGTGGACTGCGAGAGCCTTAATGCGCTCCAAAGCCTCTTGTCGAAGGGTATTCGTGATGGCACCGGACACAAACAAGTCGATATCCTGAACCTGTGAGCGCTTTATCTTCAGAGCGAAATATTTGTCATCTTCGATTCCCATCGGAATAGCATGCACCTTTTTAAAATGCGGGAGAAGTTCCAGCCGCCTCTGTGCCCAGGGTGCCGGCCGATCCGGGTAGTACATGAAAAATCGGTCGTACGGCAACTCCCTTTTAAAAAATACCGTGGAGGCCTCTAAAATTCGGCGGTTCTGCACCCTCATACAGGCTGCGTCGCAGATTTCGACAGCCGCGAAGTGCACGTTCCTTCCGAATTCCTCCAGAGACCACGGCATCGCATTCTCATAGTGCCAGTGGGTCCGGGCCAGTTTTTTCTCCCCTTTCAACCAGCGAACTGCACATTCGATCCCGATTTTCCACCGGTACCGCGGGATGTCGAACCTACGGAATAATTGAGCATCATTGTCTGCCAGTAACACCAGATCGAAGTCGCCTGCGGAAAGCCTCTGCTTCAGCTCAGCACGGGTCTCAATTACCTGGGTATGCAGCGCGTTCCAGGCCTGGTCCGGATTAAACAATTTCCCCACCTTTGTTTTTTTATCCTCCGGGAAGACAGGATACTGCATCACATCAAGGCGCTCCGAACGTAACAGCGCCTGTGCCAAAGGGGCATAAAAATGGGCGTTTTCCGCAGATCTTATAAGCAGTACTTTCATGTGGAACGCCTCATGGGTTCACCTACCATCCTCCATCCATCACGACTACCGACCGCCATGTCCGAAAATCCTCCTCCGGTATTTCCGTATCAGGTGCAACGGCCAAAACGGGCCTGCGTACTGTTTGTAGTATCTGATGGTTTCCGGCAGAGGATGCTCTTTGATATCCAGGATGCGCCTGACCCGCTGCCAAACCGATACTCCCGGTTCGGCAGATGTCCCTTTTTTGGAATTTCGCGGACATACCCCCATGACTCCTGGCGCCAGCACCACCAGGCCGCCGGACTTTTTCAACCTGAACCCGAAATCAAAATCGGCTTTACTGTGTCTGAAACGTGGGTTCAAAAAATCAGTCCGTTTCAGCGCATCGCCTGAAATCAGGGCCATATTCATATTAAGGGTATCCGCCTCCTGCATGTCAGGACCTGGATCAAGTTTCACAAAAGAGAAGTCCTTCCAATTTACGATTCGCTTCACTGCGCCGTATGTGGTTTTGCCGGAAGTCGGGTCCTGAAAAGCCCCGGCGATGGCGTAAGCGGAAATGCCCCGTTGTTCCAGATGGCGGGAAGTCTCCAGCATTCTTCCTACCGCATCCTCCCTCACTTCAATATCATTATTAAAAACCAGAAGCAGATCCGGATGCTGAGCCTTCAAAACCTGCTCCCACCCATAACGCATCCCGCCGGCCCAGTATAGAGACCCATCGCCGGACAGAATCCTTACCTGTGGGTAGGCCTCCCGCACCACCGGTACAGTCTGATCACTGGAGCCGTCATCCACAAGGCAGATGGAAATCTCACATTCGGCCGCCTCGGCGGAACGGTACAGTGAAGCCAGACACCTCATGGTGGCGTCGCATCGATTGTGACACGCCGTAAGCCCCCACACGTTCATCGGCACACCAAAATTTCACGCCTTTCCCATTTCGCCTGATCCACATCCCAATAAATGGTTTTCCCCAGATCCGCCAGCCCTAGTTTGCAGAGAAAAGGCAATTTCTCGAACCACGGACTCCTCCGAAATGCGGAGAGCCATCCAGGTTCTATTTTTGCACCATAGTCCTTTAAAATTGAATAGAGCTCGTCAAAATACTGGTCTCTTAACACTTGAGACCGCTGCTGCCCATGCCTGCGGAATCCGGATAAAACGGCTTTCACTCCATAAGGTGGGGCCTGTTGAAAAAACCGTGCCCAGAGCTCAAAGTCTGCAGCCAGTCGGTGCTCACTTGACAACCGGCCTCCCGCTCGATCCCAGAGTCTCCTCCGCCAGAAAACAGATTCCTGTTGAATGAAGTGCCCCGCTCTGCGGCCAGGAAGTCGGAGCAGCAATCCCCGGTCGAACAAAACCTTTGTGTAGCCCTCTCTTGAGGTTGTGCCGCATAAGATTCCCCGTTCATTCCAGTTCCCGGGGTTCAGGCTGATCAACCACTCCACATCCGGATAGGTTGCAAAAATTTCCCCCACCACTTGAAGCGTCCAGGGGAAATACAGGTCATCAGCATTCAACCAAGCCATGATCTCTCCAGTGGAGCGGTCAAAGCCCTGCTGGATAGCATCATATTGCCCACCATCTTTTTCACTCTGCCAATACGACAGTCGGTCGGCATACGAGGCAATCATCTCTGCACTGCCATCCGATGAGCCTCCGTCCATCACGATGTATTCGAGCTTCGGATAGTTCTGATCCAGAACGGATTTCAGAGTGGACTCTAAAAAGTCCACCTGATTGAAGGACGGTGTGACAATACTGATGGTGGGTAACGTCATAGATTGATTCTGATACATCGCTGGAAAAAATTTCTCTCCAGCTGAGGCCTGCCCGCTGAGACAGCACCGGGAAAGAAGTGCTGTTCACCGATAACGGTTGTAAGCGAACGTCTCATGTTCGGACCTCAGAAATAACATGTCCGCCTGCCACCATGCCTGGTCATACGGGCGAAGTCTGGGTTCCGCCATATCCACAGGCCGGAATCCCAACCCGGCCAAATGCGAACACATTTCATGGAAACGAAGAGAATCCGGCGTCAGTTGAAAGTTATAGACTTCTATAAGAATTGCGGTGGTATGCTGAAGAAGATCTGTACATCCTGAAAGGATGGGCAGTTCAAATCCGTGCGTGTCGAATTTAAGAAAATAAGGCGGTGAAAGCTGCTTTTCTTTTACCAGGGAGTCGATTGTACGAAGGGGGCATGTCCGCTTTTCTCCCGTAGGATGCTCACCAACCCCACTTCCATCCAGATCATCCGTCACCGTCAGCACAACATCCTCTCCATCCCGGTCTCCGGCCACGCACAACGCATAATCAAACGCCGGGCACTCCTGTCTGAACTTTTCCAAAGAGGCTCTCCGCTCCTCCAGAGGCTCCACAGCCAGATAAGTGGCTTCCGGCAGGTGGCGCATGCAGGTTTTACTCCATTTGGCATCCGAAGCCCCGATATCAATGACCGTGGAAATCGCGACTTTTCTGCGAATCAGCCGCTGCAACATCATGTCCATGGTGAACTCTGATCCCCGCCTGGCCTGTCGTTCGCGAACCAGAACCAGACCAAAACGGTCAAGACATCGGGATAACACCTTATGGAAAAAAGAAAGGAGGACTCTCATAACATGCTCATGGGGTTGCCAAAGGCTTCACAGCATCAAGATTCAAACAGACTGGATACGTAACCCCATCAATCTCTTTGCAGTAGGAGGACATATCCTCACAGTGCAAAGGATTGGCTTCCAGATCCCAGGAAGAGACGCTCTCAAAACCCGCGCTTTTCAGGAGGTCCGTCAGGTAAGGCCGGGTGAAAATCGTATAATGGTAATTCAGGGAATAGGTCTGCCCTCCCATCAGCTGTTTCATGATGGAATGAACGTCATGGTCCTGGTCCTGATAGATGTTCAAGAGGTTGTCGAAATCCGGAACCGACAGTCTCAGCCTGCCGCCCGGTTTGATCACCCGGAACCATTCCTCCAGAATTTCGGCCGTGCGCAGGAAACTGAAATGCTCCAGGCAATGACTGGCATACAAAAGGTCTACCGAGGACGTTTTGAGATAAGGAAGCCGGTCGATCTGCCTCAGGTAGTGAATGTCCGGTCCAGGAAGCCAGTCCACATTGACAAACTGCGGATGGATCGTGTCCCCACAGCCCAGATTGACATTCAGTTCCCCCTGTTCACCCCGTGGACGGGGAGGTGAGACAGAGCGGTAGAGTCTGTTACATAATCGGTGTACGGCATGAACTCTGTTTCTGCAGAAGGGAATTACATACCTGTTGCACAAAAAAATCGTGGTTGGAAAGTAACGGGAGATTTTAGTGTTCATGAAATCAGCCCTCCGTTGAAAATATTAAGGTTTGCCAGGTTAAAATTCATAGCCAAGTTTAGAAAATAGGGTTTTGTGTTGTTCATAGAAAGAACGGGCCAGCTCTTCCGGAAAGTGATTTTCCCAGTCACGTTTCCGCCCCTCTCTCATAAAACGGATGCTGGGATCCGCGGGTTTCCCCCTCCAGAAACCATGCATGTTCTGTTCTTTCTCTCTCAGATTACTGAAATGACTTTGTGACAACGCCTCCTGCAGTTTCTGCGGATCCGCGGGATCACCAATAAATTCAAAAAGCCGAGTCGCAACCCCGTCCGGATCATCAAGCAGATCTTCATACCGGATCAGATGCAGGTCACTGTGCCCGGAGCTCAACCAGCTGTCGACATGCATCGACCAGTTCGAATATTCAAACAGGGTAGCCTGCTCCATAATCACCAGCGCCTCCTCGAAAGAAATAGTTTCCGAAAGAACACCACTGCGCTTTAAATAAAAATAATAGGAAACCGCGACGTCTCTTCCGTCCCGGACCACATAGATAACTTTAGGATATTTTTCCGTTTGATGCAGTTTTGAATATGGGAAATGGCTCTTAATAAAGCGGCGGTCCGACATACCGGCCACCGCATCCGGATTATAGTGGATATCCGGGAGGAGACGATCGATTGTGTCAAAGGAACAGGTTTCCGGATAATAATAATAACCCAGAATAAACCTAAGCCAGGTATTTCCGGATTTCGGAAAGGACACCAGAAACACATCATCCGGCCTTGTTTCGAATCCAAGGCCCCGGGACGATGATGCCTTTTGTTTTTTTTGGAGTTTTTTCAGAGGTGCGCTCACATCAGGACGCCATGTTTCGCAGGCACAATATCGGACCAATATATTTCAACGGCAGTGGTTAACCGGCATACTGGAATTTTATCAATACATCATGTAAGAGACAATCGAGTTTCCGAATAGTGGTTTCCTGCAACTTTGCTTGATATCCCCCGACCCTGCCCGAACGACGGTGCGACTCCGATTTTTCTTTTTCCCTCGGTCTCGTCTCATGGTAGATCTTCTCCAACACTTCAGGCCGTACCGGGCAGAATGATGTAAAGGTTTCAGCAAAAGTAGCGAAATCCTCAATAAGCTCTTCATACCGGAGCAACCGGCTTTTCGGGCAGGCCTTATGAAGTGAAAAAGCCGCATTAAATTCATCCCGCAACCTGGGCGCGGCCTGGAGAACATACTCATCCAGTGATAGCTGACGGATATTCTCCCGGTCAGTCAGTAGATGTTCCCTTATTTCCGAGTTTTTACTTAATGGATGGGTAAATCCAAAAGAGTAGTAAGCGGATACTAGAATATCTCTGGGATCTCTCACCAACAGAATACTTTTTTTATCATGCAAAAAGCTGCTCTTCATCATCGGCGCCACCAATCTGCGGTACACCTCGTTTCTAGGGTCAGCTGATAGGCGGATCGGCCCGTAAATATAGCCCTTTTTCCTGAACACCACGTTTTTGACCTCTTGATTCCGGTAGATTTTTGCGGAATAATCCAGGTTCCGAAGACCTTCTACTTGCTTAAGTACGTAACCGGAAAAAAGACTGCTGGCACACTTATGAAACGTCAAAAAATATACTGATTCAGGGGCTTTGATGATGCGAAGCTCTTCTTTACCTATCGAGAGCAGCTGGTTGATGACCTGCCTTGGTTTTTTTAACATCCCGATCCCTTCTGTTATAAGGTCTGAAGCTCTACCATCCGGGCGAAATCTCCAGCGGATTTCCCCATCAGTTCCTCATAAGTGCCGCATTGGTTTACCTGACCGTCTTTCAAAACCACAATTTTATCCGCATGACGTATGGTAGAGAGACGGTGCGCGATAATCACCACTGTCATTCGCCCCTTGAGAGATTCGATACTCTCCTGAATGAATTTTTCCGATTCGGAATCCAACGCACTGGTTGCCTCGTCCAGAATTAACAGTCGGGGATTCTTATACAGTTCTCTTGCCAGAAACAAGCGTTGCCGCTGTCCACCGGACAACCGAACGCCACGGTCTCCAACCTTTGTTTCATACTTACCAGGAAGCCGCTGTATAAAACGGTCGGCAAAGGCTTGTTTCGCCGCCTTTTCGATTGCACTGCGGGCCTCGGGTCCGGACGTATAGTCGGTTTTCCACAGGCTGATGTTGTTCGCGACCGTATCATCAAAAATGACCGTTTCCTGCGAGACATATCCAATCTGTCTCCTCCAGCTGTTCAGGTCCAGTTCCGCTCCATCTATCTCATCGATAAGAACCCTCCCCTGCCGGGGGCGAAGCAACAGACTGAGCATATCGATCAGAGTGGACTTTCCTGCACCCGACTCCCCCACAAACGCCACAGTGGATTTTGCAGGAATATTCAACGAAACCTTCCTGAGTACATCTCCCGCTTTTTCCGAATAGGCAAATGAGACTTCTTCAAATCGGATGCCTTTCTCCAGCTCACCCATGAGACGTTCACCACTGACCTCTTGGTTCTGCTCCAGCAGAAGGGACTCCTCCTCCACAAGTTCCAATGATCCTATCTTACTCAGAGTGGCCTGCCAGGTTCCCTGAATTCCCATAAACCCCAATAGCGCCCGGTTGAACAGGATAAGCGAAACAAACACCGGTCCAATAGCTCCGTCCAGAACAACAACCTGAATAATAATGACCAGAAGAATGAGCAGTATCGAAATCGGTTCTGAAAGGGCCATGGTCAATCCCTGCGCCACTCCTTTTACCCTGGTGAATCGAGCAAGTTCCTGAATCGTTTCGTTTACCTCCCGACTGACTTCCTTCTTTTGCGCCGTCGATGCCAGATACTTATAGGCTTGAACGGCCTGCACTAGAGAACGGTGAAGCGCCCCGTGAAGATGAGAACTCTCTTTGGAAATTCTGTGGACATAGGCGTTCAACCTCCTGAAAGAAAACAACAGCACGCCGCCGGCAACCACTGACATGCCGGCAAATCTCCAGGAGACAAAAAATGCGGTCGATATATATACAGTCGTGGAAATCACGGTCGCCAGAAAAAGTTTATAATTTTTAAACGAGTTGATTAAACCCGTAATCTGCTGGCTGACGATATTAATGAAATGTCCCGTATTATGAGAGCTATAGTATAAATAATCCATGTTCATGTATTTACGGAACATCTCCCCTTTCATCTCCTGCATCAGACTGGCCGTCAGACAGCTCTGATAAGCATTGGATGCAAACTGGATCATACCTTTCAACAAAAACACAACCGCGATAAACAGCAGAATACCCAGTGCCGAGTTTCCAACCCCAGTAAATTCCAGAAACGCCTGCAGAGCCTCCGCCACTCCTGAATCCCCAATGACTCTTCCGCCGATCTCACTGTCCACAGCTTCAATCAATGGAAGCAGCATCATGATCCCTACACTCTCCGTCAGGGTGGCAAAGAACGTGAGGACGAAAATCAGATACATTCGGCTCCCCAGATAGTTCTGATATACAGAAAAATAGTGAATGATCTGTTTAAAAGTAGCTGTCATTACTTAATTGAATAGTGAAGGGACAATAGCGCGTGAAGTGGTCATCGCACCAACAGTTTCAGCAAGGGACTGTTGAGCATGCGTTTAGATCGGTTTTGAAGCTCTTCCGCCCGATGAAGGCGTTGGAGCAGAAATGCCCGATCCGGATCCAGTTTGGAGTCTGACGCTTCGATTTCAGAATGAAGTTTCCCCAGGACATTCTCGATATCCATCATGGACGACTCAATCTGCCTCAATACTCCATGTCTCAATGCCAGCCCCAGATTTTCCACCGTCCGGTAGTAGGATTTCCGGTCATTGGGACGCCAGACGCGCTGCACCAACCCGAGCTTCTCCAAATCTCTGGCCGCAATACTGACCGCCGCCTTGCTGAGCCCGAGCCGTTCCTCCATCTCATCCAGGGACTTCTCTGTGGCGGAAAAATACAACAGCGCAAGCATTTGGCCCAACACCCGCCCCACCCCGAAATCCTGCGCAGTGCGGCCACCCAGCTCGACGAGCTGCTGAATTGATTTATCCATGAGATCACCCTCAGTCATGGTGAAACCCGCAGACTTCGTCCCTGTCACTTCCCGGCGGGGCAACCTCGATAACGTCAAGATAAATAGGTGCGTGAGTCATCTCACATTCAGCTTTCACAACTTTTAGTTTTTTATGAAAGCTGTAAACTTTGTAGACATCCGCCTGTCGAAGTCAACAGCGGCATGAAAAAAATTGCCCCCTTCTCTGCTCTCAGAGGACAACCCCATTTACTGCTCTTCTGAAGCGGTGCCTCCATCCTTCACACACTCCTTCAACACCGTCACCGTATGCTGCGCCGTTTTTTTCCATGAAAAAGCATCCATCCATTCTTCCAGCCCCGTTCTCCATTCTTCATCCGCTGGATCAAACTCACGCAGCGCTTTCTGCAGATTCTCATCCTCCGATGGATCATACGTGCTCACATGCTTTCCTCCCACCTCCGGCAGAGAGCCACAATCTGTGGTCAGCACCGGCGTTCCGGCCGTCAGGGATTCCAGCACCGGCAGGCCGAATCCTTCGTACAGACTGGGAAATACAAAGAGATCGGCCTGCTGAAAAAGGCGGATGAGCTCCTCGCGGCTGAGGCCGGACATCCGCACCACCCGGTCTGGATCTGACAGTCGGGACAGCGCTTCTACAATCTTCTTCTCTCCCAGCCGCGGCCGCCCCACCCATACCAGCGTGTAGGGGATCTCATCCTCCACCGCTACAAAGGCCCGGATCAGCTGGTCCACATTCTTATGCGGATAACTGTTGGCCACACACAGGATGTAGGGCCGCGGAACGCCGGGATCTCCGGGCACCGGCTCTGTAAACGAAGGATCGACCGCCAGCGGGGTCACCGAGATCCTCTCCGGCGGTGCCGGGGTGAAGTGCTGGATCTCCTGCTTGGAGAATTCGGAAATCGTCAATACATGATCCGCCCGCCGCGCAGCCATCTGCACCAGAACTTCGGTCGTCCAGCGCCCGATAAAACTGAGATCCTGAGGGAACCGTTTGTACTGCATGTCCAGAAGACTGACGACCTGCGGACAGGCGCAGAAGAATGGTGAGGTATAGCCCGGAGACCACAGAACCTCCACCCCGGACTGCCGGACCCGGCGGGGGAGTTCGATTTGTTCCCGCAGAATCCGCACCACCCGGTTCTCCGCCCGGAACGAACAGCGTACACAGATCCATCCGTCTCCGGCAAATTCCTCCTCCAGCTTTTCATGGTTTTCGAGATTGGTGAAAAGGACCACTTCCAGGTCTTTTTCCGACCGTTTCCAAACCCGCAGAATCTCCAGCAGATACGTTTCACTTCCCCCCACCTGACCGGGAATGTAAAACAGCGTATTGATGCCGATCATCATCGGGTCCGCCTCCGCTGCATCAGACTGTAGGCCCCCACAATGCCCCACCGCACACACCAGTGGGCCAGCGTCTGCAGGCTCCAGCGTCCGGCATCTGCCTTGGCGGCCTCATACTCCTCGGCAAACTGCTGCCGGAAATGTTGTCCGCTGATCGATTCCGGATGCCAGCAGAACCGGGCCAGAGGGGCGTCTTTGACCCGGATTCCGGGGCCCTGCCGCCACATCCGCAGCAGAAATTCATAGTCCCAGGCCGCTTTCAAATCCAGGCGTAATGGTCCTGCCGCCCGCACCGCCTCGGCCCGGAAAAAACAGCTGGGCTGGGAAATATAATTGATACACTGAAAGGTAAACCGGGAGGAGATAGGAAAAAACGCCTCTTTGAACCGGGTGATTCCTTTGCGGATTTCCTCCCCCTCCGGCGTCACGATGGGGCATTTCCCGAACACAAAGGAGGCTTCCGGATACTTCGCAAGGGTGTCCACTGCTCTGGCGATCGCTCCTTCGGCATAGCGGTCATCGGCATTGAGCCATGCCACGATGTCGCCGCCAGCCCGTTCGAAGCCTTTGTTGATGGCGTCTGCCGGGCCCTGATCGGGTTCGGAAAGCCGCACATCAATGAGATCGGAAAACTCATCCAGTACTTCCGCCGTCTGATCTGTGCTTCCGCCATCGATCACCAACACCTCAACCCTGATGTCCGGGCGTTTCTGCAACTCAATGCTATGCAGCGCCCCGCGTAGAAAACCGGCCGAGTTGTAACAGGGAATCACCACAGATACTTTCATTCTGTAACTCTGATCAGGTGGCGGAACTCAACACACATACGCATATTCGTGTCCTATAGACTGATGCCGGAGTGACAACAGCAAAAGATGTTCGCTCGACATCCGCCTGTCCATTTCAGTTCCAGGTTACTTCTAAAAATGGACGATTTCAGCGTCTATTTCACATAGGCAACTTCTTGATTCAGGGAAAGCAATTGCTACCAATTAACCATGTCGGAATCCTCATCACATTTCTCAATCAGCGAATTGAAAGCGCGCGCAAAAAAAAGACGTGCATCTATGGTCGGGAACCACTCTGCGACTCATCAGGAGGCGGACGATTGGGATTTGGAGTTTTGGCAGACCGCTGGAGCGGAAGCCCGTTTATCTGCATTAGTTGCTCTGCATAAAGAGGCTGACATCGTTCGTAGAGCACGAAAGGTTGCCGATGGAAACGGTTGAGGATTTCGAGGACATTCTGGTCCTGTTGGAGCGGCACCACGCGCAGTACATGATTGTGGGCGGGCTGGCCTTCATCTTCCATGCGAAACCGCGCTTCACCAAAGACATGGACCTCTGGGTTGAGGGAAGTATTTCAAATATTGCAAAGGTGAACAAGGCACTGTCTGATTTTGGCAGTCCATTCTTACTTGCAGATGATGAGCCCGATCAAGTGGTACAACTTGGAATCGCACCCAACTGAATTGACTTTCTGATTGAAATGGGCGCGGTTTCTTTTTCCGATGCCTGGAGCCGCTGTGTGCGTGCCCCCTATGGACGCGTTGAGGCCAGATGGATTCACCTGGATGATTTGGAGAAAATCAAATCATCGATTCAGGATCCAAGACACCAGGATGATGCCAAAATACTGCGACGGGTACAGAAACGTCGAGGTCAGACCCCTTGAGCTGCTGATATGCTCCAGCGAACCGACCTGCGCTTAGCTGCGCCGGCTCGATAACACCAGCAACGCCGGCAGGAAAGCCACAGCCCCCACGAACGCCACTCCGATTCCCAATGCCCCCAGGATGCCGAAATGCGCCACCGGGGGAAAGGAGGTCAGCAGGAGAAGTCCCAGAAAAACCGCCAGCAGCGCCGAGGTGCAGGCCATGGGTTTGAGTTTTTCTCTCAATGCCGCCCCGGCTGCCATTTCAGGATCAAATCCCTCTTTCCGATGACGCCGGAAGGCTCCGACCAGATGAATACCGTCGTCCACCGCAATACCCAGGATGACTGCGGCCACCATGACCGTAATCGAGTTCAATGGAAAACCGGTCATCCCCATCCCGCCAAAAATAGCCATGAGCGCCGGCACATTTGCAGTCAGAACGATTACGGCCAGCCTCAGGGATCTCCACAGCACCGCCAGAAGCAGCCCCACCAGCCCCACGCTCCACCCCAGGGTGCTCATCTGCGCCCGCACTACCTGCCTGTCCCCCTCCAGCAGGGTGTGCAGTCCGCTGACCGGCTCCAGGGTCACGCCCTCCGGCGCCCGGGCCCGGGCCTCTGCCATGAACCGCTCCAGGACCGCCAGATACTCCCGGGCCGGCAGATCTCTGGAACGCAGAATCATCAGGGCGGACTGCGCCTGCGCATCCACAAAGGAGTCCTCAAAGAGCAATGGAGTATTGTTCAGCAACTGACTGAACAGCATGAGGGTGGCCGGCGATTCCGGCAGGGTGGCTGCCGTACGGTCTCCTCCCTGCCAGATCTGATTCAATACCATGTACAGC
>CAZVCO010000019.1:0-1747 GCA_964625795.1 uncultured Verrucomicrobiota bacterium | reverse complement strand
GAATGAATTCCACCGCGCGGATGTCCGTGCGTATCCGGAACATCCAGGGCGCCAGCCCCAGAACAGCCAGCGCCATTCCCACACAGACAAAACGGGCCAGGCCCCGCCGGATCGGGTCTGTACGGCCATCCTTCTCATCACTTGAGACGGAAGGCCGGCGCGCTCCGGCCAGCAATGGCAGAATAAAGGTCAGCACAAAAGTCAGCACCACGCTGGGAATGCCGATGCGGCCGAAGGCCTGCAGGGTGGGAAGCTCGGAGAGAGCCAGGGCGGCCAGACCGGCGATGGTGGTCAGCGCAGCCAGCCCACTGGGCGGCAGGACCTCCCGCACCGCCAGCCGCGCGGCCTCCAACGGGGATTCCGACCTTCCATACCGCTGCAAAGCCGAGAGGTAATGCACCACAAAGGTCAGCTGAAGCCCCCCAATCAGAGGGAACAGGATCCCGGTGTACAGGTCGATGGGCTGATCCAGCCAGGCAAATACGGCATACAATGCCCCCACCCCGGCTGCCTCCCAACAAAGGACGGCCAACACCAGCAGAGGAGAGCGGAAGGTCACAAACAGCACCAGCAGAATTAATCCGCCGGCCCAAAGCGCATAGGTCTGCAGATCCGTCCGCACCGCAGCCACCCCCTCCACCTCCAGAAACGGAAACGCGAGCACGTGCACCTGTTCCGCTACCGATTCCGCCTCCTCCAGTGCGGACCTGATGTCCTCCCGGAAGGCCTTTTTCGCTTCCAGATCCGGGAGAGCCCGCTCATACACCCCGACCAGAATCGCGTACCGGGCATCCTCCGACACCAGCACATTGCGGGAAAGAGGGAAGGCAGTGGTGAACTCACGGATCTCCCGCCATTCCTCCTCAGAGGCCCGGAGCGGAATAAAAGGTTCGATCTCCAGCTGAAAACCACGGCGGACCGGCCGGCCGCTGTGGGTGAGGCTTTTGATGTCCACGCATCCCTCCACCCTCCGAAGAAGCTGGGAGGTGCGGGCAATCAGATGCGCCCCGCGGTCACTGAAGATCTCATCCAGCCGGAGCGCGACCAGTACCATTTCAGTGTCAGGCATCAACTCATTGACTTTCTGATAGGTTTCCAGGTTCCGGGGATCCGATGCCAGCAGCCGGTCGGCGGAACTGTCCACGGACACTCTCTCCGAACTTATCCACCAAAACAGTCCCGCCCCAAGCAACAGGAGGATCAGCGGCAGAACGAATCGAACAAGCAGAAATCGAGTCATACGTCCTCAATACAAATCACCGGGCCGGCACGCAAGACAAGCTCATGGGGGTTGAAACTTGCCTGTGATGAAAAAATCGTGCAATACACCCCATCAGAACCACAAAACCTGGAGTATCTCATGCATCCGCCCGGATCCAATCCCTATCTTTTCAATGGCAAAGTCGCCCTCGTCACCGGAGGCACCTCCGGTATCGGTCAAACCCTCACTTCGGCTCTGGCCCGGGCCGGCGCCCTGGTGGTCTTTTCAGGACGTCGGGAGGAGCTTGGTGAGGATCAGGCCAAAGCGCTGCGGGCGGAGGGACTGCGGGTGGAATTTTTCAAGGGGGATGTCACCGACGAGGAGCGCACCAAACGGTTTGTGGAACAGGCGGTGGAACGGCACGGGCGCATCGACCTGGTCGTCAACAACGCCGGAGTGGAGGCCGACACCCATGCCTTCCCGGAGATCTCTCTGGAGGATTTCCGCCGGGTGATGGACGTCAATGTCACCGGCACCTTTCTGGTC
>CAZVCO010000018.1:20145-23430 GCA_964625795.1 uncultured Verrucomicrobiota bacterium | reverse complement strand
GCCGCCACCGATGTGAATGAACGTCTGGAGCAGACCAATCCCCTGGCCCGTACCCGGCTGGAACTGGCCCGGGTGGAAATTATGCTGCATAACAGTCTGCGGGCCGAGGAACTGTTCCGCCTGATCTGGTCGAACCCCGAACATCCGGATCCGTTGAGAGAGGTGGCAGGATTTGAAGCCGCTCTCCTGTACCGTCTGGATGGACGGGAGGAGGAGATCGGGTCTATTCTGGAGGTCATCGGCGACGAAAATCCGGGACCTTTCCGCATCCTGACGGAATGGCTGTACAGCCGGAATGAGCCTCCGGGCCTCGCCCCGCTTCGTCAGTCCTCGCAGAGCCGGCTGCAGCGGTATACCCGCCTGGCAGAGGCGGTATTGACCACCCTCGGTGGAGACCCGGTCACGGGAGCCGGAATTTTGGAGGCGCTTAAAGAAGAGGGCAAAACCGATCCCTATGAATGGCCCCTGCCCTACGCCAATTATCTGGAGGGAAGATTATGAGGTCCAGAAGCGGAGCGGTTCTTCTTCCGTGGCTCTTCATCTTTTTGATGATTTCGAGCCTGCTGTGGCTTCTCAACCGCTTGAACCGGGAGATTCAACATTCGGAAGCCTGCAAACAAAGGCTGGAAAAGGTGTTTGAGGCTCTGCAGCAATACGAAAGAGAATACGGACGTCTTCCGGCTCTGGAGCTTTATCCAGTGAATCCGGAGGAGAGTGAAGAGACCCTGATGAACCTCCTCACGGATCAGCCCGGGTTTCAACCGGAATGGCTGGTGTGTCCCAGTGCTCCGGAGATTCTGAGGGAACAGGGCATCACCTATCTGTGGAATACTGAGCTCAATCAGTCGTCCCTCTCGGACCGGGAGTTCATCACCTGGGTGCTGGTGGATATGCAGGCGCTGGATGACGGACTGCCTGGACCCCATTTCGGAAAAGTGCATATTCTGTATTCCGACGGCCGGGTCGAGGAAAGCAGTTCACCGCCGCCGAATCTGCCCTTGCGGTTTTGATCATCGTCCGCACATCCCGGTGAGGGGGGATTACTGCGAAGAGTCCAGCCTTAGGCGGGCGAACTGAAGAACCCTACGCCCCGTAGACGCGGTGCATATGGGTCGGTTCCTCCGCCATGCGTGCGCGGAAAAACTGATGCATCAGTTCAGCCTTCAGCGCTGACGATTCCGTATCGTGCCAGAGGTTATGAATCTCTCCGGGATCCTCCTGCAGATCAAAGAGCTCCCCGTCCTCCGAATCGCGGTGTACGGTGAGCTTATACCGATCGGTGACAAAGCTGTGCATATGAAATTTTGTGTAGCCATGACGGTTTTCCGTGATGGACCATTCCCGGACAGGACCTTTGCCCTGCCAACTCGGATTCTGATCCACGCCCTGGAAGTGAACCGGCACATCCAGGCCGGCATGACGCAGAAACGTGCGGGGCAGATCCACCAAATTCTGCAGGTCATGAGACAACGCATCCGCCGGGACCTGTCCGGGTTTCCGGACGATAAAGGGAACCCGCAGCAGATCCTCATAATGATGAATCGCTTTGGCATGCAGTCCATGCTGCCCGAGAAAATGGCCGTGATCCGACGTAAACACAATCAGGGTATTTTCCGCCTGACCGGTTTCATCCAGATGATCCAGAATCCGCCCGATCTGCTGATCCATAAAGCTGACCATCCCGTAGTAGCAGGCCATATCTTTTTTCAGCTTCTCCCGGTCAAATCCGGCCTGGTATCCGGACCCGTGAATCGCCCCCTGCCCCTCCACCGCCTGTTTCCAGTAGGCTTCATTCGGTTCACCCGCCCCAAAGCGGAAATGCTCCGGATTCCGGTCGTGTTCCCCCGGGGTCACGCTACCGGGTTTCATATCCTCCGGATCATACATGGAGGCCCAGGGCTCGGGTACGATGTAGGGGGGATGGGGATCATGAAAACTGGACCAGATATAAAAAGGCTGATCCTGTCCGCGTGCGTCCTCCATGGCGGCAATGGTTCGCTCGGCCGTCCAGGTGGTGTAGTGAAACTCTTCGGGCAGGCTCCAGTGCCGGGGATCTTCGGAGGTATACGCGTCTTTACGTTTTTCTGAGTAGCCAGCACCAAGTTGAAAGTAGTCCTGCCAGTTTTTGAGGCCTTTAGCCTCCATCCACAGAGCGTAATGCTGTCCCACATGCCCTTCGTCGGCATGCATCCGGGCCACTTCAATATGATCAAACCCATACCAGGGCCCAGTAAATGTTTTCCAGTAGTCCAGATCTTTTAACAGGGGATAACTTTCCAGAGAAGGATAGTCATCCGTAGAGACCAGCGGTTGAAAGTGCGCTTTTCCTATCAGACTGGTGCGATATCCCGCATTACGGAATTCATCCCCCACACAGGGCACCTCCTCCTTAAGTTTCGTGCCCAGCGTCCAGGCCCCATGATAGGTGGGCATCAACCCGGTCAACAGCGTGGCCCGGGTGGGCGTGCAGGTGGGATTCGGACAGTAGGCCCGGTGAAACCGGGTTCCTTCCCGGCAGAGTCGGTCCAGATTCGGAGTACGGATGTCCGGGTTGTCGATTCCCAGGGTGAAATAATGCTGCTGATCGGACGTGATGAGGAGAATGTTGGGTTGTTTCATAGCTTAAGAGTAAAATTTTTCCGCACAGCGCTGGATACCCTCGTTCAGGGTAAGGTAGGGAACCACGCGGTCCGCGATGGTGGACAACGGAATGTTCATCTCCCGGATCAGCGCCAGCTCGCTCATCAAATCGCCCGCCTCCGGACAAACGGCCCGGGCGCCCAGCAACAGATCGGTGGAGGGATCCCTGAACAGTTTGAGAAATCCTCTGCTTTCATGAATGGTACTGAACCTGGGCCAGCGGTTCACCGGCAGTACGGCCTCCTCCACCTCTATTCCCCTCGCCTCGGCCTCCTCCCGTGACCACCCCACGCCTCCAACCTGAGGATCACTGAACACCACCCAGGGCACCTGGTCGGGAGGAATCGGCTCTACAGGTTCCCCAAAAAGACCTCCCACAATCCGTTCCGCCTCCTTGGAGGCGGTATACACCAGCATATGTCCACCCAGAACATCCCCCACTGCATACACCGTGGGACAGGAGGTCTGAAACCGCCCGTTCACTTGGAGGAATCCGTTAAGGTCCGCCTTAATCCCGACAGCCTCCAGTCCAAGGGACTGAGTGTTTCCTTTACGCCCCCGGGCCATCATCACCTTTTTGGCGCTGAACGTTCGTTCCTCCCCCTTCAGCAGGACCACCGCTTCCACTCCGTCACCGCTCTCCCG
>CAZVCO010000018.1:4064-20135 GCA_964625795.1 uncultured Verrucomicrobiota bacterium | reverse complement strand
ACCCCGCACACCAGACGGACACCCTCCTCCCTGAACACCTCCCCCAGCAGGTTTCCAATCTCCGCCGGCTGCGAAGAGAGAACGTGCGGGCTACGCTGAAGGGTGGTCACATTTACCCCGAACCGGTTCATCATCTGGGAGAGTTCCACCGCGATATATCCTCCTCCCACCACGATTACGCTCTCCGGCAGACGTTCCTGCGCAAAGAGTTCGTCGTTGGACAGCACCCGTTCTTCAGGAAGATGAGCTGCGGGAGACAGATCCGTGGTGGAACCGGTGGCCAGAAGAACCGCGTCCCCGGAGATGGTTCGGCCGTTGACCTCCACCGTGGTTCCGTCCACCAGGCGACCCCACCCTTGAATCACCTCCATTCCCTCCAGGCCATCCAGCATGGGCTCGTAGTTCCGCTCCCGAAGAGCGGTGATGGTGGCCTGAACATCACTGAACAAAGTCGGCTGATCCACCTCCACGCCCTTTGGATGCAACCCTGGAAAACGGCTGACCTCAGCGGCATGCACCTGTTCCGCCGCCCGGATCCAGTATTTGGAGGGAACGCAACCCACATGCAGACAGCATCCTCCCACGGGCAGCCCCTCATAAATCAGGGTAACCCGGCCCCCTCTTGATACTGTTTCGGTTGCCGCTGTCACCGCAGCGGTCCCTCCCCCCACGATGATCAGATGCGGGGTCTTCTCCATCATACAAACAGAAACGTGAACCCGTAAAGCAGTCCGGCCACCACCGCGATGACAAACACCAGGGTCCAGATCGAGGGAACGGGCTGATAATGAAGAGCATGAGCGGCAGCCTGTCCCGCACCTACCCGTACATGAGGACGGGAGCTGGAACCGGGCCCATGACTCTCTCCCGGAGCACGGGCCACTTTCAACGCGGCTTTCACCTTTTGTTGGGGGGTATGGGTTACCGTGCTGCGGATGTCAGAGGAGGGAGGAAACTCCAGAGGGTTCCCCTCCTGTACCCGTTTAAGCTCACGGCTCACCTCGAGCCAGGAGCTGTAACGGTCATCGGTTTGTTTGGCCATCAACTTCTCCACCAGGCCGCAGAAAGGTTTGGAGAGTTTTTTATTCAGTTCCAGAGGGCTGGGGAGGTGACCATGCACCTGCTGGGAGGCAACTTCGTCCGGTTCAAGGTTTTCAAAAGGCAGACGACCGGTGGCCAGATGATACATGGTGGCTCCGAGCGAATACATGTCGGTTCTGCAATCGTAGGGCTCCTCCACCAGCGCCTGCTCCGGAGCAAAATAATGTGGCGTCCCGATGGTCATATCGTCCTCAATACTGACCGTTTCTTTTCCCAGGACCTGGGCCAGTCCGAGGTCGGCAATTTTCGTGCGCCCGTCCCGGTGGAGCAGAAGGTTGTCGGGTTTGATGTCGCAGTGCACCACTTTGTGTTCCGTCCAGGCATAATGAAGCCCTTCTGCGACCTCCGAGGCAATCTTCAACACCTGCTGTTCGGGCAGAACCCCCTGGGCGTCCACCACGTCCCCGGCGGTGGGACCCGGAACGTATTCCATCACGTAGTACATGAACTCCTCAAGCTCACCGGCATCGATCACCTGCACGATATAGGGATGAATGAGACTTGCCGCCGCCCTGGCCTCGTAAATGAAACGCTCCACCTCGCGCTCATCCGTCTCCTCATCTTTGTCCATGATCTTGATGGCCACCACCCGGTCCAGTTTCTCCTGGCGGGCCCGCCATACATTGGCCATACCGCCTTCGGCGATTTTGCTTATCAGGGTGTACCCCGGAATATCAGGTTGCGTCGTCATAAGTGATGAAGTACAGGTTCGGCTTTCATCTGTATGTCCTTGCCATGAACTCGACAAGTCAAACCCCACCCCTTTCCATCCGAAACCGTCTTCTCCTGCTGCCCGTTCTGGCCGCAACCCTGATGGCAACCGCATTTTCGGCTCCCCGCATTGAAATCGACAAGCCGTCCGCGTCGTTCGGAGAACGTAAAACCGGAGAGGTGGTGGATCATGCCTTCTCCATCCGGAATTCCGGCGACCAGCTCCTTACCCTTTCCGGAATCCGTGCCTCCTGCGGATGTACGGTCCCCTGCAGATTGCACCGGGAGAGACGGAATCCCTGCCGGTGCGGGTGGATCTGTCCGGACGGAAAGGCCCCCAGAATCAGGTGGTCACCTTCTCCACCAATGATCCGGATCACCAGACCGTGTCGCTGAAACTGTCCGGACTGGCCGTGCCCGAGATTTCGGTGGAACCAAGGACCCTGAACCTGGGACAGATCGATCCCGCCGCCCCCCCCTCGGGACGTATCGTCCTCCAAAGCACCTCGGGCAAAAACTTTGAGGTCACCGGAGTCGAGGCCACCAAAGGACGGGTGGAGGTGACGCTCGTGCCTTCAGCAGATGGACAGTCGGCGGAAATCGACGTCACCCCGGAGACGGGACGCGGGGACGGTCAGTTTACCGATGTGGTGGTGATTGAAACCGATCACCCGGAGGTAAAGCAGGAGCGGGTTCTGGTCATGTGGCAGGTCAATACCGGCGTCACTGTGGCCCCTTCCACCGTGAATCTGGTGCTGGCCGACCGCCCACAACTGCTCAACCGCTACCTGATGGTAAAAGGCTACCCGGGACTGGAGGAGCCGTTGAAGGTGCTGGATGTCACCTGGCCGGGACAGGAGCAGGTAGAACTCCTCATCACTGATACCCAGCGTTTCGGATGGAGGATCCACCTGAAAAATTTTGAACCGGTGGCCGGAATGGACGGGAGCGTCATTCAGATCCGGACCAATGCGGAGGGATTTGAAACCCTGAAGGTACCGGTCAGAGTTCTGCGGTAACCTGAGGAGGCATTTTCCGGCCGTTCGGCTGGTCACTCCTTATCGCAAAAACTGACGAAAGGCCGCCTGTACCTCCTGAACGGAATCGAAGCCGTAGATCTCCGACAGGGCCTGATCGGCATCGATCCCTTTTACGGTAATGGCCTCAAGAAATCTTACAAAAGCGGCCTGACCCTCCCGCAGCATCAACATGCCCACCACCTGTTTACTGGTGGCGTAAAACCGGGAGATCTCCCGGTTATCTTCGGGATAGGCCGACATTCCGAACAGGGTCTCCAGTGGCAGGGGATCCATCAGCCTCCCCATGTTTTCCTCCAGATCCACTTTCAACCCCTTGAAGGTCCGGTACCCGGTATTTCCATACCATTCCGCCAATCCCTCATTTAGCCAGAGCGGAGGTGAGATACGGAAAAAGCGGTTCAAAACCAGATGGCTCATTTCGTGTGCCAGGATCTCCGCATTGGTTTCCCGGTCCCCCATATCATATAAAAACATCATGTCCCCGCGCACAAATGCGGCGGCCCAGCTCGGAAATGCCTGCGAACTGGTGAGAAACTGCAGCCACTCCCCGCGGTTACGGATCACGGTGATATGCGATTTATGGGGAAGGCGGTCCTGAAATCCGGGAAGGTCCGCCGCGATAAACTGGTATTGGAAATCCGCCATGCGCGATACTTTTTTCGCATACCCCAGGGACTGATAATGAAGAATAAAAAATCGACTCTGCGCATGTTCCCAGGTGCGGCCAACACCTTTCAGAGCCTCTAGCTGATCCGGAGCAAGCAAGGTCGGCCAGGGGGCAGGACCCGTTAGCTCCTCCCAGGTGATTTCCCGTCTGCCGCTGGGTTTTTCAATCGGGCCTTTCGGCATAGGATCCGGAAGCTGAAGATTGGAAAGCCGAATGACTTCGGCCCGTTCAGAGGGATGCAGTCTCACAATCGGCACCGAGATTTCCTCTCCGTCCTCTTTTCTCAGGGTGACCTGTCCCGCCTCATAAGAAACGAAGGCCGCTCTGGTTTCATATCCCCCCACCGCCTTCCAGGTCCGGACAGAATGCTGTGCCGACAACGACAGAGAAAGAGCGATCAGGTACCATACAAAAAAGAAGTGGTTCATATGAGACTCCGTTTTACGGATTGTGCCAAGGGTACTGAACTTCTTACCCACCTGAACCATAAGGGCAAAAAAAATCCCCCTCCACTCGGGAGGGGGATACCTTTTATCCGTTAAGACGGATTAGAGGACGGTTCCAACACTGAAGATCAGCTCTTCAGCGATTTCCTGCACGTCTCCGTCAGTTTCCACTACGTAGGTCACGCCAACGGTGAATCCGTAGTCGGTTTCAGGAATGGTCAGGTCGGTGGATGCACCCAGGGTCAGGTGAGACAGTCCAGCCTCACCACCATCGGGATCCGCATAGCCAAGAGCCGCAGACAGATCGAGGGCAATGTTTTCAGCCATATCAATGCCGGTTCCGGCACCAAGCTCGATGTAGAGGCTGTCCTCAATGCCACCGTCGATGCCATAGGCAAACAGCAGGCTGAGGTCGATCATTTCGTAGGTGGTTCCGAAGCTCACGAAGGGCTCACGGTCCGCAACGGCCTCAGAAGCCGGGTAAGTGTACTCGGTGTATCCAACGTCAATTCCGATCTTGCTGTCTTCTTTCATAGGGATGCTATAAGAGAAGTAGTAGTCGATTTCGTCGAATTCTTCCTGGTCCAGGTCGAAGTTCGCCCAGGTGCCTACAGTTACGGCATCGCTGAAAGCGGTAGTTTCGAATCCGGGCTGAATGCTGTCTTCGGCGAGCAGAGCGCCTCGGAACACGTAGTCAGTTACATAGTCCACAGTCACTTCCGCAGAAGCAGTCATGGATACGGCAAATGCCGCGCTTGCGATAGCAATGAATTTCTTCACTGTCATGGTATTTTCTCTCTCTGTTTTGGTTTGGTTTCGTGGCTCCGCCCGATTGGCGAACCCCACATGTCAGAAATTGGTTAACTTGGTGTGATGATGATGTTATAAAATCGGTTGTAAAGGACAATTATGTCGAAAATAAAGGGAATGTACGGTTACCCAATCGCTTCTTCTCCTGTCTCTCCGGTACGAATTCGGATGCAGTCCTGAAGGTCCATCACAAAAATTTTACCGTCCCCGATTTTGCCGGTGCGCGCACCGGAGACAATCGCATCAATCGTCGTCTGCAGATAAGGTTCGGTCACCGCAATTTCGATCCGCAGTTTTTTCAGGAGGTTTACCTCGATATCGGCACCACGGTAGGTTTCGTGATATCCCATCTGCTGCCCACATCCCAGCGCAGTGGTCACAGACATCTTCACGACTTCTTTTTCGTAAAGCGCCTGCTTCACCGCATTAAGCCGGTGGGGTTGAATATAGGCAATAACCAGTTTCATGGGAGTTCGTAGTACATCTTACTGGGTGAGAAAAATCTGGAATCCATGGTACGCTTCCATGCCGTGTTCGCCGATATCGAGGCCGCTGAGTTCCTCTTCTTCGCTGACCCGAATGCCGATGGTCACCTTCAGGAGAAGGAAAAGAATCAGAGCACTGACGAAGGAGGCAGCCCCATAGGCGGCCACTCCGAGAAGCTGAATTCCGAAACCTGCCGTTTCCGGGGAAAAGATCCCCACGGCAAGAGTTCCCCAGATTCCACACAGCAGGTGAACCGACAAGGCGCCCACGGGGTCATCCAGTTTCAGGCGGTCAAAGAAACTCACCCCGGCCACCACAATCACCCCGCTGATCAGACCGATCAGAACCGAGTCAAGGATCCCTACCACATCCGCACCCGCAGTCACTCCGACCAGTCCGGCCAGAGATCCGTTGAGGGCCATGGTCAGGTCCGGTTTCCGCTGCACAATCCAGGAAAAGACAATGGCGGACACTACCCCGGCCGCGGCCGAAAGAGAGGTGGTCACGAAAACATAGGATACGGCTTCCGGGTCTGCACTGAGCACCGATCCGCCATTAAACCCATACCAGCCGAACCAGAGGAGAAACACCCCGATGGCCACCAGCGGAAGATTATGTCCCATAATCGGCTTTACCGTGCCGTTCACATATTTCCCAATACGTGGACCCAGTACCATGACGCCCGCCAGGGCCGCCCAGCCGCCCACGGAATGCACCAAGGTGGAACCGGCAAAATCATAAAACCCCTTGTCGTCCAGCCAGCCATATCCCCATTTCCAGGATCCAATCACCGGATACACCGCACCGACAAAAATTGCAGAGAACAACAAAAAGGCCGGAAGTTTGATGCGTTCAGCCACTGCACCGGAAACAATAGTGGCACAGGTGGCCGCAAACATACCCTGAAACAGGAAGTCCGTCCAATACGTGTAATTTCCGTCCGCATAGGTAAGCGGATCATAATCGGCCGGTGGGGAAATTCCCCAGCCCGCGAATCCAAAGAACTCTCCTCCGGTCCCCTCCACAAATCCAGGATACATTAAATTAAATCCGCAGATGGCATACGTGAGCAGTCCAATGGCAATCACCCCGGTGTTCTTAAAAAGAATGTTCACCGTATTTTTGGAGCGGGTCAGACCGGATTCCAGAGTGGCAAATCCCAAATGCATCATGAACACCAGAAAGGTGGCCACCAACATCCAGGTGTTGTTCGCCCGGAGCGTCAGCTCCGCAAGGGTCAGTTCTCCGGCCATGAGGGGCACGGCGGCCGTCATGACCAGAAACAGGGAAATACAGGTCTTCATAGGGTGGGAAATCATAAAGTGTCTAAACATTCCTGCTGGAATGCAGAAACATTATAGCAATCTCAATGCCAACAATGCTTAGCCAAATCTAAAAAACTACTAAGCGGGACATTATTAAGTGTAAAGATCTAATAGTCACAACTAAACCGGAGAAAGATCTTTCAGGCGATGTACACATTTGAACCGGGCGCTCACAAGGGACTACATAAATGTACACCGCACCTATCAGAAACGACATTCCCGGCCTGGATACAGTATCTCATGGAAGTTAAGGGTTGCGGAGATCTTTCAACTGGGGCACATCTTCCCCATGCAGTCTCCTGTCGTCACGGTGGATTTACATCAGCTGGCCGAAAACATTCATCATGTCTCCGCCGGTCTTGCCCCCGACTGTTCAATCATGTTCACTGTGAAGTCCGATGCTTACGGACATGGCATCGGCCCGGTCTCCGCCAGGGCGGCGGAAGAGGGAGTCCGCTGGTTCTGCGTGGCCTACTTTGAGGAGGCGGTGGAGGTGCGGAAAGCGGCGCCGGACGCGGATATTCTCATCCTGGGCCCAATCCTTCCCTCCGAAGTCCGCGCCTGCAGTGAACAGCGGCTGACCCCGATCGTGGTGGATCCGGAACATGCGGAGGCCCTGGGACAGGAGGCCCTTCACCAACAGACCTCTCTTCAGGTTCATGTGAAAGTGGATACCGGAATGGGCAGAATGGGAATCCTCGAGTCAGAAGACACCGGAGAGCTCGAACAGATTCTCCGCACTCCCGGACTGACGGTGACCGGAATCTGCAGTCACCTGGCCACCGTCGATATGAAGCAGCCCTGGCTGCAGGAAAGACAACATGAACGGTTTGTCCGCGCCTTCACCCTTGCGGAGAACGTCCTCGGACGCCGGCTGATGCGTCACTTTTCCAGCTCCCGCGGCATCCAGTATTATCCAGAGTGGGATTATGATGCCGTCCGCCCCGGCATTCTGCTCTACGGATACGGCACCCGCGACCCCGCCATGCGGTTTCAGACGCGGCCCATGCTGCAGATGACCGGCCGGCTGATGCAGGTGAAAACCGTTCCGGAAAACACCCCGGTTGGATACTATTCCTCCTATCGCACCACCCGTGCCACCCAAATCGGGGTGGTCGGCACCGGATATGCCGACGGCTACGTGCGGTCCCTGAGCAACCGCGGCGAGGCACTGGTGCGCGGCCAGCGGGTTCAGGTGGTGGGACGTATCAGCATGAACTGGATTACGGTGGATCTGGGACCGGACCTCGAATGCGCCATGGGCGACGAAGTGGTATTAATTGGCCGGCAGGATCAGGAGGAGGTCTGGGCCGACTGGCTTGGACGCCGCGGCGGCACCATCGCCTACGAAATCCTCACCGCCATCCACCCCCGGATTCCCCGGGAATACATCTGAGCTTCACATCCGGACTTGTGCGCCGGAGCGTAGACCGGATGCGCCGCTCAGCGGGCGAGAACCGATTCCCATAACGAGCCGATATCCCCCGCCCCGGCAAGCAGCAGCACATCATCCCGCTCCAGCTGACCCATCCACGCGTCCAGCAGTTCCTCACGGTCCTCCCATACCCGCACTTCGGGATGACAGGGCCGGCAGCATTCCGCCAGTTCCTTACTGTCCGCCCCCTGCTCCGGCCGTTCAAACGCGCCATATACCGGCAGCAGTGCCAGTTGATCCACCTCCGCCAGCGCATCGGCAAACTCCCGGAGCAGATGCCGGGTGCGACTGAAGCGGTGCGGCTGAAACACCACCCAGATCCGCCCGGGCCTGAGGGCGCGGACCGATGACAGTACCGCCCGGAGCTCAGTGGGATGATGGGCATAGTCCTGAATGAGTTGAATCCCGCGGTGATCCGCACGCTGAAATCTCCGTCCCACCCCGGCATAGTCTGCAAGCGCCGCAGCCGCGGCCTGAGGTTCAATGCCCAGATCCATGCCGGCTCCGATCGACAGCAGGGCATTCCAGGCATTGTGCTCCCCCGGAAGGGGCACCCGGCAGGTCAGGGTTTCACCCTCCCCCACCCGGAAACGGAATCCGACCCCCTCAGGGGAGGACACGACATCAAGCATGCGGAGATCCGCCTGTTCCGAAACGCCCGCCCGACGCAACCGGGCATGATCCCGGCACACCTGCAATGAGAGCGGATCGTCCTCCCGGATCCAGACCGTCCGGGACTGCAGCGCAAACCGTCGGTAACAGGCACACAGAGAGGCCTCGGTGGGAAACCGCTCCACATGATCCCATTCCAGATGGGTGATCACCCCGACCTGCGGCCGGTACTGCATCAGGGTTCCGTCACTTTCATCCGCCTCCACCACAAAAGGCGCTTCGGGGTTCCCCTCATCCGCCACCCGGCCGGGAAAGGCAGTCTCACCCCCGATGGCATAGCCCGCCTCCACCCCGCAGGTGCGCAGAAGATGCAACAGCATGGCACTGGTGGTGGTTTTCCCATGCGCCCCGGCCACCGCCACCGAGTGACGGGCATTGGCCACCGTTGCCAACACCTCCCCCCGGGCATACACCGGAAGATGACGCGAACGCAGACATTCGAGTTCCGGGTTGGAGGCCTGAATAGCGGGGGTTCGTACCGCCCATTTCACCTCCTCCGGAATGTTCCGCCGGTGATGTCCATGCGTTACCGAAACCCCCAGCATGTTCAGTTCCTTTGTCAGACGGTTCGAAGAGAGATCCGAACCGCTGACCTGCATCCCCTTCTGCCGGAACAGGCGGGCCAGCCCGGCCATACCAACCCCTCCCACACCAATAAAATGCACCGGTGACCCGGGAAGCGGCGGCTCAGTCATCATTCATCGCCGCCTCTTCCACCAACCGGGCCAGATTCCCGGCCGCATCCACCATGGAACGCTGCCGAAATGCCGTCCGAAGCTGCTCCAGCCGCTGAGGGGTGTGCATACACCCCTCCAGATAATCGGTCAGCCAATCTACTTCGAGGTACCGCTCCTCAATCATATCCACCGCCTTGTTCCGGAAAAACTCCTCCGCATTGATCACCTGATGATTTTTGGCCGCATCCGGCCAGGGCACCAGGAGGGAGGGGATTCCGAAGGCACTCAGCTCCGCAATGGAGGAGGCCCCGGCCCGGCTGATGGCCAGATCCGCCCGTTTGTAAAAGGGGGCCATGTCGTTCTCAAACACAGCCACATGATGGGGAATCGAGGCCTGCTCATAACAGGTCCTCACCGATTCCTCGTCGTCCGGACCGGTCAGATGGGTAATAAAAATATTCTTCTCCCGGGTATGCAGGCTCCGCACCGCCCGGCGGACCAGCAGGTTCAGCGACCGGGCCCCCAGGCTTCCCCCCATGCACAGCAGCTGGAAGGGCTCCTCTTCGGAACGCACCCGCTGATGAACCCGGGCCTCCGCCGCCAGCGACGATCGCAGCGGCATGCCGGTGATGTGGAGATGCGCTTTCTCCTTCAATTCATACCGGGTGCTCTCAAAGGTGGCCCCCACTCGGGCCGCCTTCCCTGCGAAATAACTGACCATACGGCCGGGAACGGAATTGGCCTCATGCAGTACATACGGAATTCCGAGTTTCTGCGCCGCCCTGACCGGCCCCATTCCCGCATGGCTCCCCATGGCCAGCAGCACATCCGGCATCTCCTCTTTCATCGGCTTGAGCGCACGGCGGCCTGAATTCATATAATTCCAAACAAAGCGGTGAAAGGCTTTCCAGTTTCCGTCCCAGCCTTTTGAGGAAATATTCACCTGGGCGTACCCGCTGCCCTCCACCGCCTTGGCCTCCAGTGTCCGGCCCGTCAGCCATAAGGTCACCTTGTGCCCCCGGTCCCGCAGACAGTCGGCCGTGGCCAGGCCGGGAAAAATATGCCCCCCCGTCCCGCCACAGGCGATGGCAATATGATAAGATCGGTTGTCGCTGGGCATGAGCAGGTGCTATCCTCAAATCCGCAGGCTTCAAGGAAAAGGTCATGAGTCATTCCTCACGGTCTACGGTTAAGGAAAGCAGCCGTAATCGTAATCCTGATCGTACTCGTAATCGAAACCCATTCTCCGATTGCGAGTATGATCAGGATTACGATTACGCAGCTTATGCATATGGGGTCTCACACAGGGAATTGGATGGCGGCCTTCCCCTTGTCTCATCCTGTCCACCCTTGTCCTTCCGCCCTGCAGCCGCTAAACACTCCCCTATGAAACTCACCCCACTCACCGCCAACACCTTCGCGTCTGACGGCGGCGCCATGTTCGGACTGGTGCCCAAAGCCCTCTGGCAGAAACGGGTCACCCCGGATGAACACAACTGTATTCCCCAGCGGGCCAATGTGCTGTTGATTGAGACCGGAGACAAAACCGGACTGGTTGACACCGGCTGTGGCGATCCCGCCTGGTTCCCGGAACGCGAGCGCTCCCATCATCAGCTGGAGGAAAACTGGCTTCTTCCCCGGTCACTCGAAACCGCCGGCAAAACCTTCTCCGATATCGACTTTATTCTGCTTTCCCACGCACACTGGGATCACGCTGGCGGACTGCTGACCCCGGAGGGAGAACCGGTGTTTCCCAATGCGGAGATCTTTCTACGTGCCAAAGAGGCGGATTGCGTCACCTGCGGCGACCCCCTGCTGTATAAATCCTATCCGGAATCCATCCAGCGGACCTTTGAGCAGTTGAGCGACCGCATCTTCCCGGTGCCGGATGACGAACCGGAGGTGTTCGAAGGCATCTACCTGCTTCCATCTGAAGGCCACACCGAGGGTCAGGCAGGCATCTTCATGGTGGAGCCCGAACTGGCGGGCTCCGATCTGAAAGTGAGTTCCGCCCTGTTTGCCGGCGACAATTGCCCCACTCAGCATCATCTCCGCATGGTCTTCCAGACCGCCTACGACACCTATCCGCTGAAAACCCGGGCATGGAAACGGGAATGGCTCCCCCGCATTGCCGGGGATGACAGTCTGCTGCTGCTGACCCATGATCCGGAGGTGTTCGGCATCCGCATTGAGGCGGACGACCGGAGTGAATTTGTCGTCACGGATGGCTATGTGGGGCCCGCATGAGTGAACGTCATTCCAAATGGCTGGTGGTGCAGTGCGCCGCACTGGGTTGGAACCTGCTGCAGGAGCGACCCACCCTCGGCGGCCTCCGCTTCTCACCCCTGACCCCCCCCACCCCCGGGGTGACCTGTACCGCCCAGGCGGAATTCCGCACCGGAGCCCCCGCCTCCACCCACGGCATGGTGGCCAACGGACTCTATCACCCCGCGCTCCGCCGTCCAATGTTCTGGGAACAGGCCGCCGCCCAGGTCCAGGGCCCGCGCATCTGGGAGGACTTCCGTCAACGGGGCGGCACCGTCGGCCTGATGTTCTGGCAGCAGAGTCTGGGAGAGAAGGTCGACCTGGTGGTCTCCCCCCGTCCCATTCACAAACACAGCGGCGGCATGATCCAGGCCTGTTACACCCAGCCGGCCAATCTCGAAGCCTGGCTGCATGCCAAAGTGGGACGTCCCTTTAACCTCATGCATTACTGGGGGCCGCTGGCCTCCCGGAAATCCACCCAGTGGATTGTCGAAGCCACCTGCGCCGTCATGCAGGAGTCCGATACCTGTCCGGATCTCCTCCTCACCTATCTCCCTCACCTGGATTACGATGCCCAGCGGCACGGACCGGGTCATCCCTCAGCCGGAAAAGCGCTGGACGAACTCGACGGATTTCTCACCACCCTCCGTCTCGCGGCTGAAAAGACCGACCGGAATCTGCTGGTATGGGGAGACTACGCCATGCAGCCGGTCACCGGTCCCGCCGTCTTTCCCAACCGGGCTCTGCGGAAAGCCGGATTGCTGGACATCCAGCGGGTGAAAAAAATGGCCTATCCGGATTTATTCAATGCCCGGGCCTTCGCAGTGGCGGATCACGCCATCGCCCACGTCCACATCCCGAATGAAAAGGACGTCGAGTTCACCGCCGCGGTGCTCGGGAATCTGGAGGGGATCGCACAGATTCTCCGACCTTCGGAACTTCCGGAACTGGATCATCCGAACTCCGGAACGCTCATTCTGCTGGCCGAGCCCGGCCGCTGGTTCGCCTATCCCTGGTGGACCGACCCGGCAGAAGCCCCCGATTTCGCCACCCATGTGGACATTCACAACAAACCGGGCTTCGATCCTTGCGAACTGTTTTTCGGACGGGTACCCTGGCAGGTGAGCACCGATACTTCAAAAATCGGAGGCACCCATGGACACCCCGGTCCCGGATCGGCAACCGGCTGGGCCTGCAGCCGGTCGGATTTCCATTGCGAAGGCTCCCCTCCCCGTCTGCAGGATCTGGCCACAACTCTGCAGGCCTGTCTCTAAACCGCGCATTATCTTGAGAAAACGCTTTCTCTTCCGGCTCAGGATTGAGAGGGAGGATCTGCACGACCACCTCTACCAGGCAGTGAAGTATGTTGATTGATCCTCTTATCGTAGGCGTTTATTTAATCGCGATTCTCCTCATGGGGATCTGGACCGGGCGCAAGGTTCACAACCTCGAATCCTTTTCGGTCGCGGGCCGCTCCTACCCGGCCTGGGTGGTCTTTGCCACGCTGTCGGCCTCCTATATCGGCGGCGGATTCTCCACCGGGAACGCGGAGAAGGTGTTTCTGTTCGGGATCATGAATGTGGTGGCCCTGTGGGGATTCAGTATAAAAGAGCTGCTGGTGGCCACCTACATCGCCCCCCGCATTCACCGCTTTCCCAATGCGATGTCCACCGGCGATGTCATGCGGGAGGCCTATGGAAAAACCGGTCAGGTCGTCACCGGCATCTTCTCTGTCCTTTTGTGCGCGGGGATCGTCGGCGCACAGGTGGGGGCAATGGGGATCGTATTCAACGTTTTTCTCGGTCTCCGCCCGGTCACCGGAATTCTCATCGGATGCGGCATCGTCATTGTCTACTCCACGGTGGGAGGCATGCGGGCGGTGGTACTGACGGATATCGTGCAGTTTTTCGTGCTGGCTATTGGCATTCCCCTGGCCCTGGTCATGGGCGTGATCAAAGCCGGGGGTGTGAGCGCGGTGATGGAGGCCCTGCCCCCAGGTCATCTTGCCCTGCCCACCGGCGGCGTTCCACTGGTGGGATTTGTCTCCCTCTTTCTCACCTTTCTGCTGGGCGAAACCCTGGTCCCTCCCTATGTGCAGCGGTTGTTTATCGGTAAAAGCCCCCGGGAAACCGCCCGGGGAACCTGGTGGAGCGGCATCTTTTCCTTCCCCTTCTTCGCCATCACCGGCGTGATCGGACTGGTCGCCTACGCGCTGAACCCCGGACTGGATGCCAACCTGGCCATGCCCTATGTCATCCAGGAGGCCCTGCCGGTTGGAATCCGCGGACTGGTGGTGGCCGGTGTCATCTCGATTGTGATGTCCTCGGCGGACTCCTTCCTCAACGGGGCGGCCACCGGCTTCGTCAACGATATCATCCTGCCCCTCCGCAGCACCGACCTCTCCTCCAAAACCCATCTTCTGCTGGCCAAAATCGTCAATGCCCTCACCGGACTCCTGGCGGTCTTCTTCGCCATCCGGATCACCAGCATTCTCGACATCCTGATCCTGGCCTACAATTTCTGGGCCCCCATCATTCTCGTTCCGCTGGCCGCGGCCTTTCTCGGATGGCGAACCTCCCGTCCCGCTTTTATCGCCGGAGCGGTGGGCGGCATCTCCGGCACCCTGCTCTGGAACGCCTTCTTCCGGGAACAGACCGGAATGGACGGTCTGGTGGTCGGTGTCTTCTGCAATGCCTTCTGCTTCGCCCTGACTGCTCGGTTTACCGGCGCACGATCTGCGGAGTGATCCTGTCATGCCCAAAAGCATGAACGCAGCGCTTGCAACCTGATGGATGTGCGGAACACTGAATCCCATGACCCACAGCGCTGACACCACCCGGAAACTGGCCGACCACTATGCGGACGCAGGCGATCCCAATGGCTGGTTCGAGGATTATTATGCCCGGGCCGGGGGAAAGATTGAGGCGGTTCACTGGGCGGATCTGGCTCCCGGACCCTGTCTGACCTCCTGGTGTGAATCGCATCCACCACACCCGGAGAGCCGGGCGATCGTGGTGGGATGCGGACTGGGGGATGATGCGGAATTTCTGGCCGGCCTGGATCTCCAGGTCACCGCGTTTGACATCTCGCCATCCGCCATCCGCATGTGCGGGGACCGTTGGCCGGACAGCGCCGTCGATTACCGCGTTGCCGATCTGTTCACCCTGCCGCCCGAATGGAAGCACGGCTTCGATCTGGTCTACGAATGCAACACCGTTCAGGCCCTGCGGGGAAACGCCCGCGGTCAGGCCGTGTCCGCCATTTCCAGCCTGGTGGCTCCCGGAGGCTCGCTGCTGGTGTCCTGCCGCAGCCGCGACTCCGAAGCACCGGAGGACATCATGCCGCTTCCCCTTCATCCCAAAGAACTGCACGGATTTGTCCGGGAGGGCCTGGAGGAGATTCACCTCCACCGCTACGACGATGACCAAAACCCGCCGGTTCCCCACACCTTCGCGGTGTACCGCCGGCCTTTCTTATGACCGACACCTCCTCCCAGTCAAAAAAACACCTGGTCAAACCCCTGCTGGGGTGGCTGTGTTTTGCCGGTCTGCTGCTGTTACTGCGCGGCCTCCCGTTCCGTGAATGGTTGTTACCAAATCTGGAGTCATTGCAGGAGACCGGCATGGCGGGAAAGGCGATATTCGTCGCCATCGGCATTCTGCTCACCTCCCTATTTCTTCCGGTCTCCATTCTGGTGTTTTCGTCCGGCATGCTGTTCGGAGTTCCAGTCGGATTTGCCCTCGCCACAGTGATTCTGTTGTCGGGCACCTCCCTCGGGTTCTGGATGGGACGGTTCCTGTGGCCGCGCATTCAGGACTGGTCCATGTTCCGGAATCGGATTTTCCGTGCCCTTCACCGTGCGATTGAGGAGGAGGGCCTCTGGCTGGTGACATTGCTTCGTCTGAGCCCCTTCTTTCATTTCATGACCGGAAACCTGTTTTTCGGTTCTCTGAAGGTCCGCTTCCTGCCTTACCTGTTCTTCAGTTATCTCGGGATGATTCCCGGAACCCTGATCGTGGTGTATGCCGGCTCCATTGCCACAAAAACGCTGGAAAGCGAACAACGTCTCCCTCTCTGGCAGGGCCTGCTGTTTGCCGTGGGGGTGATCATTTTCAGCTGGGTAAGCTGGCGCATCACCCTCAGCACCCGGAAGATCCTTCACGCCGGTGACGGCACCGGAGACAGGTCCACCACCACCGCCCGGTGATCCGAGATCACCTCATCCTCCCACTCAGGATGAACGGCCTGATAGCGGTCGGCCCTCAGACCTTTGGTATGCAGACACAGATCAATCCGCGCTTTGGCCAGCCGGAAAGGCCCCCAGCCTAAAAAAGTCGGGCGCAACGCGCCAACCGGATGAAAGCGGGTCGCGTCCACCAGCAGGGGATCTCCGTCCAGAAAGCTCCGGATCTCCTTTCGATAGCCGGGCATATTGA
>CAZVCO010000018.1:0-4054 GCA_964625795.1 uncultured Verrucomicrobiota bacterium | reverse complement strand
TCACCTCTTCGATCCGCTCCCGCAGCAGGCGCAGACTGTTTCGTCGGGCGGCCCGGCTCTTGTGGTCCAGATGCAGATTGAACAGCCAGCAGGAGCCGGCCACCGGATCCCGTAGCTGCAGAAACGCACATACCCGGGGATGGGCCGCACGCCAGGAGAGTGACGGAACATCGGGAGTCTCCGAAAACCAGAATCCGCCCTTCTCTTCAATCTGAATCCGGTCATTCAGACAGAACAGCGGCGTTCCCTCCCCGGCGTGTTGACCGTCCACCCGGGGAAGATAGACCGACGCCGGCTCGCCCAGACATCGGTGCAGTTCCTTCCAGGCATCCGGAGTGACCTCCTGAAGTCCCACCACGTCCGGTTTCAAATACTTGAGAAAAGCGGCACACCGCTCACAGCGTGCCTGGCGTTCTGCCGGTGGCTCCCCCCGGCGGTTCTGAAAATTATAACTGACCAACCGCATCCGCATCTCCCCTTACAGCATCGGACCAAAGAGGCGCACCACACCCTGTTTGAGCTTTTCAGACAGCGGCCGGGCTTTAAACGCCTCCTCCTCAATCCTTTCGGAGTCGCGGAAAAGATCACCGAACACCTGGTCCATCTCCCGGGCGGTGTCCGGACAGCGGAAGCAAAAGGACAACTCAAAGTTGAGTTTATAGGACCGCACATCCAGATTATGGGAGCCGGCAAACACAATGTCCTCATCCACCCGGAAGGCCTTGGTGTGATGCACCCGGCCGGGCAGTTCATAAATCTCCACCCCGGCCTCCAGCAGGGGCTCATAGTAAGCGCGGCCGATATCAACCATGTACTGATGTTCATTCAGCGTGGGAATCAACAGCCGTACCCGCACGCCGCGGGCCACCGCGGTCTGGATGGTGATGAGTAGGTTTTCATTCGGCACAAAATAGGGTGTGAAAAGATCCAGCTTTTCCTCTGCGGAATTGCAGATGAGGTTGAAACTTTTCAGATAAGAGGGGTCCAGCTGATCCGGTCCGCTCTGCACCACCGACAGAGGGATCTCCGCCCCCTCTTTTTCAGATGGCCCGGGATAGTAGCGTTCATCATCCAGCCGCTGACGGGTGGCGAACAGCCAGTCCTCGGCAAAGGTATCCTCCAGATCCAGCAGTACCGGACCGGTGAACCTCATCTGTAAATCCGTCCAGGGTCCGATTTGGCGGCCGGTGTATTCCTTCCCGATATTCATGCCGCCCACATATCCGATGGTGCCGTCGATGATATTCACCTTGCGGTGATTCCGCAGATTGAAAAAGAACCGGCTGCGGCGGGTCTGCACCGTGGAGTACCAGCTGAACTCTCCCCCGCTGTCCTCCAGCGGCTGAAAAAAGCTGCGGTCGGTTTTCATCGATCCGAACTCGTCGGTCATCACCCGGACCTCCACTCCGCGGTCCGCGGCCCGGCAGGCGGCATCCAGTACCCGCTGACCCTCCTCGTCCGGCCTCCAGACATAACTTTGAATATGAATAAAATGCTCGGCGGCATCCATGTCCTCAATCAACCGGCGGTAATAGTCATCCCCTCCCCACATCAGCTCAGGCCGGGACATAAACGAAATCACATTCCGGTCCACCCGCTCCAGATGAGTGAGCACCCCGGGGATGTCATGGGGGTCCGCACCGCCATCCCGGCCGTGGCTGATCTTTTCAAAGCGCTCCAGCCGTTTCTTCTGAATGCTCTCTGTCCCCAGAAGAAAATAAAGCAGAATCCCCAGGGGTGGAAAGGCCAACAGCCAGCAGGTCCACAGAATCAGGGACGTGGTGTTCTTGCGGGACAGACACACATGTCCCACCAGAAACACACTGCAGGCGTATAAAAGGAAAAGCAGAATCCAGAACCACATGGCTACACCCTAATCGGTTTCGGTCCCAGGTACCAACAAAGAACCCGAAAACCCTTTCTCCGCCTGGCGTTCAGACTGCGGACGACTCCTGTCCAAACCGTCCTTTCGCATCCTCCAGAACCAGATACAGGCAGGGCACCATCACCAGAATGATCATGGTGGCGAACAGAATTCCAAAGCCCAGAGAAATGGCCATGGGAATCAGATAGGCCGCCTGGGTGGAGGTTTCCAGAATGATGGGGGTCAGCCCGCCAAAGGTGGTCAGTGTGGTCAGTAGAATGGGACGGAACCGCCTTACTCCGGCCTGCAGAATGGCGTCCATGGCGGAGGAATCTCCCCGGTTCCGATTCGCGTAATCCACCATGATCAGAGAGTCGTTGACCACGACTCCGGAAAGGGCCACCAGTCCCATCAGACTGATCAGCGACAGATCAAAGCCCAGCATGATATGTCCGATCACCGCCCCCACCAGTCCGAAAGGAATGGCCACCATGATAATCAGCGGCTGAACATAACTGCCGAAGGCAATGGCCAGCATGGCGTACACCACCCCCATGGCCAGGGCGAACCCTCCCCACAACGACTGGGTGGACTCCCGCATCTCAGCCTGACTGCCCTGAAAGGACCAGGTCAGTCCGGGAAATTCGGAACGAAGCTGCGGAAGGACTTCCATGTTCAGGGATTCGATCACCCGGGTGATGGCCCTCTTCGGCTCCACATTCATGCCTACCGTGACGATGCGCCGGCCCGCGCGGCGGTTAATGGAGGTGTACGCTTCACTCCGCACCAGTTCCACCACGTCCATCAGCGGCACCTCGGTTCCGTCCGGCGCGCGGATGACTTTATCCTCCAGGTGGTACAGATCTCTCCGCTCTGCCAGCGGCAGTTTCACCCGCACCTCGAATTCGTTGGTGCCGCGCAACTGACGCAGCGCAAGCGCGCCAAAAAAGGAATCCCGCAGCTGCTGTCCCACCTCGGACGAGGTCAGACCCAGACGGCGGGCCTCGGGCCGCAGTTTGAAATCAAAGCGCAGTTTACCGCGGTTGTAGTTGTCGCTGATATCCCGGGTGGTGGAGAACGACTCCGCCTCGGCCACCAGCCGTTCCGCCGCCTTCTCCAGCATTTGGATATCGTCCAGACTGATGTCCACGCTGATGTCATCCCGCCAGCCGCCGGGTCCGCGTTCCGCTTCAAACGTCATCTGGTCCACCCCGCGGATATCCCCGATGTTGTCCCGCCAGAGCTCAATCACGTCTTTGGCGGACATCGTCCGCTCTTCCGGACGCTTCATCACGATTTCCACGTCGATAAAATTCTGCCCCCGCACATTGGTTTTCACCCCTTCCGCATGTTCGTAAAGATTGTGTTCCTCAAACATTCGGAGAGTGGATTCAGTCACATCCAGCGCGGTCTCCCCCGCCTGGGCAACCGTGGTGCCCACCGGAAGCCGGATCCCGACTTCGATCTCATCCGCCGGCACCTCCGGCATCATAATCATTCCCATGTGACCACTGCATCCGTAACTGCCGACCACCAGCAGCAGCCCCAGGGCTACTGAAAGCGTCACGTACCGGCACTGCAGACATGTTTTCAGGAAGCGGCGGTAGTACGTCTGGATGAAATGATTTATCCTTCCCGCAAAGGCCTGCTGACGCTCATGCATCCAGTTGGAAAAGCGGTTCCCGGTCTTCTCGCGTTCGTGGATGTGCTTTAAGTGGGCCGGGAGAATGAACAACGCCTCCAGCATGGAAATCAGGAGGACCGTGATCACCACCGCCGGAAGCGGTTTCCAGAATTTTCCCGTGGTGCCGGGGAGAAAAAGCAGCGGGAGAAACGCGATCACGGTGGACAGAATACTGAACACCACCGGACCGGCGATATCCCGGGCTCCCTGGATAGCCGCGTCCACGGCCGACATCCCCTTCGACTGATATTCGTACACATTCTCCCCCACCACAATCGCATCATCCACCACGATGCCCAGCACCACCAGGAAGGCGAACATGGAGACCATATTGATGCTGACCCCGATCAGTGGGAGAAAGAACAACCCGCCCACGAAGGAGGTCACCATTCCCATCATCACCCAGAAGGCCAGACGGAACTCCAGAAAGATCGCCAGAATGGCCAGGACAATCACGATCGCCAGCACTCCGTTTTCAATCAGAAGCTCCAGTCGCTCCCGGAAAT
>CAZVCO010000017.1:11168-23773 GCA_964625795.1 uncultured Verrucomicrobiota bacterium | reverse complement strand
AAGACTGTTGTTTGTTGCCCCGCCGGGCGTAGGACCCATCGTCCCGATGGGTCGATTTCCCCGCCGCCTGCCCGCGAGGACGCGGGAACGGCCAGGGGGACGTCGGGGCCTACGGAGGTCAACGTTTGAGCATTTTTTAGAGGTAATTGATGTTCTGAATTTTCAACAGGAAAGTGGATTCGGTACTGTCCCAGGTGACTTGACGCTGGGAGTTGAGCGGTCTGTCCGGCTGGTTGCGCGCGGATAGACAGGATTTGGATATCACCTTCAGCCCCGCGCCGCATGCACCTGGCTGATGCCCCAGGGGACTTGCAGACCGGGATAGCCGAGGCAGACCATCATGCGGATGCAGCCCAGGTACATGAGCGTGCCCCAGAGGTCGGCTTCAGCTTCGCCGGGACTGACCGCGAGGTGGCAGTGACGGTCCATGGCGCGGTCGTGATAGAAGGAGAATCCGCCGTCGGGCTTTTGAATGTCGAGGATCAGGGGCAGACGTTCGCGGGCCCAGTCGCGGATGTCATCGCGGCGGTAGTCTGTGTCGAATGCTGCGGAATAGAGGACGAGGGCAAGATCGAGATCGTTACAGGCGAAGCCGGTGTCCCAGCTGTAAAATCGGTCGTCCCGGCAGGCGGCGAGGCAGGAGTCGATGATCCGTTCGGCGTGGGGCAGGGGGAGGCCACGGGCGCCTACCGCCGCGCGTTCGGGATGCCCGCGAAGAAGTAGGGGGCCTCCTCACGCCCCCTGCTGATCGATTTTCGCCAGCGCCGGGGAAAAGCGCATCAGCAGGATCACCATTGATCCACAGTCCGGTGGCGGGATCCTGTTTTGCGGCGACCGCTTCCAGAAACGAATCGTGGAGTTCCGCTGCTCCGGAGACACCGAGGCTCCGGTTGTGCTTCAGCAACACGGCCAGATCTCCGAGAGCGAACGGGTCGTGTCCGCCGCGTCCCCAGAGGATGCAGGGAAGCCATTCATTCGGGGTCAGTTGTTGAAGATAGGCAACAGGACGTTTCAGGTGAAGGTCCCAGGCTTCCAGCGCGCACACCGCCGAGCGGGTGAAAAAGCTGTCGCCTGTGGTGGGCATATAGGCTCCCTCGTCGCTGAGGCGGCCATGCCAGGCCGGATCAATCAGCAGGCCGGTGTCGGGATGCTGCATGGACTGGATGCGTTTGTGGACGTAGGTCAGATCTGAATCGGGGAGGGGAATTCCCAGCATCTTCCAAAGCTCCAGAGCCACGGTAAGGGCGGAGAGTTCGTCGGAGGCAAAAGCGTGGGCGCATTGGGAGAAATGCCCGAACGGTTTGCCGGAAGTCTGACGGCTTTTCAGAAAGCGGATCGCATCGTTGCGGAGGGATTGGAGGAGCGCGGTGTTCATGCGTTGCATTTTATGTCTTTTAACAGGTTGTCTTTCAAGGCATGAGTTTCAGGTGGGGGCATTGCTAAACAGCCGGAGGCGCCGCACGTGTCCCGGCGTAGCCCGGAGGGCGAAGACGGATCCTGCGGCGGAAAACAGCCGGAGGTGTCCCGCAGGGCGGGACGGGTTTCATCGGTCTGGATTTCAGAGGGCTTGGGTTGAGGGGCCGCCGCAGGATGCGGCACGTCCGGCTGATTCGTCCCCCTCTATTTCCGCATCTTGATCACTTTGGCCGGCACACCACCGACGATGGCGTGGGCGGGAACATCTTTGGCCACCACCGCCCCGGCGGCGATGACCGCGTTTTCGCCAATGGTGACGCCGTCGAGGATCCGCACCCCCGCGCCGACCCAGACATGGTCGCCGATGGTGATGCCCTGATTGACGGTGGGGAGCTGGTAAATGGGGGTGTCGGGATCGGAGAGATCGTGGTTGGAGGCGACAATCACCGAATGCGCGGCGATGCGCACCCCGTTGCCGATGGTGAGTCCGCCGTGTCCGTAGAGCACGCAGTAGGGATTCACCGAGCAGTCATCCCCCAGCGTAATGGACCCGCCATAGGGAATGAGCAGTGCTCCGGGGGAGATGATGTTGCGTTCACCCAGGGTGATAGAGCCCGAATTGCCGTCCAGCACCGCGGTGGGGGCGATAGCGGAACCGGAGCCGATGGTGATGTGGTCCGGATTGGTGACCGGAGTTGTCCACCAGGCTTCGGGCTGTTTGGGTTGAGTCCACCAGTTCATGGGTGGGAGATAAAGGAAAGGTGGATAGTTGGCAAGTGGGTTGGGAAAGAGGCAGGATGATTTGTCGTAGGGCCCGACGTCCCGGCGGGTCAACTATGTGACAGGATAATTTTTTAGCATTGTGTAAAAGCGATTCTTCCAAATTTTCCCTATGAGAAGCGGGGCTGACAGAAAAGAATCCTTCTATTTTCGTGTGCAGAATCCAATCCTGGCACCCCATACATCATCCTGTCAAAAAAATCATTCTGTCCTCTGTCTGGGTGATCATAAAGAGTGGGTTTTCACCACCAGATTTCGAACCCTGACCGCGGTACGCACCATGCAGCGCAACGCAAAGACACCGTGTCTCAGGGTGGGGCCTTTGCCGGCGTGGGCTTTGTCGCGTCCATCCAGGACGGTTTCGCCGTTCACCGTGCCGGTGATGTGGTCGCCGATCTGCAGAAACTCGATCCGGTTCCATTCACGGAAACGGAAAGGGGAAGCGGCAACGCCGGTGGCGAGGACCGTTTCCCAGGGCCATTTGACGATGGCGTGGGTGGGGACATCATTGCGGACGTCGTCCATTTCCCGGAAGAATTCCCAATGGTACATCCGGACATCGGAGGAGTGGATCATCTGCATGGACCCGTCGGTACGCGGTGGATAGTCCTCCAGAAACGGTTCGCCCTGCATACCGGAGGCGCGGGGGATGAGGATACTGAGTCCGCCGTGCTCCAGCGGCATGAAGTCGAAACCAATGTAGAGATCGCCCCGGAATTCCTGTTTGCACCACAGATACATCTGATCGAGGTCCTCGCCTTCGCGGGGCAGGAAGGGTTCTTTCTGTGGGGTGGCGATGCGGAGTCCGTCGGATTCCCAGTGCAGGCAGTTCGGACAGCCCTGCAATTGAAAATGGTCCGCCTGTTTGGGTTCGGAAAGATCGAGTTCCAGGGCAGGGAGCCAGTCGGTGGTCTCCTCATCAAGGTTGCGGCACTGGTTCCCTTCTCCGGTGAGCGAGCGGAGCAGATGGCGGTCCAGATCCAGGTTTTCCGGCGGGGCCTCCGCTGCGTATTGTGCAGCGATCTCCTCTTCGGAGAGGGGCCCGGGCCAGGTGTCGATACCGCCATAGGCGATCTGGGGACTGCGCAGAAACAGCGAGGGCCCGACGGGATCCCAGGCTCCGGGGCGTCGGGCATACTGATTGGAGCGTCCCGCGAGGATCCCGTTCAGGTACAGCCGGTGTTCGCTTTGTTCATGGTCCCAAGCCAGGTCGAGACGGTACCAGTGTCCCCGCTCCAGCGATTCGATCCAGCCCTCGATGCAGAATTTACGTTCCGGCTGATGCATATCAGGAAAATCCCGGCCGCGGGCGAATTTGGCCATAAAAGGGTGACCCCAGTGGGGTTGCCAGTAGAGGGAAAGCGCGGCACTGGCGGGGTCCGGGTCTTCGCCGTTGTCGGTGACCAGGGGCACGGTGTGTCCGATGCCATTGGAGGCCCAGGTCCGCCAGATCATGGGGTGTTGGGACAGCTCCTCCAAGGGGCAGAACCAGAGGGCGAGGTGTCCACGGGTGGGTCCGAGCCGGTGTGCCGGAAGCTCGAGGCTGGCCTTGGCGCTGCGGCAGTGCAGGGCGGGTCTGCCGGAGAGGATGAGGGGAGACACATCCTTATGTGAAAGAAAGCTGTTGAGTGAACCAGATAAACTTCTTTCTCAGGGGCCGTAGTGGACTTCGGCGGTTTCCGGATCGACCTGGATTCGAATGCGGTTCTCATTACTTCGGGCCTCCAGCACTCCGCTCCCCCATTTCTGTTCGATGAGCGGGAATCCGTGAGTGACGCGGTAGCTGTCCCAGGTGTCGAAATCGACCTCCTCTCCGTCCCGCCAGACGCGCGGAAGTTTGCCTGCAGGATCGACCACATCCCCGTTTACCATCGAATAGGTGGTGACCCCGGTATGTTCCATGCCCAGCACCCGGCCGGTGGGGCTGCGGTAGCCCAGCTGATCCGGTCCGGGTGAGGTGAAGGCGGCCTGGGTGCGGATGGCCGACTGAAAGGCGGAGAAACTCCCGTACTCCTCCCGGGTGCCGACCTCGAGGACCACCGCGCTCAGGGTGTTCGGATTCAAAGTCCACACAAAGCGGTGGTGGGTTTGCCGTTCGCCCCGGAAGGGAAACTTCTCCTGATCCAGACCTGTGGAATGATAGGGGAGGAAAGCTCCGTAGACGCCGTGTCCCATATCGACAAACAGGCGGCCCTGGTTGTCGGTTTCGGTTTTTGCCTCCACCGGAATGGCCACCCAGGCGCGGTCGAGATTCCGGAACAGGCGCATTATGACGTTGCGGTATTGTCCGATCTGTTCCCAGGGCTGACGCTGGGCCATGGTGTCCCATCCGTTCCCCCAGCCGCCTTCGGGTCCGGCATTGCCAAAGACCTGCAGAGCACCGTTTCCATTTCCTTTCACCCCCCAGCGCCAAACATTCTGCTCGCTGAAGGGTTTCTGTTCCCGTCCGCCCGGCTGGAAACTGTACAGGCCGTTCGGCCGGAGGGTGGCGACGCTGGCCAGGGTGTAGTCCTGTTCCAGATAGAGGGTTTCGAATTCAAACCGGCGTGATCGTTCGGTATCGCCTTTCCAGTCGGCGTAGTTGTCATGGTCCAGATGGTAAAACGGTTTGGCGGACTGGATTTCCACCGGAGTGGGGAACTTGCGCTGAGCGATATCGATGGCCACCTGAGGCGGACGGTAGGTGCTCCAGGACAAAAGGCCTACTTCGCTGCTGCCGAATTCCTTTTTGGCATCCTCCTGAGAATAGGATGGCTTGGAACTGGTCTGGAAATACAGATAGGTATAGGGCCACACGGAACCGGCAAAGGGTTTGTAGGCGTTGGTCTTGGCGCGGGAGTCAGGGGCGACCTGAAATCCGTCGAGGTAATGAAGGGCCGCTTCGAACACCATCCAGTCAGCGATGGCAGTGGCCTGGGTGCGGATTTTTTCGGTGGGGGCGTGGGTGGCCAGCACAATCACGGGATTCATGGAGTGCCCCCAGTAATTGTTGGAATTCCACTCGATGCGTCCGGTGTGGTAGAGGGCGCGGGTGAGGTTGTTCAGATGGGTTTCAAAGAAAGAAATCCATTCCTGATCCTTCAGCTCGTGTGCCCACTGCACCCCGGCCAGGCGGCTCATCCAGTTGAAATTTTCGCTGTTGAATTCGGTGAGATCATAAATCGGATCCATCCGACCGTCCGGACGGCTCATCTGTTCAAAGCCTTTTTCCCGGATCATCTGATGTGCTTTTTCAATCTGAACCGGGGGAAGCCGGTCTTTGAACTGAAAATAATACATGGAGTAACCGGGTGCGCTGAACGGCTTGAAAAAGCTTCCGGCGTAGCGGCTGTTGATCAGTTCGGCTCCTTTGCCGTTGATAAGGCTCGGGATTCCTTCGGGCTCTGCCGCCATGTTGGCCAGCAGTGGGCTCCAGGTCCATTTTCCCACATCCCCGTCACGGTTTCCATTGTCGATCCGCCACCCTTTTGAGGCGATCGGGAAAAGACGCTGTTTCATAGAGCGCATCCAGTCATCATCCGGGCGCAGGGCCGGGTCAGCTGCATGCAGGCGGATGAACATGGAGAGCATGAGAAGGATCGGAATGGATTTCATGGGTATGGGGTGGGGATGCAAAAACCGGATTCCGGGGGTCATCGTTTTATATTTTGGAAGCTGAAGCTTCCGTCCGGCTCCATGATTCCTTCGAACTCCCAGTCGTTGGAGAGGACCTTGAGGTGGCCCTCTTTGAATCCCAGGTAGACCGGGCCCTCGTCGGGGTTGACGGGGTTCTGATACTGGGCAAAATGATTCTCCTGCCAGTCGTGCCGGGTGCCGTTCCTCCACACCGTGGGATAGCCTTCGTAGACCTCTTCCGCGGGGCGGACCCTTTCCAGAACCCAGGGCTGGTCCTTTTTATTTTGAAAGGGGCCGGGAATCCATCCGGTATGTTTCAGACCCACGGAGGAGCCGTTCATTCCGGTGTACATCCAGGTATCCGGTGCCTCCTGTTTCAAGATCGAGGCGGTGGTGACCCTGCGGACAAAGTTCTCAAAGGTGCCGTGGGTTTCAGGTTCACCAATCTCCATCGCGAATCCCGCATATTCTTTTCCCGTCCCCCGGGCGGTCAGCATGTCACCGGCGGGGCTGAACCCCTCGCTCAGTTCTGCATCCCGTCCCTCCCAGGTCAGCCCAATGGCGGTCAGGGCGATCCAGGTTTTTTCGTGTTTCAGAAACTGGATCCCGTTGTGTACCTTGCGGATGGATCCCGGAGCACAGAGAAGATAAAATGGGGCATCCCCTTTGTCGGTCACATACAAGGCCAGATTCCGATACTGGGCGACGTTGGTCTTGCCTGCATCTGTAGTGATAAATCTCGAACGTGTCAGGGTATTGCCCTTCGCGATTTTTTTGCGGTCCTTCCCCATATTGTGTCCGATTTTGAAATAGTCCACGCCACGTTGGCTGTTTTCGGTAATCATGGAAAAGCCGGAGATGTCTCCACCGTTCCCTCCGGGAAGGGAGCCAAAACGGTAGTGATGTCCGAAATAAAAGGTTTCATGAAAATTGGGATAATCACGGCCACTGCGTCCGGAACTGTCCTTTTTCCAGTTCTCGTAGGTGGGGTGGCTGATCAGCAGTTCCACCGGTTTGTCGATCTCCCCCCGTGCCAGCTGCACGACGGCCATCGGAGGACGGTAGGCGCTGGTAATATGGTAGACATCATCCCGGTCACCATCGGTCTTCAGTCCCAGATCGTCAAAGTAGAGATGCGCGGCCTGCAGGGCCAATCCTTCCAGGGCCATGATGTTTCCATAGTCCCGTTTAATGGCTCCGCCCCAGCCACCTCTCCAGTATTTGACGGCCATGGCGGTGCTGATCCAGTCCAGCATGCCTTTGGCATGCATCCTGACCTTGGGATCCTCCGCAAAATCGTAAAGATTGAGATAGGCGGACATGGTGTGTCCCAGATAATTTTCACTGTCCCACTCTCCAATACCGTTCATATACATCGTCACCCCGTAGTCTTTGATCCGCTCCCAGGAGAGCTGTCTGACCTCTTCATTTCCCGCCGCTTCGGCAAAGAGGTAAGTGGTGACGGTGGTCATGGCATAGAGATTATCGGTTCGCCTGCCGTCCACAGACCGGTTTCCGAAGCGTTCAGGCGTCCATCCCTGTTTTTTCGGATCGTATTTCTGGTAATGCGGATGGGGGGTGCTGCGAGGATCGGTGCGGGTCCAATCCGCAAAGGCGGCTTCGAAGCGTTTCCGGTATTCCGGGGTGAGATAAGAGCCGAAATGGAAATATTTGCGCGCCTGCCCTTTGAGGGTGAAGCCGAACCAGAAATCGAATCCGCCGGTGAACGCGTGAAAGGGTTTGGGGTCGTATTGTTGCGGCTGCATCAACGCCTTTGCGCCTTCCTCCTCTCTGCCGGCGAGAATGTGGAACATGGCCATGGGGTAAAATGACTTTTCCTGTTCGTTGACCGTGCTTCCTTTATTCTGCTGACCACCAAAATGTTCGATCAGGTGTGCGGCTTTCTCCATAAACCGCTGCTCCTCCGTTTCGGGCCAGGGATTCAGATAACGTGCATCCGTCTGGATGGGGACCGGAGTGCGTTTTCCGTTTTTTAGTTGAACCAGGTCACGTGCTGCAGCGGTGAGGGTCAGCATGAGGCATGCAATGAGGCAGAGTGTTGTTTTCATCTATTCGGTGTTCCTTTCGAGGTTGGGCCCCTGCATCAGGGAGTTCCGTAGAGCAGGTGCCTTATGGTTTCCAGACTATGTAGTAAAGATTCTCTATCCGCACCCAAAGCAGAGGCGGAGTCCTCCAGAAGACGGTGGGAGCGGTCGATGGCTTTTTCCCCATAAGGGTTGCTCACACCTCCGGCCGGACTGTACACCCGGGCATACGCGAGCAGAGCCTGGTCGTTTTCTTCATGCATTTCGTATGCCACACCCAGGAGATATTGGATTTCCAGACGAAGGGGTTCTTCGGCATTCTCCTGAAGGCTCCTTGCGGTTTCAAAAAACGAGTCATCCGGAGGGGAGGTGAAACGGCGGTAGAGATTCAGCAGCGGCGGTTTCTCCACCCGGGGAAGCAAACCGGGGTTGTATCGGTCTGCCCAGACGGCTGCTTGTTCCGCCCTTCCTTCGCTCCGGTAGTGAAGGAACAGGACCCGGACGGCTTCACTGGCCAGATTTCCAGGCACAGGATAGTAGCTGTCCGGATTGGATGTATTTGCATAGGCCTCCAGTATCCGAATGGCTTCCGGATCGGATTGGTTCGAAAGCTGTTGCTGTGCATTTCGAAAATCATCCGGGAGTTTCAGCCGGATTTCCCTGACCCGATCCATGGGAAATGTCCCCACCTGCCCGGAAGCGGTTTTCCAGACCACGCCATTCTCTTCCACCCTCTGTATCCAGCCGGGAACCACCCGCCCGTCGATGAGAAAAGCCCGTCCCGGGGTATCCGCCGCCAGGGAGAAACCTCCCAGGAGGACGAACGCAAAAAGCCCCGCCCCGTATCCACGGATACTGCTCAAGGTGAGTGGTTTATTGAGAAATGATAAATTCATTTTTCCATTGATTGAAGAGTTCTTTCGCACGGTCCACGGCGGGGTGATCCTGCTCATGCATGCGTCGCAGCATGTCCTGGAGGATCAGCAGGGCTTCCCGTCGTTTACCCTGGCCATCCATGATCAGGGCGGCCCGTACATAGGAGGGCGCTGACCACTCGGTTTGTTTTTCAAAATTGGAATAAATACTGACGTAGTACCCTAGCGCGGTGCGGGGATCGCCGGATTCCTCAATACTTCTGGCAAACTCAAAATTTGCCTCGGCCCGGGCCCGCACCCAGCTTCGGTTGGATAACACCGTGCCCCATGCCTCTTTCGCCTCGGCCCATTTCTGCTGTTTGGAGAGCATACGGGCGATCCCCAGACGGGATTGCTCCAGGAGATCCTCATTCTCGGTCATGGATGCGACCTGCCGAAAATTCTGCAGGGCGCCCTCCCAGGCCTCCGGGTTGTCCGAGGAGGCCATTATCCGGGAAACATCAAACAAGGCCAGTTCAAATCCCGGCTCCTGACTGCGGGTTTCCAGCAGGGTGTTTCGTAAACGGTCTGCTTTTTCGGAATCGCCCCGTTGCGCATACCAGCGGGAGAGCTGGGTCAGCGTGTAGGTGTTCATGTGTTCAAGCGGAATGCGCTGGGTAAGCTCTGTAAAGAGGCGGTCGATTTCAGTCTGTTCCGAGGGCGGGATGCCGTCGATCCTGGCCATGAGCAAGGAGGCCTGAAGGGGGAGGGGAAGGTCCTGATTTTCCGAGAGGGCGATCAAAGGAGAAAGGTCTTTTGGTTCTGCCATCAGAATTTTCCGAAAGAGATTTGCCAGCGGCGTCAGCAGGGGAGAAGACCGGTTGGATCCCTCATCCTTTAATAAATTTCTGACGTGAATACGCAGCGTCGGCTTGAGTCCCGCCTCCAAAAGCAGCTGCCAGGAGGCCTCCAGGATTTCAACGGTTTCTGACGGTTGTGGCTGGGTTTCCGACATATACGTCAGGTATGCCTCTGCGGCTGCCGGAGCATCCTGGTAACGTGCGGCCAGGAGCAGAAGTTCTTTGAGGGCGGTCTGAGCGGTTTGGAGGTCCCCTTCCTCCACAGCCGTCTCATAGGTGTGTTCAAAGGCCGCTTTCACCTGAGGGTAGGATTCACCCGCATCCGCCTTGAGTTGTGCCGCAAGCAGGTTGGCCGAAGAGGCTTCGGGTGACTCCGGAAAAGATGTCTGAAGGATTTCCAGCTGTGAAGCCGCCTGAGAGAAGTTGCCTGTCTGGATGTAGGATTGTGCCAACATGAGGTGAACGGCGCTGGTCAGTTCGCCAAGGGCGGGGTCCTGAAGAAGCGTGTTCAGGGTGGTGACCGACTTCGAAAACTGTGAGAGCTCAAATTGGGTGGCGGCCTGGTAGTACAGGGCCTGTGATCGGTTTTCCCCTTCCGGGAAGCGTTGCAGATAGTTAGCGAAAGCGGTTTCAGCCTGATCCGGATCTCCGGACTCATAAAGAGCAAGCCCGAGCGTAAAGGCTGCGGTTTCAGTGGCCTCATCCGGGGGAGTGCGGGCTAAAATCTTTCTGGCTTGAATCAGGGCGTTTTCAGTCTCCCCGGTGGCCATCAATAGCTGGAGCAGGGTCGATTCCAGGTCCGGCGCATAGGAACTGTCCGGATAATCCTCCCGGAAGGTTCGGGCGGTTTCCAGGGCATCCTCATAGAAACCCACCGAGATGAGGCTGAGGGCCATATTATATCTGTACTCCGCCGCCTCTTCATGTTCCGGAAAAACCTCCACCAGAGTTTCAAAAGCGGCGATCGCTCCAAAGGGATTCTCCAGCTCCAGATAAATCGCTGCAGTCAATGCGAGCGCGCTGGCCAGGGTTTCCTCTTCAGGAGACCGGGTAGTGGAATCTGCAGCGGCGGCTTGTGCTTGAGCTGCCTGATTCGCGATGTCGTGGTCGAAAAACCCCAGCCACATCAGGCTGGCCTCCACTTCCTGACGGTCAAACGCCGCCCGGGCGGCATCCAGGAAGAACGGGTTGGCGGTCTTTCGGTCGTTCGGGGTAGCGTCTCTGACAAAAGGAACAATCGATTCTGCAAAGGGGCGGGCATCGGCCATTGAAGCGGAACGGGCCCAGTGAAACACCAAAAGCTGAATGACCTCCATGCGCATGGAGGGGGTGATGTTGGGACTCTCCGTATTCTGCAGGATTCCTTTCAGAAACTCCACGCCCTCATCGGTCCTGTCCGCCCGAATCATGGCCAGACCCCGGTTCAGGTAGAGGGCCCATATGTCATTCATGTTAGGCAAGCCCCGCTGGTCCACCTGTTCAAAGAGTGGAAGCGTCTCCTCGTAGCGTTCCAGCGCCATGAGGCAGCTGATATGACGGACGATCGCCTCATCCACGTACTCGTTGGGCCGGGCCGTGCCAACCCTGGGGTTGGCAAAGGTCTGATAGCAAATAACGAAATTACGGGCAGCTTCCTCGTAGTCCTCCATGGCGAGATGAAAGAGGCCGCGGAGATACAGGTAGCGTCCAAAACGGGGTCCCAGTTCCTGAAGTGCTGTGGCTCCAAATCCATTGATAATGAGATTGATGAGTTTCAGCCCTTCCTCATATTCTCCCTGGTCCAGATACCCGGAAATCGTTCGGAACTGTTCGTCAAGGTGCTCAGGATTTCGCGCCCGCACAGAAGGGGACATCAGCAGGAAGATCCCCATCAGAATCAGAACCGATAACAACCGTGAAGAAATGAACGTCTTCATTGGGCCAGACTGATGTTTTGTAGTCCCGCTTTCTGGCAGGCGTTCAGTACGTCGATAAACCGTTGTTGCGGCACATCATCCGCACAGTCGATCACGACAAGAGCTTTGGAGGAGGTGAGTTTGGCGCTGGCGGCAAACCGGGTTAAGCGGTCGGAGAGCACCGGGAGTCGCCGATCATCCGGATTGGTGTCTGTGATATCCTGATTTACTCTGACAATACCGGAGTCATCGATGGTAATCATCATGGGGTCAATCTGAACCGGAGCCACGGATGCACTGCTGGTACCCGGAAGAGTGAGACTTAAATCCGCCTCCTGTTTTTCCAGAGTGGTGCTCACAATAAAATAGATCAACAGGAGAAAGGCCACGTCGATCAGGGCGGAGATGCTCAGCTCCGGTTCGCCATCTGCCTGAAATAAGGATCGTTTCCGTGCCATTGGATCAGTCGGTTAGAAAAGTGGCAAAGACAATATTGGATACACCGCCCCGAACGGAGGCTTTCACTACTTCACGGACATCTTCGTGCCGGGCCCGGCGATCTGCACGCAGAAGGAGTTTCGTTTCGGGATGGGCTGCATATCTCTGAGACACCCGCTGTTCAAACTCTTCCAGACTGAGTTGCGCCTGACCATCCCCGGTATGAAGAGAGCCGTCTGCATAGACGTTGATCACGAAACGCCCCTCGATATTTTTTGAGACTTTGGACTCATAGGCGATGGGAATCTCCACGTTCGGATCCTGCAGATTGCTGATCAGTCTCGAACTGGTCATAAAGAAGATCAGCAGCAGAAAGACCAAATCAATCATGGGGGACATATCAATGGACAGTCCCTGATTCGGAAACAGTTGAGCCTTGTGTCTGCGTGACATGGAAAAGGAATCAGTGGGTGGGGGTGGTGATGGGCTGGTCCCGGGAAATCATCGGGCTTTCTTCTCTTTGTACTCCTGATAGGCGGTGATCAGTTTCCGGATCAGCGAGGTGGAGATCTCCTCATTCTGTGAGATCAGGTCCTGCAGTTTATCCCGGAAGAACGAGTAGAAGAAGATGCCCGGCAGAGCCACCACCAACCCGGAGGCGGTGGTGACCAGCGCCTCTGAAATATTGGCTGCCAGCTCGGT
>CAZVCO010000017.1:8164-11158 GCA_964625795.1 uncultured Verrucomicrobiota bacterium | reverse complement strand
CATCTTGGCCCGATGGCGGTTCACCTTTACCGTGGCATCGCTGATGATATCCAGCAGGGAGTCGGTTTGCAGCACGTTGAATCCTCGATCATAAATCAGGTTTAGGCCTTCGTTGATCGCCCGGCCCAAAACCGTTTTGTCTGATTCCGTCAGGAGAAGGGCCGCCTCCAGATCCATGGTTTCCATGTAACCGGATAATTTTGCCTCGAGTTCCGCCGGCGCGAAATTTTTCTTTTGGATGTCCAGGGCAAGATACACGGCAAGTGCGATCAGGGTCACGGAGAGCAATCCCAGGATCCACATGGCCCAGCCGCCGGCCCCGATCAGTTGGAACAAGGTGGTATCGGTTTGAACGATGGGTTCCTGCGTGTCCTGGGCGGGTGAACGGGCCGGGGCATCCTGAAGCTCAGGTGAGGGTTCGGGGGCATCGATGCCGGGAATATCAAAATCATCCCCCTGGGCCGGAACGGCTGTGGAAATCGTGAAGGCAAGCAGACAGCTGAACAGCAACCGAAGGGTTCGGCTGATAGAAATCACCTGAAGAGATAAAGTGGGTCTGGAAGGAATCATACGTGCGCCTGGGGTAAGCATCTGAGTTTCAGTTTTGGAGAAGTGTTCATAGAAGAGGTGAATGAATTATCGTCGGGGTGGGTTCCGGTTGGTGTCGGCCACAGCGACATCCCGTATGCGGACCTCGCCCCGGCCCAACAGAAAGACGTAGAGACCGGTCGTGGTACGCGGCAGATCCGCTTTTTCCACGATGGATTCATAGTGAAACCATTGACCAATGGGGGGATTTTCCATCGTGTGGAACCTTATCTGACCTCCCTTTGCCACGGTCTTTGATTTTGGATTCCAGCGTCGACAAGGGTACTCGGCCATGAGGTGGCTGAACTCACCTTCCAATTTCATATAAAAAGACACGCGAATGTTTTTCTGATGCAGATTCTCACTCAACCATTGGGTGTATTCCTGTGAGGAAGCGTCCCGCAGTTGAAATTTTTGCTTTTCTTTGGGTTGAAAATAGAGGGAAACCCCCTCGCCAAACCGGGTCAGCTGATTCCGGGGTTGTTTGAAAACGGTATTCTCCTGGGGGTTGTGCCAGGATTGAACCAGCGTATAGTTGCCTTGCCCATTTTGTCTGGATGGGGCCTCCTCCTCAACCCTGAACACCTCGTAAGGGACAGGGGCCACCGCATAGGAGGCCACTGAGCCGGTCCGGTAAAAGCGTTCATCACTGAATCCGCCTGATTTCATCATTTCCCTGTACCGCTGGTATGCCTCATCCGGATCCCAGGGCGGCATCAACCCGTACCAGGGATTATCCTCGGGCCAACCATCGGAATTCACTCTATCCTGATGTTTTGAGATGTAATACCGACGTCCATCCGCAGTTCCGCCTTTCCCCTCCCTGAAGGTCCGGGCAGCCGGGACCGCTGCAAAGGTCGTATGCTGGGGCAACGACAGGGTGCGCACCTGACTCGCTTTTACACTTTTCACCGGGAGTGGCGGGCCAAATTCTGGACTGCCCTGTTCTTTCCCAAGGGAATAAAAAATCCGCCCGAAGGGTCCGGACCAAATGAAGTCCATGACCCCGTCCGCATTCCAGTCACAGGGTTGTGGTGCTGTGTAACGTTGTAAATCCGACGAACCTTCCATCTCAACCTGGATCAAGGTTTCCATTTCCTGAAGCCCGTTCCGGTAGATGCCGTCAGGGTTGGGGTGAATGGTGATCCGGCCCTCGCCATCCGCCACAATGAGATCCCGAAATCCGTCTCCGTCCCAATCCCAGGCTGATGGTACCAGAAAGGTGCGCTCCTCGCCAACATAGAGTACCCGTTCCTGAGGAAAGACGCCCTGTGCGGGATTCGTGTTGGGCATGTCGAGGTAGAGGCGAATCACGTTGGTGGAATAGGTGCCTTCACCCACCAGAAGATCAGGAACGCCATTCTGATTCCAGTCCACCACATATGGCGCGGCATAATTCATAAATTGAACTTTCCGGTATTCGTTTTCACGGTCGATCGGGTTGTACTCCAGAGACAGCTTCAGGGTAAGCGTGTCTGTGGACTGACGGTACGTACGGAAGTCAGGTGCGCGCTGGGTGCCGAGGTTCCGCGCATCATAAAGAGAGCCCTGTGCGTCTCCCACAATGAAATCGACCGTTCCGTTCCGGTCCCAGAACGCGGGTGCTGCGATGGCACGTAATCTCCGATAGCCGTTTAACGATGCCCTGGTGGTTCCCGGTTTCCTCCGGTTCCCCTCCCAGGGGTACGGGTGTTCGTCCTGAATCATCTCAAGCAGATCCTCTTCGGCCCATTTTTCGGTCACGGGACGGTCCTCATTCTGTTTTCTCAATTTCTCCAGCTCTTTGGTGCGCCTTTGATCGATCTCCGCTTTCCGCTTGAGTTGAGATTCGCTCAGGGGAGGAGTTTCCTCCCGTTTTTGAGGTATGGTTCGAAAGCGCGACTGTTCATTGTCAACCAGCAGCGGCATGACCTCGCCGAATCCGAATTGAGGGTTTCCGGGCTGACCGATATTTTTCCAGAACCAGAAGATTCCTGCACCATCGGGAGAGACAATGTCGGGAAGGCGGTCGCCGTCCATATCCACAAAGGATGCAGAGGTGGCCATAAATTCATAATCAAACTGGTTGCTGCGGTCGACGAACAGATTGACTCCCCGCATCTGAACTGATTTCCGAAGATTTCCGTATCTATCCACACCTGTCCAGGGATACACCACTGAGGTTTGTTTCTCAAACTGACCGTTACCCAGGACATTTGGACCGCTCATCCCCTTCATACTGTCTGCGGTCGTCACTGCAGGAAGAAGGCCAATGAACACCATAGCGAGGGGGATTCCGGTTTTCATTGCACCCCCTCCAGTTTCCCCATTTTCAGGGCCTGCGGCCAGCGACCCAGCATGTAGACCAGAATATTCGATGCCAGGGCGTAGGAACGCTCGATGTTCTCATCGCCCAGCCCCCGGAAG
>CAZVCO010000017.1:0-8077 GCA_964625795.1 uncultured Verrucomicrobiota bacterium | reverse complement strand
TTACAAATGTGGTCCGGAACCGGAGAAAATTCCCGTATGCATTTTTGGTGAGAACGACCGAGGTCACCCCCGGGATAATTTCAATGATCTCGATCGGTTCGTTATAGAACTGCATACCATAGGGGAGGGTATTCAGATCGAAATAGGCATCAAGACCTGCTAAAAACGGGTTACTGGAGTCATTGGGCAGGCGCTGGAACTGGTATTCCTCCCCTGGCAGGATCCGCCTCATTTCTCTACGGAACGTCACGTCAAATTTGGAGCGGTGACCGGCAAATCCACTGTCCGCCCAAATTGCGCCTCCCCGTGCCAGATACGCCCGAAGGGTTTCCACTTCGGTCTGGTTCAGAGAGAAATCGTCGTTTCCCGTCATAAAAATAAACGGAGGCATGGGGCGGATATCCAGAAGATACTCCACATCAAAATCCATGTGCCGCGGGTCGTTCGGCTGCGGATTCCAGAGGTAGCCGCGCAATCCGTATTTACCGCCACCGGGGAGATTGTTCCGTAAGGTTTCTCTGAGATTTTCGCGTCCCTCTTCATGCCAGAGCATGGTGCCGGTGGCTTTCTCATAGGTGTAGGGAAGCAGAGCCCGGTCCAGGACCACCGCTTTGGGTTTTGCCCCGCCTTTGATATTATTTGCAGATGCCACCCGGATAAACCGAAGTAAATTCGACATGGAGCCTGGAGTGAATTCCATCAGCCCATCACGGACTTCCACTTTTCGTCCCCGGTGTTTTTCAAACCCATAGAAATAGGCCAAAAACGGCCCCATATTCAGATGATCCTCCGGGTCCTCCTGATACCATATCATGTTGTCAAGGTCCGGGAGGTAGTCATAACTGATTTCCCGTCCACGGCCGTTTGCCTCCTTCCAATCCAATGCGGCATACCAGTCACCGGAATAGATGACGAAGTAACACCAGAAATCATTGATGGTTTTCAGCGTTTTCCCCCTTCCTGAAATTCCGAGTCCGTTTTCGCTGCCTCCAGCCCATTCCGCCACCGATTCACCGAGTCCGCCTAAAGAGACTTTGCCATCCTTGAGTTTTCCGCTGAAGCCGCTTTCATTCAGGTGGATGGTCCCTATGCCGGGTGCGACCTCACGCATTTTAGGTTTGGGAATGGAGATCTCCGCCGGACCTTTCGTCTGAATCAGACTGTTTTGTACGGAGGGTTTGCGGACAGAGGCCTGTTGTTGAATCCGTTCCTGTTTGCGCGGGGTGTCTTTCTGGTCGGCATCCACCACCGTTCCGATAAGCTCCGGCTGCTCTTCCGGCTTGGGCAGGACCACGACCAAGGTAAGGACGATGCCGAGGATCATGTGCAGGACTAGGGCCACCAAAAGGGAGGTGACTTTCTTTTTTGATTCCTGTTTTTTTGGGTCGTCATCCCCAGGACGACCCTTTTTTTTAGTAGACGTTTTCGGCATGGCCTTTAAGGTTACACTTAACTTCTGCTTACCGTCAATTTTTTTACAGAGGCGATTACTATGGGTAAAGATGTAAAGGATTTCGTTCTTTTCTCCCTTTTGATGTTTATGCGTTTCACCTCCAACATGCTTGTCGGGGTGCCGACCTTTCGAATCCGGGTTTTTTCCCTGACGGTGATGATTCTGCTGGGCCTGGGCGGTGGTGTTCGGCCTTTGTCTGCGCAGGAGGAGGTGATCGTAAATGTCCTCCCCGGCAGAGGTGCCAAATTTGATCCTGAAGCGCTGTACCGTGAAGATCAGGAAGTACTGCAGGGCGTGCTGGGTTCCAATGGAGCTGATGAGGTGCAGGCCCTCCGGGTGCTGCCTTCAGGACATATCCTGATGGCGGGCACCATTCAGTCCGCGACCTCATCTCTGGCAAAACTGCCCCGACTGGGGTGTTCAGAGCAGGGGGCCTCATCCGGGCCTTTTATCGGGGTGACGGATGGGGACTTCCGTACCCTTCACCGGGTCGCATTTTTCCCCTCCACCTTTTCCCGTATCCGGCATATAGAGGTGACCGCGGACGGGCATGTTTTTCTGGGAGGCGAATCCACCCAGGGGTCAGGCGATCGTGGGCTGGCGGTCATGAAACTGCCACCGAAATTTCATCAGGTGATCTGGACGGCTACGGCCAGGGGAGACTGGATGAGCGGAATGACGCTGTTGCCGGATGACTCGGTCGTGGTTGCACCCAATCAGGTTCCGTTTATCAGCCGAATCAAAGCTGACGGCAGCGGCCTGGTCCCGTTTGGAGAGAGCACTCATTTTCGAACTGATGGTAAGAATCCCCAAATTTACGAAAAATGGTGGGTCGGAAATAAATACCCACAATCCAATGTAGCCAGTGCCCGATACCATCGGGGAAATGCCGGGGGAGTGGGAACCACCCGGGATGGAAATCTGGTATTCCTCACCACGAATTTTGTGAAGCATCGGGACGGATCCCCTGATTTTGATCCGATGCTGATTAAATTCACCCCGCAAGGCGAGATTTTATGGGCCACCCATCTGCTGGAAGGCCTGCCGGCCCTGTCGGATCATAAATCTCCTCATCTATATATCTGCCCGTATTCAGGGGATATTATTGCCGCTATGCGTCAGCATGGCCACTTTGAAACCAACCTGGTCGTCAGTGAGGAGGCCTTCCTGAAAACAGATAACTGGTTCACTGGAAATATTATGATCGGATGGATTGGACGAATCGATCCTGATACCGGAACCGTGAAGGCCGGGACCATGTACTTTCCGGATATTGGGCGTCCGCCCATAGCGGGGAAACGAACCGCAAACAGCCTTTTTCCTCTCGCGATACGTACCGATCGCGAGGGGTATGTGTATGTTGCCGGCACCGCCGCCCACAGGCTTGAGACCACCCTGCACGCATTCCAGCCGGAAAAGATGGGAGAAACAGGTTTTATCAGTGTGTTTAACCCCTCATTAACCCGGCTGTTATACGCAAATTTGATTACCGGGCCCGGGTTCAGTTTTAAACCGACCGCTCTGGTGGTGACGGACCTGGGGCCATTAGTGGCCACCAGCGTGAACCTCAGGCAGGACTCCAAGGTGGTCCTTCCACGACTGGTCTATTCTAACACAGATAAAACGAATTTCCTGACCGACCAACCCCTGGGAGGGCAGGATGTCCTGTTCAGCCTCCTGCCTTCCGCTCCCTGGAAAGAGGGGTGGTGAGCCTGATCAGGTGAAGCGCAACTGCGAAGATGACACGGATCTAAAACAACGGTAAAAGACGTATCGTGCCACTACCTGAACCTTCTCAACAAGCGTGGATGAATCTTGGCTTTGGCATGTTCATCCACTTCGGTATCAACACCTACTACGACAAAGAATGGAGTGACGGCACTCTCGACCCCGGGAAATTCCATCCGACCCATTTGGACACGGATCAATGGTGTCGCGTCGCCAAGGATGCCGGGATGAGCTATATCGTTTTGGTCACAAAGCATCATGATGGATTTTGCCTCTGGCCTTCGGCCCTGACCGATTATTCAGTAATGGCCACCCCATGTAAAAAAGACATCCTGGCGGAAGTCGTCAACTCCGCCCAAAAATACGGCTTAAAAGTAGGCTTTTATTATTCCCTCTGGGACCGCCATGAAAAATCGCATGATGAGGACGAGTTCCGGTATGTGGATGAGTTCATGCTGCCCCAATTAGAGGAATTGCTCAGCAACTACGGTGAGATTGTCGAGTTATGGTTTGATGGCTTCTGGAAAAAGCAACAGTCCGGTTGGCCTCAGCCGATTTCTGATGATGCGGGGGAAAATATTTCGGGTGCATCTGAACATGAGAGCCGGGACGAAGACTTCATCCGGGCCTGGCGCAGTGAAGGCGCCTATCGGTGGCAGATGGACCGGGTCTATCAGTTCTGTAAACACATTCAGCCGAACTGCCTGATCATGAATAACCCGACCACGGCGTATAAAGGTGTGCCTCTGCATCCGGTGGATGCCCGTTGTGGTGAAAAATATACCAACCCCGACAAAGCGGACCGCACGATCTGGTCCTGGCTGGGCAAAGAGATCTACTTGCCTTTACAGATCGAAACGACGATGTCGGTCAGTGGAAATGAACAATTCCAGTCAGGCAACTGGTTTTGGCATGCCGATGACCATTCGGTTGTATCTAAAGAACAGCTGCGCCAGTATCGGTCAGTGGCCAAGCAGATGAACGCAAACCTCCTGATCAATTGCGGGCCGATGGATACCGGAAAACTCCGTCCCGAAGATGTGGCTGTCTTGTCCGGAATATGATTCCCAGCTGGGATGAGGTGGTCTACGCAATATGTGACAGTGATCCTGATGTGTTTCCAGAGCCTGTTGGTCAGGTGAGCTGGATGAGGCGAACGCCAAAGGGCGGAAGTTCCACAGTGGTTCCCATCTTGGCCCCACAGAGTACATCGACACCCTCACGGTGCAGGACGACCTGTTGGTGTTTCCGGGTGGAGTTCAGCAGACCAAATCCCGTTAGAGCACCGGTCTCATCCACCCGGGGTGCGGCCATCACGCCGGGAGCTGCCTCAATGAGAGGATGAAGATCCACTTCTTCGGCCAGCGATTTCACAAGCCCGATCAGACAATCCTGGTCGAGGGGGCAACCAACCGAAACCACCCGGCCTTTGCCACGTTTGCGGGAGATGACTGCGGGCTCGCCGTCACCATAGCCCCCCTCGTAGTGGGCGAGCACTTCTGTTCCATCCTGGGGTTCGAAAGCGTCGCACCAGAACTTCGGGTGACAGTTCATACCGTCCTCGAACCGGACGGTGATTGTGTCCTCCACCCAGTGTGGGGTGAAACGGGTGCCGGCCCCTGCACCCATCAGGTCTTCCAGTTCCCCAAAAACGGCGTCGGTGCGTGCGGTCATTTCCTCTGTGCGGTAGCCGGTGAGCGGACCGAGGATGAGGTGGCCGCCCGCTTCCACCCATTCGGTAAGTCTCAGCCGGGTGTCGTCGGGCAGGATAGGGAGCATGGGACAGAGGATGAGGCGGTAGTCCTCCAGCGGAGTGCCGGGGTGTATGATGTCGCGGTGATAGTGGGCGTCGCGCAGTGGCAGGTAGTAGTCGTTCAGAAGTTGTTTCCCATAACGATTGGATGGGTCAATGGGGTCGATGGAAAGCACCCAGGCGCTCTCACTGCTGCCCATGATGGCGAGCGGGCCGCGGGCGGCGGGATTCTCCAGCAGCCAGTCGCCGTGCTCGGCGAATTCCGAAGCGATTTTCTGCCAGGTCTCTTTCCCCGGCATCCAGCGGCCGGTGGCGTCCACGCAGGTGCCGTGCTGCATTTCCTGTCCGGCCCAGTGACTGCGCCACTGCCAGTAGAGCACCATGCTGCCGCCCAGCAAAATGCTCATCCAGGTGAAGAAGCGTACGCCGTCGGCATTGTTGTGGATGTTCCAGATCTCACCACCGCCTGACCAGTTGGGTGCGGTTTCCAGCATCCAGTAGGGTGCGTCTTTGGCCGGACGAAGGCGGTCCATCTTGCTTGAGTTATTCTGGGTATGATCGATATCGGCGTAGCTGCTCAGGCCCGCCCGATCCATCACCTTGAAATGGGCGTCCCAATCCATCTGCCCGATGAAGTTGGTCATGTTTGAGCTGATCGGCTGGGCGCAATAGCTGCGGATCACCTCCACCTGGTTTTGCATGAACGCCGTCCAGCCCTCGTTCTGGAATCGGGCGATGGCCATGAGGAGGGAAGGGTGGTTGCGCTCGGGCTTTTCCGTCGTGCCGACCGAGGCGGTGCAGAGCGGGATCTGCGAGAAATCGTCGTAGGCCTGCGACCAGAAGTTCAGTCCCCAGATCGTATTGAGAGTTTCGATATGACCGTATCTTTCTTCAAGCCAGTTGTGAAAGTGACGCTTGGTCTCCTCCCCGTAGTCAAATCCCGACATCTCGTTGTCGATCTGCCAGCTATGGACGGCGGGGTGATCTCCGAAGTGTTCGGCCATTTTATCCACAATGCCACGGGCAAGTTCGCGATACTTGCGCGAGTGCGGATTGTAGTGCTTGCGTTGTCCGTGGGTTTGGCGTTTGCCGGAAGCCTCCGTCATCAGCACTTCCGGGTATTTCGTCGTCAGCCAGGCGGGCGGGGCGGCAGTAGGGGTACCGATCATGGCCTGGATTCCGGCGGTGTGAAGCTGGTCGAGTATGGAGAGCGCCCAGTCGAAGTCGTAGTGGCCCTCCTGTGGCTCGAATCGCTTCCAGGCAAATTCAAAGAGCCGGATCAGGGTGAACCCCACCTCCTGCATGCGGGCGATATCTTTGGGCCATTCGTCCTCCGGCCACATTTCCGGATACCAACTGGCACCAAGGTGGATTGTGTTGTCGTTGTTCATAGGGTTACGGGAATTATGCCAATAGCTTGAATTCCGCTCCTTGGGATAGATTGAATGTCGGTGGGTTGTTGTAATCGATTCCAAGTTCCTCCTCCGGATGGGTGAGGTTGGAGACGACGTCGAGCACAACAGAGGATGTGCTGCCGGTTGCACCGTCACAAATCAGTTCATCGCCATTCCTGAGGTGATCGCGGAAGTTTTCCACCAGTCCCCAATGGGTGGCCGGGAGCGGACCGAAGGATTCCTTTTTTTCGTTTTCTTGACGTTTCAGGATGAGACTGCCGCCTTTCAAATCGTCTACGAAAACAGTGCCGCCTGTGCCTTCGATCCGGACTTGTTCGGTGCGGACTGTTTCCTCGAAGCCGAGAGAGGTGCGCAGGGTGGCACCTGAGGCTGTGGTGCCCCGCAGATCAAAATCGCCTGAGGCATTTTTCTGAAGTTGAACAGAGCTGATGTCGCCGCAAAAATACTGCACCAGATCGAGACGGTGACTAATGGGGAACTGGGTATTGAGCGAGATCGAGCGCACCTCGCCGATCGCTCCCGATTTCAGCAGCGCTTTCGCGCGCTGGATGGAAGGATAACCCCGGCGGTAGTAGGCGACGGCCAGGGTTACGCCATGCTCCTTACAGGTGCGGACCATGTCCAAGCATTCCCGTGAGTTGGCGGCCATCGGCTTTTCGCAGAGGACGTGTTTGCCTGCCGCTGCGGCGGCGATGGTGTGGGCCTTGTGTAGAGCGGGAGGGGAGGCGACATAGATGCTGTTGATCGACTCCTCGGCCAACAGGGCTTCGACCGACTCGAAATACCGGCAGGGGCCGTGCCGCCGGGCATAGTCTTCGCCCGCTGACCGGTCGCGGCGGGTCACGCCGACCAGTTCGCATCCGTCAAGCTGGTAGAGCGGCGGACCTCCCTTGTGCTCACAGACATCCCCCGCGCCGATGATGCCCCAACGGCAGGTTTCAGCCGGTGATGTCATTGAATATCGTCCTCAAGGCCGGTTACGTTATGGGCTTCCATGATCTCCTTCCGTGACATCTCGGGGTCTTGTCGGACCGAGCAACGGTGAAACGAAATATCCTCCGCGTTCTCAACAAAAACGGCGACGGTGGGTCGCTGTGATTTACAACCCCAGTCGGAAACCGGGCTGGCCGGTTCAGCGTCGGTCGGCTGCAGGGATGGTTCACAGGGGCGCAGGTCGTAGCGGTCACCCGGCCAGCGACTGGTTTTATAGAGATACAGGCGGACATTCTCGAAGCGGAGATCGCGGATATGCTCCGGGCTCCCGCCCATAATGAAAATTCCGTTTTCGCTTCGACACAGAATATTGGAGAAGAGGATATTACGGATGATGCCGACACGGTCGGATCCGGGCCCGCTACTGGATGCCCGGCTTCTGGGAACCGCTGTGACGTAGATCGGCTCCCCGGCCCCCCACCAGCCCTCGTGAAAGTGCCGGGTCTCGATGGTCATGTCGCTGAAGATCACGTTCTCCACGTTGCCTTGGTCTCGGAGCTGGATGCTTAGACCGCGATTGCTGCCACGAATCACACAGTTCGTGAAAACCAGATTGCGGAAATCATCCACGGACTCGGTGCCGATTTTGATCGCGGCGGAAGTCGAGATCATGGTGCAGTTGGTCACGGTCACGTTCTCTGTAGGCCCGTATTGAGCGAAGGGTTCGGTATTTTTCAGCACGATGCAGTCGTCCGCCGCCTCGATATGGCAGTTGCTGATGCGAACGTTACGGCA
>CAZVCO010000016.1:18556-24438 GCA_964625795.1 uncultured Verrucomicrobiota bacterium | reverse complement strand
CTCTGGTGACCGTGCAGGTCTCCCGCATTCATCACTGCGCATTCTGCATGGACTATAATTCCTACCGGGTCCTGCAGCGGGAAAAAGGTGCACAGATCAAACTGGACGACCTGGATCATGCTGAGAATTCCGAACGCTTTTCCGAGCAGGAAAAAGCCGCCCTGGCCTATACCGAAGCGGTGGCCCGGCCGGAGAGAGAGGTCGATGACGCCCTGTTTGCCCGGCTGCAGGAACAGTTCAGCCATGAGGCCATTGTGGAGCTGACCGCGCTGATTGGACTGCAAAGTCTGTCCGCCTCGTTTAATGCGGCTCTCGACATCCCGGCCCAGGGATTATGTGAACTCCCGCCCGGTTAAGGTGTGGCCTCAGGCTGCTCATCCAGCCTGCGGTTGAGGTCGAAAGCCGCACTGATCAGCGCGAGATGGGTAAAGGCCTGAGGCACATTTCCCAGAAAAGATCCGTCCGGGCCGAGCTGTTCGGAAAAGAGCCCGAGCTGGTTGCCATAGGAGAGCATTTTCTCAAACAGGAACCGGGCGCGTTGCAGATCTCCCTGCCGACCCACACATTCGACATACCAGAAGGAGCAAATGGAGAACGTGCCTTCGCCTCCATCCAGATGATCGGAAAAGGCCTCCCCCACCCGGTAGCGGTAGACCAGGGAATCCGTCACCAGATCATCCGTAATGGCCTCCAAAGTGGACAGCCAGCGGGGATCGGTCGGACTGATGAATTTCACCAGCGGCATGATCAGCGCGGCGGCATCCATGGCATCGGCACCCTCAAACTGGGTGAAGGCCTGACGCTCCTCATTCCACAGCTTCCCGTGGATGTACCCATAAAGCTCATCCCGTTCCTGTTTCCAGCGGTCGACCGGCCCCGGCAGTGACCGCTTACGTGACAGGCGCACCGCCCGGTCCAGCGCCACCCAGCACATCACTTTGGAGAAGAGAAAATGCCGGTCGCCGGACCGCACTTCCCAAATACCGGAATCCGGCTCCCGCCAGTGTTCACAGACCACATCCGCCATATGACTGAGGCGCCGCCAGCTGTCATACGACACCGGGGTTCCGAATTTATCGTACAGGTAAGCGGAATCCATGAGTTCGCCGTAAATATCCATCTGGGTTTGCTGATGATTACTGGACCCCACCCGCACCGGACGGGAGTTCCAGTATCCCTCCAGATGGTCCAGATCAATCTCGCCCTCCACCGGATCTCCATTGATCTGCAGCATCACATCCAGATGGTGATCCTGTTCCGCATTCGCACAATGTTTCTCCAGCCACTTCATAAAAGCGGCGGCCTCCTCGGTATACCCGAGCCGCATCAGCGCATAGACGGTGAACGAGGCGTCCCGGATCCAGGTGAACCGGTAATCCCAGTTCCGTTCGCCGCCAATCTCGTTGGGGAAACCGAAACAGGGGGCGGCGATGATGGATCCATAATCCTGTGAGGTCAGCAGCTTCAGACTGAGAGCGGAGCGGTCGACCTGTTCGCGCCAGCGGCCGCGGTAGTTCGAGCGGGAAATCCAGTCGCGCCAGAAATTGGCGGTCTGCTTGAACGCGCGGGACGGAAAACAGGCATCCGGAGCCTCCTCCCCGCTCCACTCATCAAGCACGAAGGTGGCGTGTTCTCCCTGCTTGAGCTGGAACTCGGCCACAGCCGCTCCGTCCTGAATCTCCAGCGGAACGCTGGCCGTCAGCCGCAGCCGCAGCCCATCCTCCCCCTGCTCTTCAAACACGATGACGGACTCCGAGACCTGGCGGACACTTTTCTCCGCCCGGGCGTAATCAAACCTGGGGTCACACAGAATGCGGAAGGTGATGTCTCCGTGCACCGCTTTGGCCCGGCGCACCAAGGCCTGCCGGCGATCCGTCTCATCCCGGATCCGCATGAAGTCCGACACCTCCGCGATCCACTCCTCCGACAGAAACCGCGAGAGCAGAATGTTGGTATCCGGCAGATACAGTTTTTTCTCACGGGGCTCATCCAGACGGGGAAGAATTTGAAAACGCCCTCCCCGTTTCCGGTCCACGTGCGCGGCAAACACCGAGGGGGAATCAAACCGCGGCCAGCACAGCACATCAATGCTGCCCAGATTTCCCACCATGGCGGTGGTGCTTAAATCCCCGATCAGGCCATAGTCTTCAATGGCCGGGTACGGGTCGTTCAAAATATCGTCGATCTCCATAAACAGGTTCCCGGTTTCGGTAAAGGGTACCCTCGCCTGCCTTGCGGACGCTTTCAAAGAAAAAACCGTACAGATCGGGGAGCTCCCAAGGTTGCACGGAGATTCATAGTAAGTGCCTAACTCAAAGGATATATGAAATTTTCGTGATAAATGCGCCTCCGGCGCACAAGTCGGCATCCCTATCGGAATCGAAATCGCTATCGAACCTGATTTCTTCTGTTCCTAACGTATGAAGGTTATCTAAATCCGAACTTCACCGAGATTTTGGTTTCGCCTGCCCGAGACGGAGTTCAGCGACGGCCAGGGATTTCGATGGCGATACCGATAGCGTTATCTTCTGTGTGGAATTTTTTCTAAGTCGTTCTTTTGGAATGGTATCGTTCAAAGAACGATTCAGCCCGGATCAGGAAGCAGGGACGTCCTCGTGCTCCTCTGCCTGATCCATCGCCCAGTTGCTGGCGGCCTCCACCGCAAACGGAGTGGCGGTCGGCACCACACTCAGGTACGGATCCGTATCCTCCACCGGAATGGATTCTTTCTGAGACATCCGGTACAGAACATACGCGCCGATGAGCAGAAAATTGACGGACAACACCATCCAGAACGCAGCGGGTCCCAACTGCTCCATGGCGGCCCCCACGAGAAGCGGCCCCAGAATGGCCCCCAGTCCAAAGATGAAGACCAGTCCCCCCGAGGCAGCGGCCATTTTCTCATGGGGAAGCGAATCATTGGCATACGCCAGGAACAGCGCATAGAGCGGTGAGGTCCCCCCGCCGGTAAAGAATGCCGCGGTCATCCACATCCAGACGCTCCCGGGATTCAGCCAGCCGAATCCACAGGACAACATCCCGGCCCCGGCCGCGGCCAGAATCAGTTTCCGGCGGTCCATCCGGTCGGACAGCCAGCCGATGGGCACCTGCATCACCAGCGCCCCGGCGAAGAGCATCGCAACGAACAAGGCAATCTGACGGGGAGGCAGTCCAATGCTGGACCCGAACACCGCTCCCATGCCGGAAATGGCGGCAAACACACTACCCAGCAGAAAGATCCCCACCGTACACAGGGGTGCCTGACGGAACAGATCCCGGACCGGCATGCTGCTGCTGACCTCCGCGGCGGGCACGTACACCACGGTGAGCAGGATGGGGGCAAAGGAAACCGACACCAGAATCGAGGCCCCGATAAACAGGACCGAGGTACCGGCATCCCCCAGAGCCAGGAGCCCCTGTGCCCCGATAATGCCCAGGGTCTGGGCCACCATGTAGGCGGAGAGAATTCCCCCGCGGGTTTCGTTCGTGGCGGAATCATTCAGCCAGCTCTCGGCCGTCACATAAATCCCGGACATGCAGAAGCCTATCAGCACCCGGAGCACCACCCAGGCTGCAGCGGTGGTCAGCAGCGGAAAGGAAATCAGACCGGCCGACATGAAACTTCCCAGCGCGGCAAAAACCCGGACATGTCCCACCCTGCGGATCATCTGCGGGGTGGTATGCGCCCCGGATAAAAACCCCAGGAAATAACCGGAGGTCACCAGCGCCAGTTCGGCGGAGGTGAACCCCTCGATCCCTCCACGCAGTCCCATCAGTGTGAAATGCATGCCATTGCCCAGCATGATCAGCAGAATACCGAGCAGCAGAGACCAGACACTGAAAATGGATTTTAACATAAGAGAAGGAAGGCCGGCAAAGCGGAAGGCTTTCGCCACTTCATGGCAGGAAAGAATCCCGGATGAGGTTACCCGAAAATGGGACGGATATGGCGTGCGTACAGGTTTTCCGTCACATTCCGGGCGATGACCGATTCGTTGGCCTTGAGGGCTCCGGTGAAACGGTCGCCCAGCTCAGCGGCAATTTTGTACCCCACGTGAATCAGCTGACGCAGGTGCGGATTATATTCGGAATTGGATGGGTCATGCCGCAGGGCGTTGACAAAGCGGTCCGCATCCCATCCCGCCACCGTCTCGGGGGTGGGGAGTTGCTGGAGATCAATATCGATCACCGTGGCGTACGGTGCGGTCAGTTCCTCAAAACGTGAGAGCGAGGTGATGTAAATCTCCTTGGCAATCTCCAGGGCCTCTCCGCCGGATTCCGCCAGACCGATCACTTCCTCCAGCCAGGTGGTGCCCGCGGTTTTCACGTGAAGCCCGGCCCCGTGCTTTTTGATCAGCCGGTTGATTATACCGTAGAGGGAGAATTTATCCGATCCGGAATGCACACTCAGCTTGAGCCCCTCCGGGAGACCGAATTCGCTCACGGCATAGGCAATCACATAGAGGTCCTCATCAAACTCTTTTTCAAACTGTTCGAGATCCCCCACATAATCCACCCCTTTGTTGAAACGTCCGGTGAATTTGGGCGCAATGGTTTCCGCCGGGATCCCCTCCTGGGCGATCATGGCCAGAATGAGAAACAGATCCACGGGGGTCTGGGGCTGATCGGTCTCGTCTATGGAGACCTCGGTAATAAACTCCCCCTTGCCCTTGGCTTGTTCAATGTACCGGTAAATCTCCCCGGCCGCTTTGATGGCAGAGAGGAATTTCCCGGCCACCTCGCGCTGCACCTCTTCAGTGATCTGCATGGGCGCTGCCAGCCCCGGAATCTTCACCTCTCCGAGATAAGGACGGGTTTGGCTCAAAAACGAGTTCAGGTCCTCTTCTGAAGGAGGCTGACCCACAAAATCCGCCACATCCAGGGTGTAGAAATTGCTGCCGGCCAGAAACCCGTCCACCGTCTTCAGTCCGATATGATCGGCGTCCACATAATATGCCCCCTTCCATCCCAGCGCGGCCACCGCATCATCCGCCTCCGCCCGCAGGCCGTCCGGATTGGTTTTAACCGTGCTGTGTTCGCGGAAGGATTTATTCCAGGTGGGAAACACATTGATGCCATCTGCCTGAGCCGCAAGCACGGCCTCCAGTTGTGCGTGTCCCTGATGTCCGAAGCGGTCGCCCATGCCGAATGTGTATGCTTTCATATGTCGTTTCAATGTGAAGAGGTTAAAAAAATAATGGGATTCTATGACACGGGCACTAGCAGACTGTCGAGAAGACACCACCGGATCCCATGTGTGATTTTCCCCAAACAAATCTCAGCCGCAATTCACAGCACAATCGTGCTGTTCTCTTGGCTTATCCACTCTGGAATCGAGTTTGACCCCGATTGCGGTTGTCAGAGTACAGACGGATATTCTATAGAAAATTAATGCCTTCCAAACCCAACATCCTCTTTTTCTTTACCGATGATCAGCGGTTCGATGCGCTGGGCGCGGCCGGCAATCCCGAGATTCACACCCCTCATCTGGATGCACTGGCCAAGGCAGGCACCACCTTCACCCGCGCCCACATTCCCGGCGGCACCTCCGGCGCGGTATGTATGCCGAGCCGGGCCATGCTGCATACCGGCCGGAATCTGTTTCATCTGGAGGGCAGCGGAGAGAACATCCCCGCAGAGCACACCACGTTGGGCGAACATTTCCGCGCCGCCGGCTATGCCACCTTCGGCACCGGAAAATGGCACAATGGACGCGGAGCGTATGCCCGCAGCTTCACGCACGGGGACCGCATCATGTTCGGAGGCATGGCCGATCACTGGAACGTGCCCACCTACCGGTTTGATCCCACCGGCACCTATGCCAAACGGCCCTGCATCCAGGATCCCATGTCCTCCAATGAGGTCACCTACCGCAACGTGGA
>CAZVCO010000016.1:17983-18546 GCA_964625795.1 uncultured Verrucomicrobiota bacterium | reverse complement strand
TTCCACCGATCTTTTTGTGGAGGCCTCGCTGAAGTTTCTGGAGACCCGGGACACCACCGATCCGTTCCTGATGTACGTATCCCTGATGGCACCGCACGATCCCCGGTCCATGCCCAAGAGATTCCTCGATATGTACAATCCGGAGGACATTTCCCTGCCGGAAAATTTTCTCCCGGAGCATCCCATCGACACCGGCGCCCTTCGGATCCGCGATGAACGGCTGGCCGCCTTTCCGCGGGACCCGGACGAGATCAAACGCCATATTGCGGAATACTATGCCATGATCACCCATCTGGACGATGCCTTCGGCCGTCTGATGGAGGGTCTGAAACAAAGCGGTGAACTGGAAAACACCATCATCGTGTTCGCAGGAGATAACGGTCTGGCCCTGGGTCAACACGGACTGATGGGTAAACAGTGTCTGTACGACCACAGCGTGCGGGTGCCGCTGATCCTGGCCGGCCCCGGAATCCCTGAGGGCGTCCGACGTGATGCCCTGACCTATCTGCTCGACCTTTTTCCGACACTATGTGACCTCAGCGGCCTGGAGACTCCCGACTCGG
>CAZVCO010000016.1:0-17973 GCA_964625795.1 uncultured Verrucomicrobiota bacterium | reverse complement strand
CGTGAGCTTCGGACTTGCACAGGGCGAGATCGGCTGCCTGCTCGGCCCGAGCGGCTGTGGCAAGACCACGGCACTGCGCTGCATCGCCGGCCTGGAGACACCCGACTCGGTGGAGGGAAAAAGCCTCGCCCCCTGTCTGAGAGGCGAAACCGACACGCACCGTGACTCGCTCTACCTGGCGTACGAGTACCACATCCGCGGTGTCAGCGACGGCAGGCAGAAACTCATCGAGTACGCCTGCGGCGACACCCAGCTGTTTGATCTGATCCAGGACCCGCTTGAAATGAACAATCTGGCGGCAGAGGAGACTCATCAATCAGAGCTGACAGAGCTGCGCCGGGAGCTGGTGCGGCATTTTGACGAACAGGAGGATGCCGCCACTCCCCACGGGGAAGCCTTCTGGTCCAAACGGACGGACCTGAAGCCCTGACCCACGCTCTGAATTCAAGCGATAAGTTGCTGCAAACGACAGGAGGTCAGCCTTCCTTGAGATATTTCCGCAAGAGCTTCATATCCCGGACGGCATTCCGGTACAGGTCCTCAATGGGCACCGGCGTTTCATTGCGGACCCCCTCCACAAACTCAATGGTGTAGGTTCCGGAAAACCCCAGATCTTTGAGAACCGCCAGACGGGTACGCAGGTCCTCTTCCGAGATCAGTCCATGCATGGACAGGTTGGCGTGAATGTGGGTAATCCGGTTCCCATAGTAGTGAAAGCGCTCACGAATACCGTCCTCATTGTCATGAATCCCGTGCACAATCACTTCGTAACCCGAACCGCCTAGTTTGGAGAAGACCTTGGCGCCCTCTTCAGGGACCTCCACCATGGACCCGCTGTGACACTCGCATAGAAACCGGAACTCCTCCGGAAACATGGCCTTCCACTCCTGCACATTTTTTATGTAAATTTCATCTTTTTCAGGATCTTTGCCGAAATTATATTTCATCCCTTCCGACCCAAGAAAATTGGCCAGATCCGCGATTTGTTTTCGGATCGGCAGGGTGTCCGTCTCGCATCGGTCGTAGGCATTGAAAATTGAAACCGGAGTCGGACCGGCCCTTAAACGCTCGTGTTCCTCCCGGTCAGCCATCAGTCCGTGGTTCTGCCACAGCTCAAATCCGTCAAAGCCGTCATCCGCTGCCCGCTGACTCCAGTCAGACACCCGGAACGTCGGGCTGCTGTCGTCTTTATTCCACCAGCGGTTATGCTCCATCAACATGGTGCCTAAGTAAATTTGGGGTTCAGAATCGCTCATTATCGTGATCTCCTTTGATCGTTTTGGGGTTTGTCTGCATGGCAGATCAGAAAAAAGATAACATGTTAACACATCGTGTGCGCCTGTCCCTCTGCAAAATTATAAGAACTTGGGAAGGAGTTTTACGGGAAAGCACTATGCCGCGAATAGACCGATCGCCCGAAGTATAACCGGTCATTCGTTACGAATTCTGAATGTCGCATTTTCGAAGGGCAGAAAAGAAATTAAAACTTTACACACAGAAAAAAAGTAGTGTAAAGATTGATGTTCTCATTAATTTTTCGATAAGCGGTCGACCGTTCCCCAGGTGTTGATGGCCGTGTAATCGCAATAAGCAAGGATACTGGATGAAAAACGAGACAAATGACAGTGTACTGGAGGTCGATGACCTGCGGGTCTACTTCCATACGGAGGAGGGGGAAATCCGTGCGGTTGACGGGGTGTCATTTCAAATGCGGCGGGGGAAGATCACCGCGCTGGTAGGGGAATCCGGCTGCGGAAAATCGGTCACCAGTTACTCCATTCTCCGACTGATTCAAAAACCGGGGAAAATCATCGGCGGCAAGATTCTCTTCCATCCGAAAAAAGGGGAAACGGTTAATATCACTGCTTTGGGCGAAAAATCCGACGGTCTGTTTGACCTGCGGGGCGGCAGTATCAGCATGATTTTCCAGGAGCCGATGACCGCTCTGAGCCCGGTACACACGGTGGGCAACCAGATCTGTGAAGCCATCCTGCTTCATCAGGATGTCAGCGAGGAAGAGGCCCGTCAGACCGCCATCGATATGCTGAGCAAGGTCGGAATTCCGGGAGCGGATAAGCGGATTGATCAGTATCCTTTCGAAATGTCCGGCGGCATGCGTCAGCGGGTGGTGATCGCCATGGCCCTGGTGTGCAATCCCGAAATTCTGATTGCGGATGAGCCCACCACCGCGCTCGATGTGACCATTCAGGCTCAGATTATGCGGCTGATCAAGGATCTGCAGCGCGATCTGGGCACGTCCACCCTGCTAATCACCCACGACCTGGGTGTGGTGGCCCAGATGGCCGACGATGTGGCCGTCATGTATCTGGGCCAGATTGTGGAACGGGGTTCGGTGCGGGACATCATGAAGAATCCCAAACACCCCTACACCCGCTCGCTGCTGAAATCCCTGCCAAGTCTGGCCATGAACAAAGCGCGGCTGCCTTCGATCAAAGGCAGTGTTCCCTCTCTGACTGAGATCCCCCCCGGCTGTCCCTTTCATCCCCGCTGCCCTCATTACAAAGCCGGGGTCTGCGATGTGGGTGGACGTCCGCCGTTGGAGGAGATTGCCGCCGGGAGGCACGCCGCCTGTGTCCGCCTGGATGAGATTGGAGATGAAGAATGAACACCCCCGCCACTCAATCCTCTGCCCGCTCAACGGAACCACTGCTCACGGTCGAGGGCCTCTGCAAACACTTTCCGATCCGTTCCAAAGGACTGCGTAAAAAACAGCTCGGCGTGGTAAAGGCCTGTGATCAGGTCTCCTTTACACTCCAGGAGGGAGAAACCCTGGGAATTGTGGGCGAGTCGGGCTGTGGGAAAACCACCACCGGCCGCACCATCCTGCGTGCCCTGTCCGCAACCGACGGCAAAGCCCTGTTCCGCAGCGACAACGGCGTGGTCGATCTGGCGAAACTCTCTGAAAAAGAGCTGAAACCGCTGCGCACCGAGATGCAGATGATTTTCCAGGATCCCTTCTCCAGCCTCAACCCCCGCATGACAGTAGGGGAGATTGTGGGCGAGCCGCTGCTGATTCACAACATCGGCACCAAAGAAGAACGGAAAACCATGGTGATGGAGATGCTGGAGAAGGTAGGTATGAAGCCCGAACACCGCACCCGCTACCCCCACGCCTTCTCCGGCGGACAGCGTCAGCGCATCGGCATCGCCCGGGCTCTGATTATGAATCCCAAACTGGTGGTCTGCGATGAGGCGGTCTCCGCCCTGGACGTTTCCGTTCAGGCCCAGGTGATCAACCTCCTGCAGGATCTGCAGAAAGACATGGGGCTGACTTACATTTTCATCGCTCACGACCTCAGTGTGGTGAAACACATCTGCGACCGCATCGCGGTGATGTACGCCGGTCGGATTGTGGAGCTGGCGAAAACCGAAGACCTTTTTGACAATCCGCAGCACCCTTACACCCGCGCCCTGCTGTCGGCGGTACCGAATGCGGATCCGGATGTGCCCATGAATATGGATCTTTCCGGTGAAGTCGCCGATCCTGGGAACCTGCCGCCCGGCTGTTCGTTCCATCCCCGCTGCGCCTTCGCCCTGGAGGCCTGCAAACAGGCGGTCCCTGAACTCATCCGCCAGACCGACGGGCGGACCGTGGCCTGTATTCGTTGCGGGAAAGATCCGGCAGGACCCCAGGAAACCCCTGCGGCTCAGAAAGGAGAACCGGCATGAGTGACCTGAAAAAAAGCTATAGCCCCACCCCCTTCTACGTCTATGTGATCGGATTGATTCTGGGCGGCGCCTTTCTGGTCTTGCTCTACAGTCTGTTCTCAGCCTTTGTTCGGAAGGGGGATATACCTGAACGATTATCCGCTGACGAAGAACTTGCCCAGGTGATTGAAAGCCGGGATGTGACCTTCACGGAAGAGGACCTCTACCGGATCACTCTGGACATTCCCGAATCCGAGGTTGAAGCCGCACATGCCGCCATGGAGAACCCCGGGGATCCTTCTGTTGAGGTTCCCGCCTGGTTCCCAAAAAATGAAGCCCCTTCTCTCAAAGCATTAGTCGAAAGTGGCGATCTCCCCCCGGTCCATGAACGGGTAGGACCCGAACCGGTGGTGATGCAGGGAGTGGATGGCATCGGCACCTACGGCGGAACCTGGCTCCGGGCGGCCACTGCTGTCCGTGATGTCGTGGTCATCGCCCACCGGATGTCCGGCTCCACGTTCGTCCGCGGAAGCCCGCTGGGTAAACCCATTGTGCCGCATGTCTTGAAAGATATTGAGGTCCTGGAGGACAGCTCGGTCTATATCCTGCATTTCCGGCGGGGACTCAAATGGTCGGACGGCCATCCGGTCACCGCGGATGATTTGATGTACTGGTGGGAACATGAAATTCATTCTGACGCCTTAACCCTGAGCGTCCCACCCTTTATGCGTACAGGAACCGAAGTGGCAGAGGTCACAAAAATCGATGATTTTACCGCCCGTATCGCTTTCCAACGTTCCAATCCGTTTTTCATCAGCCAGATGACGCTGAACTCACGGAATATGCTCGCTCCGGCCCATTACCGGCGGCAGTTCCATCCGGAACTGGGGGATCAGGAGTTGATCCAAACGATTCTGGACCGGGAGGGGATCAGCAACGCCAGGAATCTCTACCGGGATGTTCAGGCGTTCCTTAATCCGCAACATCCCAGGCTGTGGCCCTGGATTCCTGAAAAGCACTCGAATATCTCCCCCTACGTCTTTATTCGGAATCCCTACTATTATGTGGTGGATCCTGAAGGCAACCAGCTCCCCTATATCGACCGGCTGCAATTCAAAGTGTCTTCACGGCGGGAAATGATCGGGGTGGCAGCCTCCGAAGGTGAGATCACCATGCAGCAGCGCCATCTGAACTTCAGTCAGTACACGGAACTGATGAGTCGACGTGAAGAATCGAACACCAAGGTGCTGTTGTGGGCGAATGAAGGGGCCGGTGATTTTGCGGTGAATATTAATCACAACCGCCGGGTGGATGAGGCACAGCCTGAAACCGCCAAGAAGGCGGTCCTGCTCCGGAAAAAACGTTTCAAACAGGCCCTTTCCCTTGGCATCAACCGGGCTCCGATTATCCGGGCGTACTTTTTTGATATCACAGAAGCCGTTCAGGGAGGACCGGGTCCGGAATCCCCTTTCTACGCACCCGAACTCCTGAATGCCTTCGTGGAATATGATCCGGAACGGGCCAACCAATTGCTGGATGAGTTGTGGAGAGATATGGGCGGGGATCCGGAGGTCCGGGATGATGAAGGATTCCGGATGTTTCCGGATGGGTCTCAAATGACCTTTTACCTGAACTTTTCCCCCTTCACCGGGGTGGGCCCTCTGCAATTTGTCATTGATGACTGGAGCCGGCTGGGCGTGAGGGTGGTCCTGCGTGAACGGAACCGGACTCTGTTTTATCTGGAACGGAACAACCGTGATTTTGACATGAATGTATGGGGTTCCGGCAACCGGTTTGACATCTCCGGTTCCGTGGCAACCTCCAACAGCACCTTCTTTGCTCCGGGCTGGGGCACCTGGTTTGATAAAGGCGGACTTGAGGGGGATGAAGCTGCAAACGTGCCTGCTGCTGTGCCGGTTCCGGAAGGACACCCCATGCGGAAGGCCATGGAACTCTGGAGGGAATACACATTTGAATCCTCGCTGGAGCGACGGCAGGAACTGTCCGCTCAAATTGCGGAGATCGCGGCCGAGAACCTGTGGACCATCAACCTGTCCTCTGCACCGCCCCTTCCGGTTATTGCCAAACAGAACCTTAAAAATATACCGGATCTGGCTTTATACAGCTTTGCTTATTGCAGCCCTTCCAATACCGGCATCGAGACGTATTATCTGGAAGACGAACCCACGGATGAACAAACCCAGTTGATCATTCAGGAAGCGCTGCGCAACCCCCCGGCCCTGCCCATCCTGGCGGGATCGGCAGACACAGGCCTTGCTGCGAAAATTTTCGCCGGTCTCCTGAAATGGGGATTCATCGGGATCGCGGTTCTCTTTATTATCGCCATCGCGGTCAAACATCCCTTTGTCGCCCGCAGACTGTTGCTGATGGTTCCGACCCTGATCATCATTTCTGTCGTGGTCTTCACCATTATTCAGCTCCCTCCCGGTGACTTTCTGACCTCCAGGATCATTCAGTTGGAGGAGGCCGGTGAAGATCCGGAAACCGCGATGCAGGATATCCAGAATCTGAAGGAAAAATTTCACTATGACGAACCCATGTGGCAGCGGTATTTCCGCTGGGTGGGCGCCTACTGGTTCACCTCATTTAATGAAGAAGACCGGGGCCTCCTTCAGGGCGATATGGGAATCTCCATGGAAACGGAGAACTCGGTAAATGATGCCGTCGGCGACCGGATGCTTCTGACATTTTGCGTCTCGCTGCTCACCATCCTCTTCACCTGGGCCGTGGCGTTACCCATCGGAATTTTCTCGGCCGTAAAACAGCACTCGATTGCGGACTACGCCATTACCATTTTCGGTTTTCTGGGAATGTGTATTCCCCCTTTCCTGCTGGCACTTATTTTTGCGGCTGCTTTTGGAGTGGAGGGGCTGTTCTCCGGAGAATTCGAAACGCAGCCCTATTGGGACTGGCCCAAGGTGGTCGATCTTATGAAACATATCTGGGTTCCGGTAGTGATCCTCGGCGTCGGGGGGACCGCCTCCATGATCCGGGTGATGCGGGCCAACCTGCTGGATGAATTGAAAAAACCCTACGTCACCACCGCACGGGCAAAAGGGAAACGCCCAGTTTCACTGCTCTTCAAATATCCGGTACGGATTGCATTAAACCCGTTCATCTCCGGTATTGGGGGCATTTTTCCGCAATTGGTTTCCGGAGGTGCCATTGTCGGCATGGTGCTGACCCTGCCGACGGTAGGCCCCCTGATGCTGAGTGCGATTATGAGCCAGGATATGAATATGGCGGGATCCATGCTGATGTTGTTGAGTTTGTTGGGAGTGTTCGGAACCCTGGTGAGTGACCTGCTACTGCTCTGGGTGGATCCCCGAATCCGGATGGAAGGAGGTTCCAAATGAGAAAGCGCAAGTCAGTCACCTTTGACAAACTGAACCAATGGCAGCTTATGGCCCTGCGTTTCCGGCGGCACAAGCTGGCCGTAGGGGCGTTTTTTGTTCTGGTCTTTCTTTACATGTGTGCGGCGTTTTCAGAATTCATTGCGCCACAGGATGTGTCTGAACGTAATCTGAAATACGCCTACTGCCCACCACATCAGATCCGATTCTCTTTAGACAAAGGTGGACTGTACGCCAAGGGGCTGAGACAGGTGGTTGATCAGGAGACTCTGCAGAAATTTTACGAACATGATCCGGAACGGGATGTCCCCCTGGGTTGGTTTGTGCGCGGGGATGAGTATAAGCTCTGGGGTCTGTTCGAAGGAAACCGGCATCTGTTCGGGATCGACTGGAGTAAGCTGGAGATTCCGGAAGGGATGTCTGAAAATGATTATGCGTTCTTTTTTTCCGGTGCAGATCAATATGGACGGGATATCATGAGCCGTATTGTGGCCGGATCACGGATCTCATTGTCTGTGGGGCTGATCGGCATATCCATTGCCTTCGTGCTGGGCATGATTTTCGGAGGGCTCAGCGGATATATTGGAGGGACATTCGACACCATCCTGCAACGGGCGATCGAGATCATCAACTCATTTCCAAGACTGCCGATGTGGCTGGCTCTGGGGGCCGCTGTACCCGGCCACTGGTCTCCGCTGAAAGGGTATTTTATGATTACTCTGGTCCTGAGTTTTTTCAGTTGGACCCGTCTCGCCCGGGTGATCCGCGGGAAGATGCTGTCCCTGCGCGAAGAAGACTATGCCATGGCCGCCAAACTGCTGGGTGCCAATGACCGTCGGATTATTTTCCGTCATCTGCTCCCGGGGTTCACCAGTCATATTATTGTCTCCCTGACGCTGGCCATCCCCGGCATGGTGCTGGGCGAAACCAGTCTGAGTTTCCTTGGCCTGGGGCTGCGGCCTCCACTAGTCAGTTGGGGGGTCCTGCTGCAGGACTGTATGGATATCAAGGCCGTTGCCTATTATCCATGGCTTCTGTCCCCCATGGTGGCGCTGATTCTCCTGGTACTCTGTTTCAACTTCGTTGGCGACGGTCTGCGGGACGCGGCCGACCCCTACAGCTGATCCGGTTCCCTGCCCCTTTTCCAACCGGATCAGGGGCAGATGCTCGGGAGCCCCGGGATTTCTCCTTTTCTCCTTTCGGGTGCTGACCGTTTTATTTATCCTTGTCATGATGAAAACTTCCATATCACAAACACAACTTCGTATCCTTTTCTCTCTTCTCTTCTGTCTGACCGGTCTGACGCTTCAGGCTGAAGAGATTCCCACCCAGACCATTGCCGAGAACTGGACCTCCTACGGTATGGGAATCGTCCGCTATCAGAACCGCATGGTGTTCATGCAGGAAGCAGAGGAAACCAAAGGTGTTGGCGTCATGAGTCCCGAGGCCTATGGGACTCACGTGGTGCTGCGTTTTGAGCTCATGCCCATGACCCCGGCCAGCGTGTGCGTAGCCATGCTTTCCGCCTCGAATCAGGACGACGGATCCCTGGAAATTCCACAGGACTATGATGGGGGCATTGGGATGTGGACTCGTGACTCCAACAACTACTTTTTTGCATTCCACAACATGGCCCATGACACCATGCCCTTCATTCGACGCTTCCAGCCGGAGTTCACCCAGTTTGCCATCGCCGAGAACAACGTGATGCAGGCCGGTAAATTTCACACCGTGGAAGTGGGTCGTAATGGTGCCCGGCTTTGGCTGGAGGTGGACGGGGTACGCCTGCTGGAGGCCGAAGATCCCGATCCCCTGCCCGGCGGACACATCGGATTCCGCATCCGCGGAATCAACGGCATGCAGGCCGCCTGCCTGATCCGGAACGTGTCTGTCCTTACGGATGAGGACGTTTCTAAAACGAAAGGTCCCGCCATCCTCCCCTTCCCCTGAGAAAGGGGGCTAGAGTTTTTTAATTAATCCCATAGCCATTTTTTCTAGATGATATTCGAAAATGCTAGGCTCGGTATCGCTATCGAAATCGGAATCGCTATCGAAAAATAGGTATGCAGAGAAAATGGTATGGCCTCTCAGAAGTTCGATTACGCCTGCCCGAGCCGTCGCTCGGAGACGGCCAGGGATAACGAACCCGATATCGATAGCGGTTTAAGATGGCTACAGTTTTACTTACATTGCTCTAATCCAAATCGGAGTACGCATGCACCACCTGCCCATGGACTTTCATAATACCGTGGATCTGCCGGAGGCTCCGGGCGGAGGCCTGCAGCTCGCACGCTTCCCCTCCTCCATCTGGGATCAGGCGGAAGCCGCCATGGGAAATAAAACCATCCGCTCCTCCAACGGATGTGAACTCCGTTTCGTGACCACCGCCAACCGGATCCGGATCTATCTGCGCAATCTTACCGGGGAGGAAAAACCCCTGATTCACCTCTGCGGGAACCACATTGTCAAAGAGGAGACCCTTCGAACAGGCGGCATTCAGTGTCTGGACGTGGACATCCCTGAACGCCGTCAGGACATCGACCCGCATACCTGGCGGAAGGGCGGTTTCTCTCCCGATGTGTACCGCATCGTCTCCGTGGGCGCCACCCTGGCCTATCATGGGATGGACGCCATGGGCGGCGACATCCGTCCCCCCGGTCCTGAGGAATTACCGGCCAAACGCTGGCTGGCCTACGGATCCTCCATCACCCAGGCCGGCGGCACCTTCACCAACTACGTGAACGTGGCGGCTCAATTGCTGGAGGTGGATGCCTATAATCTGGGTATGGGCGGCTCCTGCTGGATTGAGCCGGCAATCGCCGACTTCATCGCGGCCCGCGACGACTGGGAATTCGCCAGCTTTGAACTCGGCGTCAACATGCGCCGCCTGCGGGACAACACCGGTTTCAGAAAAAAGGTCGACTACCTGCTGGAAACCGTGACCGAGGCACATCCCGACAATCCACTGTTCCTGATCACCCATTTCCGCAACGCGGAACATCACGAAACCGGAATCAGCGATCAGGCCCGCGACCAAATGGAGAAAGACGACATCCTGCGTGAGGCCGCCACCCGGTTTCCGGATCAGGTCACTCTGGTGGAGGGCACCGATATCGCCCCTGACCTGCGCGGTTTCAAACGTGACCTGCTCCACCCCGAGCCCTTCGCGTATGTGAGGATGGGCATAAACCTGGCCGGGCTGGCCGAGGCCATGCGTCAGGTTCCGGGCACCGGATAATCCTCGAAGACCAGCAGCTGCGGAAGTGAGGTGGCAAAATAATCGATCCCGGGCGGATTCAGACGGCGCTTCTCCTCAAAGGCCCCGATTTTCTCCTGCAGGGCGTCGGCCTCATCCTCCCGACCCAGTTCACGGAGTGCGCGCACTCTGAAGTGGGAGCGTTCGGAATATTCCGTCACTTCCATGCCCAGAAAATCACCCTCCTCCGCTGCGCAGGCTTCAAAATGCGCCACCGCATCCTCTTCACGGCCGCAGGCCCGGCAGGCCATCCCTTTCCAATAACTGACGTCCGCTTTGGCCTGCAGAAGATGATAGGCCTCTCCCAGGTTCTCCGGCGGGGTCATGGCAAGATCGAACTGTTCCAGCGCCTGTTCCGGACGGCCGTCTTTCAGCGCCTGCTGGCCCAAAAGCAGCCGGGCGGTGGTATACTGTTCCAGCACCTTCCCCTCCCCGCCCTCCCATGGGTGAAACCGCCGGTTCAGCAATAACCCGAGTGCCTTTGCGGGTGAGCCGGTGCGGTTATACAGTCCGGCCAATGCCACCGACGCATCATCCCGCTGGTCCACCAGATCCGGCCTCGCCAGAAGCTCCTCCAGACGTGCCTCCGGATCATCCCCGAGTTTTTCTCTGAGCTGATCGTATTCTGCAAAGATCCGGGCATCCGCGGGATCCAGCTCCAGCGCCTTTTGGTAAGCGGCCCGCGCGGCCTCTCCATCCTGACGCACATTCCAATAGGCGATCCCCAGATTCCGGCAGAGCGTCGGGAACGGCGTCACCGATTCCCACTGGTCAATGGCCTCCTCATGCCGTTTTTTGTCATAATAGAAATTCCCCAGTCCATACGCGGCATTCACATCCTCTCCCTCCTGATTCACCGCCCATTCCAGCATCACCTGATCATGCAATCTGGAGGGGAACAGATAATCCGGCGACATTGCCCTGGCCCTGGCCAACAGATCCGTATCCTGTTTCAGCCAGGCCAGCGCGTAATGGGTAAGCGGAGAACGCGGCAGCGGATTCGGCACTGCAACCTCCGCCGTAGGATGGGCATGGTGAAGCTCCAGCAGGTCGACCGCCTCCTGCTTCAGCCCTGCATCGGCAAACTCATAAACCAGATCCAGAAGGGTCTGAGCGTCATTCCGGCTTTGCTTCATAAAAACCTCCACATCACCGGAGACGATACGGGCCCAGTGATCGAGCGGATCCACCGCCAGAAGGTCTTCCAGGATCCCCATGTAGGTCTGCCCCTCTTTCTTCCGCATCAGAGCTTTCAACACCTTTGCTTTATTCAGTGCGGCATTGGTCTCCAGTGCCGCATCACAGTGTTGACAGGCCTCCGCTGTGCGACCCTGCCGTGCTACGAGAAAAGCAAGCTCCATGTGGGCGGCACTCCTCCACTCCCCGTTCCAGCAGGCTTTCTGAAAAGACTCTTCTGCTTCTATCAAACGGTTTTGAAAGCGGCGCACCACCCCCAGAGTATAGTGGGCCTCTCCGTTGCATGGATTGGGGTGACGCGAGGTGAGTCGGCGGACCGCCTGCTCCAGATGCTCTCCGGCCTCTTCAAAACATCCCCGGTGCAGTTCGTGACGTCCCATGGCTATCCGGACCCGGGCATCCAGCGGATCCCGCCGCAGGGCCTCCCGCCAGTACAGCTCCGGGCTCCGGGTGGGATGACGGTACTGCTCCAAATGCTCCGCGATGAAAAACAGTTCGTCGCTGGACGTAACTTCCTCAGGCAACGGGGGCTCGGTGGCCACCTCGCGGTTCCGCTGCAGACGGCTCACCTCCACGGGACGATAGGAAATAATTCCCTCGATGGAAATGGACAGCGAGGAGGGATCATCGCCTTCAAACATCAGCTCGCGGTTCTGCCAAGGCTGTTCAGGCGACAACTCAATCCGTTCGGAAAGCAGTGTGCGGTCGCCATCCCGCACCACCAGCTGCGCCCCCTCCAGCCGTTCCGATGCCACCGCGCCCAGATCGAGACTCCGGTCCTCCCGCACCACCAGCCGGACCGCCGCCCGGCGGTTGGCGTTCTGAACCGGACCGATTTTCTGATACGGCCACCAGTACTGCGAAAAGGTCTTGGTCTCATAAGGGAGCAGATAGGAGAAATCCGGTTGATTGTCGGTGTATACCCCCGCCATCAGTTCCACGTAGGGTGCCGCACGGCCGGTACGCCCAATCCGGTCGGTGAGTTCACGGTCCCAGGCCCAGCCGAACTCATGATTGCCCCAGGTCCACTGCTTCTTGCCGGGGGAGATATGTTTGTCCGCCACATGCACAAACCCGCCTTCAGCCGCAAAATCGTATCCTCCGAAAAATTCGAAATCGGTCTCACACACCATGTAGCTGGTGGGCACCGGGATATTTTTGTACCAGCTCAGATCATTCGCCCCGGGCCGGGCGGCATAGTCCACCCCGTAATAGGGATTGTTCGCAATAGGAAAGGAGCTCTGGGCCCGCACCGCATGGTCGGCCACATAGTGAACATCGGGCGGGAAAAAACTCTGATAGTCATCATGAACCTCGGCCGCGATGTTGGCCCACCACAAAAAGGTCCGGGTCAGCGGTGTGCGGTTGTAAAGACGGGCCTTGAGTTCCACCACCGCACTGTCGGGATGCAGACAGATCCCGTGCATCCCCTTCATACGGTGGAGAGGATCATGCTCAGACATCCACACCGTGTGTGAACCGTCGTTCCCCTCCTCCAAACTCACATCCGTGGGCATATAGGTGCCCGGCCGGTGATGCTGCGGCCAGTTGAACTCCACTCCCCCGGAGATCCAGGGCCCCGCCAGCCCCACCAGCGCCGGTTTGATGCCGTCCTGACGGTAAAAGAAATCGTAGTCCTGATTCACTTTGTCCTGACCCAGAAAAATGCGGCCGCCAATTTCCGGCAGCATCCTCAGACGGACAAACTTGTTTTCCAGCAGCACTGAATCAAACGCCCGGTCGTGCGGGGTGTCGTGCACCTTGTCGATAAACGGAACCGGATACACCTTCCCCGAGGAACCCTGATACACCCGCTTTTCAAAAAACATCGGGTTCTTTTCCGGCTGACCCACCCCGTAGGTGGGAAGAGTGAGGGGTTCACGTTTCATCTGTACTTGCGTCATATGTCCGCACCATTTTTAAAGGGACCCCATACGGAGTCCCGGTTTAATCTGCATAGTCTACCCCTCGGCTCCGATTGACACCATGGAGAGAAGAATGATAAACCTGCACAATCTTATGAAACGTATTCCCGACGGTTTTCCTGAACAGCGTATGGTTTCTCTCAGCCGGGAGCTGCAGGACCGTCAGAAAGTTCTTCCTCTTTCCCGCCATCTGTATGTCACCGACATCGGACACTTTCCCCGCACTCCGCACCACTACATATACAGGAGAAAAGGGCTTTCATCCACCACCGTGCTCTTCTGTGCCGCCGGCAGAGGGCGGGTGACGCAGCGGAAGCGGACACAGGACATCACCGCCGGCCATCTGGTGATTCTGCCCCCCGATGAACCCCATCACTACGAAGCTGACCGGGAAACCCCATGGAATATCTACTGGTTTCAATTTGATGGCACACTAGCCGATGAGATGACCGGTCTACTCCGCACCCATGAAAAACAGGACGTTCTTTATCTCGACGGGATCGACGCCTTCATCGAGCAGTTCGAGCTTCTTTATGCCACCGTGGTGTCTGCGTTTTCCGATGCAGCCCTGCTTCAGGCCTCGTCGGAGACCTTCCGTACCCTGAGTCTGATCAACCGGCTTCAGACCGAGCAGAGCCGGAAAGGAAGGCAGACCGAGGAACGAATTCTGAAATCGATCCGCTATCTGACCCGGAACTTCAGTCAGTCCCACACCCTGGAGGCCCTGGCTCGTCAGGCCGGCCTCTCTGTGCCTCATTATGTCACCATGTTTAAAAAACAGACCGGCACCTCTCCTATGCGCTACCTCACCCGGGTCCGTCTTCGACACGCCTGCGCCCTGCTCGATCAGACTCAGGAACAGGTAGCCGAAATCGCCCGCAAGGTCGGCATTGAGGATCCGTTTTATTTCTCCCGGGTCTTCCGCACTCACATCGGACGTTCCCCCCGGGCCTATCGGCAGCTCAACCCTACAGTTTCTGACGGGGGCGCAGCAACCTGACAGAAGGGAGCGCAGGGCCGAGGCATTCAGCTTTCTCCAGACGAACGTTTCCGTCAAAAAGGGCTGGCACAACCGGCTGAAAATTCGGCACAGTATCTTTATGTCCTCAGATCCCGTGCCCACCCCCACCCGCAGCCTTCTCTACAAGACCGTCGGGGACATCTCCCTCCATCTTCATCTCTTTCTGCCGGAAACCGCCGGTCCCTGGCCGGTGGTGGTCTGGTTTCACGGGGGCGGCTGGAACGGCGGCACCCCGGCGCAGTTCTATCCGCAGAGCGCCGCACTGGCCTCCAAAGGGTGCCTGTGTATTTCGGTGGAATACAGAGTCAAAAAAGTTCATGACACCACCCCGTTCGATGCCATTCGCGACGCCTTCGACGCCATGCGCTTTATCCGTGCCCATGCCGCGGATTGGGGTGGCGACCCGACCCGTATCGCAGCCGGAGGCGGATCGGCCGGAGCTCACCTGGCCTGCGCCACCGCCTGTCTGACCGCAGAGGATCTGACCGGCCCGGCGGACTCTGTTCAAGCCGCCCGGCCCGACCTGCTGCTGCTTTACAATCCGGTCTTTAACAATGGTCCCGACCGTGGATACGGCCACGAACGGCTGGGAAGCCGTTGGCGGGAGGTCTCCCCTGCACACAATCTGAATGCAGAGATGCCCCCCACTCTGGTGATGCTGGGGGATCAGGACCATCTGATTCCAGTGTCGGTTGCAGAAGATTTCTGTGCAGCGCTTGAGACGCTCGGAGTTCCAAACCGACTGGTCCTTTACCCGGGCGGTACGCACGGATTCTTCAATCAAAATAATCATGACGGCATGTTTTACCCGCAGACCCTGAGCGAGGTGGAGCGTTTTTTGACTGAACATCACTGGATCACCTAAACGGATGAACGCCTTCCGCCTGACGTCAGGCCTTCAACTTTGCACGGTGCTGCTTACCCTCAGCGCCTTCGCTCTTCACGCAGTAGAGATCCAGATACACACCCCCGATCAACTTAGAGAGGCCTGTGACCGCGCCGTGCCGGGAGACATCCTCGTGATTCAGGATGGCACCTACACCGATCAGCATTTTATCTTCAACGGAACGGGAACAGATGAAAATCCCATCACCCTGCGGCCTGAAACCCCCGGAGGTGTCCGCTTCACAGGAAACTCCCGACTCTCGATCGGGGGTAAACATCTTGTGGTGGACGGGTTCCTCTTTCAGGGCGGAGCCTTGGAAACCGGTTCCATTATTGAATTCCGGTCAGATCGTTTCGGCCCCGCCGAAGCCTGTACCCTTCGCAACACCGCTATTCTGAACTACAATCCGCAACAGGAAGACACCCGCTATTTCTGGGTCACGTTATTCGGACAGAACCATGTGGTGGAAAACTGCTGGTTCTCCGGTCAGACCCATTCCGGCGTCACCCTTTGCGTGCGTCTGGGCGAACCCTCGGCAGGAGGCCACCTTATTAAGCGGAATTATTTCGGAAACAGGCCCGAGGGGAAAAAGAACGGATTTGAAACGATTCGCATTGGCACGGGCCGCAACAGCGACGTGAACGCCCGTTGCACCGTATCAGAGAATCTGTTCGACCGCTGCAGTGCCGAAACCGAAATTATCTCCAATAAATCCAATGAGAATCTGTACCTCGGCAATACTTTCCTAAACTGTGCCGGAACCCTGACGCTACGACAGGGCAATCGCTGTGAGGTAAAGAACAATGTATTTCTCGGCGGAGATACCCCCGGCGCCGGCGGCATCCGGGTGACCGGTGAAGGGCACACCCTTTCCGGGAACTTCTTCAGCGGCACCAAAGGACGTGGCGGGGGCGCCATCTCACTGATCGCAGGTGCGGAGGAACCACAGCGGGGAAGTTATCATCAGGTCAAATCCTGTCTCATTCAGGGAAATACGTTTGTGGACAATCCCGGCACCCTGTTTGCCCTCGATGCCCGCCTGGGCGGACAGGGCAGCACGCTCCTGCCGGAAGACGTCCTTGTGTCCGATAATCTCATGGTAGCGGCGGAAGAAGCCGAATCCCCTATCTCCGCCAAAGTGCCTCCGGTCGGTATCCAATGGAAGGAAAACGTCCTGGTGGGGGCGGCCCATACCCTTGGAGTTTTGGAGGGCATCACCCTCGTGAATGATATTCCGGAGCCACTACGTGTCCGCACCCGGCCCACCCCACTGACCCACCGGGATGTTGGACCCGGCTGGATCAGGCAACAGACGGCTCTTGATCTCTGAAGCTTTCCGTCAGGTGTACCGATACAATCGGTTTGAAGATTGAAGCAGATTCCTATTTCAGGTAGTGGAATATCCATATTTTTTATAAAAGCGCTCAACCTGTAAGATTGATCATGAAACATCCCCCCAACATTATGCTCCTGCAGTGCGAGGACACCGGTCGACATTTCGGCTGCTATGGAGAACCCGGCGCCTCCACTCCGAATATCGACCAACTGGCCCGGGAGGGCACCCTCTATACCAACGGATTTACCCATGCACCGGTCTGTGCCCCCAGCCGGGGCGGCATGGTGACCGGACGCTATCCCTATTCGCTGGGCAATCACCACATGCGGAGCAACCTGAACTTCAATCCCGGGATCTTCACCGAGGAACTGCGCAACGCCGGGTACTTCGTGAACTGGCACAGCAAGCTGGATTTTAACTTCGACCCCGAAGAGGGATGGCGGGACGCCTCACACGCCTGGGTCGAGGATGACCCGCCCCAACAGCCCTTCTTCGTCTATGAGAATTTCCATCGCACCCACGAAAGTTGCATGTTTCCGGGGCCGCCTGAACGGCATCAGGAGATCCTGCCGGAAAGCGCGGAGGCTGCGGAGCATAATGCGGATGAACTGGAGGCGCCTCCTTTTTTGACCGACGGACCCGAATTGCGGTATGAACTGAAGCGGTATGCCGATTCGGTTTCGCTGATCGATGCCCAGATTGGCCGTCGGCTTCGCTGGCTGGAGGAGCACGGCCTGCGGGACAACACCCTGGTGATCCTGCTCTCCGACCACGGCCGGGGTCTGCCCAGGGAAAAACGCTGGGCGACCTTCGCCCTTTATGGTTTCTGCCGTTTTGTCGATAACCTGATCGATAATCCGCGTGAACGTTCCATTGCCGAACTTAAAAATGAAGTCGAGTGCTTCCGCAATGAACTCTTGCTTGCTTACCAAAAGGGCGAATCCGAACATCCGATCATAAAACCGTACATCTTCATTGCAAAACGTTACGGTATCCCCATGGAATATCCACTTGACCTCTTGAAGGGCGTGTTGATGGATATAGAGATTGCGAGATACGACTCCTTCGAGGAGCTGTATCTCTTCTGCTATCGTGTTGCCGGAGTCGTTGGATTGATGATGACCTATGTACTGGGGTATAATGATGACAAGGCTTTCGAATATGCAGAGCAACTCGGTATCGCCATGCAGCTCACCAATATCCTGCGTGACATCAAAGAGGACAAGGATATGCAGCGCATTTATCTGCCGCTGCAGGAATTACAGCAGTTCAAACTGAGTGAATCTGATATCATCGAAGAGCGATACAA
>CAZVCO010000015.1:16588-25569 GCA_964625795.1 uncultured Verrucomicrobiota bacterium | reverse complement strand
GAGCAGGGAGGCCACATTGTCGATTTTGTCCGCCAGCCGTATCCATCCTGCCTGCAGCGATAAACAAATGGCTTTGAGTTGCCGGGCATACTGCACCTGGTGCTCATTTCCATCCCGCCAACGGATCGTTTTGATCGGACTCCATGCACACTCCCCAAGTTCGCCTGCCTGGCGTTCGAGTGCAGAGACCCACTTGTTGTAACTCACCGTATAATGGGTCACTTGGTTCTCTTTCTGTTCCAGGCATTCGAGATGGGCACCCGGACTCGATGCGCTGTCTGCAAACAGGTGGGCCTGCCTTTCCCCTCGCAGGCTTCGTGTCCGGTCCAGCATCTTTGGGAGCCATGCGCTGACATCGTTGCTCGCTTGGAACACTTGAACTCAATCTGAACTTTCCGGTCTGTTTTCGTGTAGCGGTGGCTCATGAACACGATTTACAATACTAAAGTATATATTGCAAAACCTCATTCACCTCCCGGGTGATGGAATCCTTGGGTCGCTACCGATTGAGGAGGGTGCGTTGCATGGAGAATTATAATAAATGATTGTCTCAAAGGTTACTGCGAAATTTTCAATTGTACCGATGTCTCTATCAGGGCTGAATTCTCCGGTTTCTAAAGGGTTGAGGTTTACCCATATTCAGGTTTCACCGGGATTTTGGTGTCGATATTTATAGCGATACTTCCTATTCGAGAATTTCGTTTAATTGTTTCTCCCCCCCGGCCTCCTTCTCAGCGATAGAGGGGAGGCGGATCTCGTAAAGAGTGGCGGTGGTTTTATCGGGGTTCATGCCTGCACCAATGAGTCGGTCAAAGAGAAGGGTGCCCACCTGGCTGGGGGTGTGGAGACCGGAGGGTGCGAATTTCCGCAGATGTCGGGGTGCGGCCAGATCGTCGAGGGTCCAGATGCCCCAGGGGGCGTTGAAGAGCACGTCGCCGTTGGGCCGCTGAAATCCCCGGTTGGCGGGGAGACTTTGGAGTGTATTCCACTTGTCGTCTTTCCACACTATCCATCCGCTGTGGTGGCTTTGACCGACTTTTACGGCGGGGCGCTGGTTTCCGTCGGCCACGACTTTGACGATGGAGCTGGAGCCCATGTCCCGGACCACGTCGGGGAGGTTCGGGGCATCGTCGTCTCCCTGCAGGGGCAATCCGGGGATGCGGGTGCCGTCGGCACGGTGCCAGGTCTCCCCCTGGTCGTCGGAATAGGCATAGACCAGACGCACGACTTTTCCGCTTTTTCCGATGTGGCCGCAGGCGGTGAAATGAATCCGGTTGTGGATATCGACGTTGAAATGGGCCTGGAAAGCTTGGTAGGCGTGGCCGGTGTCGGGGCGTCCGGAGTTGGCCCAGAAAAATACGGGGTGAAAACGGGCGACGCTGCCCGGCCGGGGGTGGGGGATCGATCCGCCGACAGCCGTCCAGCTCCGTGAGTCGCTGTGGTAGCGGTACAAGCCCACCGCGAGGCTGCCGCGCCGGGCGTCGGGTTGTTGAAAGTTTTTCGACACATAGGAGCGGACCCGGGAGGAGTAGTACAGTTCGCCCCGGGCATCGTTAAAGAAGCGTCCGTAGGTCCAGGAGGTTCCGGGAAGTGCCCGGGTGGATCCCGCAGCGCCGAGAAATTCAAAGCCGCGTTCAACGTCCCAGGGTACACGGGAGCGCCAGTATAGCATTACGGCACCCTCTTTGTCGTCATAACGCTCAGGGTAGGGATACCCCCCGTGCCGCCCGTGTCGGGCACCGAACTGGTGCATATCTCCCGTAATGTGCAGGTAGCCCTCTTTGTCCAGACCCAGAGAAAAACCGTTGTGGGGATCGGGGAAGGCGCGGTAGTCGTCTTTGGGATCCAGAAACACCGTGACCACCCTGCCGTCGGGAAACTGCTGGGTGACGGTGGGGCGGTGATTGGCATCGGGTATCACAAAAAAGGTGTGCCCGGCAGCGTGGGTGACGGGGGTGTACACATCGCTGATGCTGTGTCCGGGTCCCATGGGAACAGAAAACAGGGTGCGGCGAAGGGGAGCGTTCTCCTCCGCCCGGAGCAGAAGCGACATCAGAGCCGGAGCAAACAGAAGGAACCGGCGGGAAGGAAATTTAATGGTCATCGTGTGGAGTGGCGGGTCAGTTGTTTAAGGCTTTGCGGATGTTTTCCGCCATGAAGTCGGAGATTTCGGGTTTCACTTCCAGCCGCAGATGAATGAAGTCGCCACCGATGTAGCGTTTCACTTCGGGCTGGGTATAGCCGAACAGATCGGTGACGGGAACATTCAATTCCTGCATCACCCTAGCGGCCGCCGCATTGTAGGCTTTGGCGGCGCTGAGGTATTCTGGAAAGCGTGGAATCTGTCCGTCGGCGTGCGACCCGGTGGAGCTGCACCAGATTACGTCAGTGCCGGGATGGTGGTTGCGCAGCACGCTGACAATCTTACGCAGTCGTTCGCCGTAGGCGGGCGCGGTTTTTTCCGGGGCGCGTTGGCTGGCGAACTCGTGAATACCCATATTGAACTGAATCACGTCGTAGGGTCCGGTGGCCTCGAGAAACTGTTCGAGGGTTTGGTCCTTGAGCGCGTTTGCTGTGGTATAAAAGCCAGCACCCCGGTAGTGATTGCCCACAATGATATTGGCCTTGCCCGCAAACAAGCGGCGAAGGGTGGGGATCTGGCCGATGGCGACGGAATCGCCGATCACGAGTACACGGGGCAGCCGGGGATCCTCGATGTAGAGTTCGGAAACGGTGGAATGGCGTCGGAGTTCACCGGGCTTCACTGCCCTGCGGGTGACCGGGGGCGCTTCGTCACTGCGGAACGAGGGGGCGGGGAGGCCGCGGCCATTGACCAGGGTGGCACCGTTGACGGGCAGATCCTGCCAGGCGTAGCGAACGGCGCTGGGCGAGGTCACTCCGGGGGCGTCCAGACGGATGCGGTCGCCTTCGACGCGGGCGTCGGCCCAGACCCACCGGGCTCCATCCTGCAGGGCGAAACCACGGAGAGGCCCTTCGGTGGAACGGAGACCGCCGGAGGTGTCCCGAAACGTCAGGTACATACTGTTGCCTATGGCATGGATGGATGAAGGGGAAGGGCTGATCCCCTCCCGGTCGCCCCGGAGCTGGGAGAGCATGGCGTCAGCCATGCGGTCTGTCAGAATTCTCCGGTCGGGAGCGGGGCCCAGATCGAGGCTGACCAACACCCGGTTGGCGGGATGCGACTGCAGATCCCACTGGGCCTCCCGCAGTTCGGCGGCGGCGCGGTTGTCGAGGCGCCGAAAGCGTTGACTTCCCGTCTGCAGGATCTGGACCGGGAGGCTGTCCCGACGCAGAAGACGTCTGAATCCTTTCAGGGCGGAGGGAATCAGTTCGCCGGTCTGGTCGGCGCGGCCGACACTTTCCTCATCGTGTCCGTGCATCCAGAACAGACCCCGGACCGGGAAGCCGGCCAAAGGGGCCGCCATGGCGTTGAAGCGGGAGGAGGGGGCCTGTTGCCAGCGTCCGGCGGGAGCCTGCGGCAGCGGACGTTCCTCGGGTTCGAGCGGCAGGTTCTGACCGGCACGGCGCCAGTCTGCGAGTCGCTGCTCATAGTCTTTACGGTTTTGCTCCACGGCGGAGGAGAGGCCCTGGGCTTCGTACACCTTGACCAGCGGGGCGGCGGCCGGAGTGTCGGCGAGCAGATCTTCGGGAATCCAGGTTTCAATGTTTCCAGGGGCGGACAGGAGGATCAGCCCCATGGGATATCCGGACCGGGCCTGCAGTTCTGCGGCCAGCGCGAGGGCAAAGGGATGGGCCGAAGTCCGGGACCATTCGCCCTCCAGTTGGCTGGAAGTCAACAGGGCGCTGCCGGGACGGACGGTGAAGACCGACACGTTTTCGGGTGTCGGCTCCGGCGGGGAAGCTGGGGCAGAGGTGGCGGGAATCTCGCCGGCGACCGCGAACAGATCGCCGATCCAGACCGGATGCAGCTCGAGGGTGTTCGATCCGGAAACCCGCAGTGTATAGGGCTCGTTGCCGCGGGGCAGGGGGGCGAACGCCACCCGCCAGCGGCCTTCGCGGTCTGCGGACACTTCCTGTGCCGATTCCCCCAGAGATACCCTGATGTTTTCGCCCGGCGTGGCGGAGCCCCATACCGCCAGCGGAGCCTCCGACTGCAGCACCATCCCCGGCGCGAAAAACGGGGAGAGGTTGACCTCCGCCCGGAGAAGACTCAGGCAGAGACAGGCGGCCGAAAACAGCAGGCCTACAGGCAGGGAAGAAAAGCGGGGGATGGGACACGTCATGAACTGCTTTCAGGATTTGATGCGGTCTGGGAGCGACGACCTGTGGGAAAGAATCATAAAAACTCCCCCGGTTGTAGAAATCCCCTCCTTCCGAACTCGGTGTTAGCTTTCGGAGGGGCTTTAAATTGTTACGTAATCTGATAGAGGGTCAACGAGCAATAAAAAAATAAAAAAAAACATCTATAAAAGTATATTTTATTGTTTGACATGCTTGTACCTGTTCACCTAATAAGATTTGTATATTATCAACCGCTCCGTATTCGGCGTTATACCCTTGTTACCTAAGGCATCTCATGAACCATCAGAACCACTCCCACTCCCCGCTGTCTCGCAGCCTCTGCCTGCTGAGCTTTCTTATCGCCCCGATTGCCTCTTCGGCGATTATTGTCAGTGATCAGTTTAATTCGGGGTATCCCACAAATGCTCAACTACTTCAAAATGTGACCAGCCCCGGCGGCACGGGTTGGGATGGCAATTGGATTATTCAGCAAACAGGAAATTCGTACGCTACTTATCAGGATACCAGTCATTTCTCAAGCAATCCCCCAACGAATGGGACCCCGGCCTTGGCGGGCGGCAGTGTCAACAAAGCGGGTACCCGTGACGGATCCAACGCTCGTGAGACTACTGACCTGACTTCCTATGTTGATACCCCAGGCGATTCCGTCTGGTTTTCCTACATGGTGGCATTGAGAGGTGAATTTACCGCAGGCCAATTTGATTTAGGGTTTGCCAGCGGCACTTCCACGAACACCGGCATTGGGATTTCGATTACCGGGGCGAACGTGCATGCCAGGATCAACAATAACCTGTCAACGGATACGTATAGCTATCCACATACAACGGGAACCACTTTCGGTGAATCTCTCTATATTGTGGGTCAGTTCACCGAAGGAGGAGGCTCCGACACATTGAATGTTTGGGTGAACGAAGGTACCACTATCGATCTCAATGCTCCAACGTTGAGTGTTTCAGATGACCTTACAGGGACTCCGGACCGCTTCAGCTTTAATTCTGTTCCGGTGTCGACTGTTCACATTGCGCTTAATGAAAATGTCGCAATGTGGGTAGACGAAATTTTTCTCGCAGAAGATGCGATTGATTTGGGCGTAACCGCAATCCCCGAACCCTCCTCGATCCTCCTTTTGCTCACCGGACTGATCGGGGTGGGACTGCTGAAACGGCGTCGCCGCTGATCCATCGTGACCCGCTCCCTGAAGGAAGCGGGGTGGCTATCCGCGTAAACGCGGGACTCTGACGCCTGAGTCCAGCGTTCACGCGGATAGCTAATTAGGACCGTTCACGGTCCGGTTTCATCCTGCCGGGCCTACCGTACTTCGGCCCGTAACCCGCCTCATCCAGCCTTTCCTCATGAATCCCCTGCTTCCGCCCGACATGTTCATTCCCGACGTGGAGGCCCGGGAGGTGGACGATCGTCTCTACCTGTACGGCTCCCGGGACCAGGGCGGGGATTCCGAGTACTGCTCCGACCACTATCGGGTTTTTTCATCTGCTGATCTGGAAAGCTGGACCGACCAAGGCGTGGCCTTCTCCGCCGCCCGCGCTCACGGGGGACCGGAACGCCGTCTCTACGCACCCGACTGTCTGCGGGTGGGTGACCGACATCTGCTTGCCTACTGCGACAGTGGCAAGGGCGAGGGAATCGCGGTGTCTTCGCATCCGCAGGGTCCTTTCGACCACGCCCGCCCGGTGGTGGGCGCTAACGGAGACGGCATCGATCCCGCCCTGTTTCTCGACGATGACGGAACGCTGTACTACTTTTGGGGTCAGTTCCAGTTGCGGGCCGGTATTCTGGATCCGGAGACCCTGGACCTGCAGCCCGGTTCGGTTCGGCGAGGCGTCCTGACCGAAGCCAAACATGGTTTTCACGAGGGAGCCTCCATCCGCAAGCGCAACGGCATTTACTATCTGGTCTACGCCGACATTTCGCGCGGACGTCCCACCTGTCTCTCCTACGCCACCGCCTCCCGCCCTCTGGGTCCCTACACCAAACAGGGAGTACTGATCGACAACGTCGACTGCGACCCGGCCTCCTGGAACAATCACGGATCCCTGGCCCAATTCGGTGATCAGTGGCTGCTGTTCTACCACCGCTCCTCCCGCGGCACCCGCACCCACCGCCGGGTCTGTGCGGAACCGGTCGCGTTCCGCGCCGACGGAAAGATCGACGAGATGGCGATGACCTGTCAGGGGCTCTCTCCGCCCCTGTCCGCCACCAACTGGACCGATGCCTGGCGTGCCTGTTCCCTGTCCGGAGGACTGTACGCCGCCCCGGTGGACGGCGAAGAGGTTCTCACCAACCTCCAGACCGGGGATTTGGCCGGCTTCCGATATCTCCGCTTTCTCCCCGGACCCCGCTGTCTCGCCCTCGACTTTACCGGAGGTCATCCCTTCCCTTCCCTGGAAGTCCGGCTTGACGACCCCGATCACGGTCTTTTGCTCTGCGAAGGGGTCCCTGTCGTAAGGGCCGGCGTCCCCACCCTGCCACTCCTCCATTCTCCGGAAGGTGTCCACGCTCTCTGGATTCGCATCATCAGAGCGGAGGAGCCGTCCCCATCCCTCCGCCGGTTTCAATTTACCGCATCCGGGGTGCACTAAAAACCGAAGCTCTTTCGCCCGAATCCGTTTCTTATGAAAAAACCTAATCTTCTCCTTTTCTTCACCGATGATCAGCGGTTCGACACCATCGCCGCCCTGGGGAATCCCGACATTCATACCCCGCACCTCGACCGGTCTGCATGCCCAGCCGGGCGATGCTGCTCACGGGCCGCACGCTGTTTGATATTGAAGGCGAGGGTCAGACCATTCCTCCGGAGCACTGCACGCTTGGCGAGTGTCTGCAGGAGGCCGGGTATCATTGTTTCGGAACCGGAAAATGGCATAACGGATGCGACGCGTATGCCCGCTGCTTTACCGACGGGGCGGAAATCTTTTTTGGAGGAATGGCCGATCATTGGAATGTGCCGGCCTGCGATTTCGATCCCACCGGAGCCTACCGGGGAAAGGGCGCGCGGGTGATCGCCGATCCGATGCGGGAGCGCAGAGTCAGCACGCGCCTGGCCGATCACATCCGACCGGGGGTGCATTCGACGGATCTGATTGGCGGCGCGGTCCGCAACTTTCTCGATACTTATCGCGGGGAGGCTCCCTATTTCGCCTACGTGTCACTGATGGCTCCCCACGATCCCCGCAGCATGCCTCCCGAATTTCTCGAGCTGTACGATCCGGCGTCTCTATCGCTTCCCCCCAATCTGTTGCCGGAGCATCCCTTTGAAAACGGGGCTTTACGCATACGCGACGAAAATTTGGCCTCGTTTCCCCGCACGGAGGAGGAGGTGAGAATTCACCTCGCCGAATATTATGCCATGATCAGCCACCTGGACCATGAGCTGGGGCAGGTATTGGATCGAATTGAGGCCAGGGGGGAAACGGAAAACACGATCGTGGTGTTCGCCGGGGACAATGGTCTGGCGGTGGGGCAACACGGACTGATGGGGAAGCAAAATTGTTACGAGCACAGTATCCGGGTGCCCCTGGTAGTCGCGGGGCCCGGAATTGCCCCTGGAAAGCAAACCGGGGAAGCGATGTATTTGTTCGACCTGTTCCCCACCCTCGCCGAGATGCTGGACGTTCCCGCGCCCGAGAGTGTCACCGGGCGCTCGATGGCCGGGGTCCTGCAGGGGGAGGAGCGGGGACGCGAAAAACTGTATTTCGCCTACACCGACACGCAACGGGCGGTCAAAGCGGAAGGCTGTAAATATATTCTGTATGCGGTGGAGGGAGAGCCGGTCCGCGAGCAACTGTTCGATTTGGCTGACGATCCCTGGGAGATGAAGGATCTTTCGCCCGATCCTTCGTTCAGGGAAATTCGTGACCGACTTCGGCATCAGCTTGTCGAACTTGCGGAGGAGTGGGGGGACACCCGGAATGAGTGGGGGCGAAAATTTTGGTCCCGTCTGGAACGCGGCGGTGGTTTTCCTGCCGAATCAACATCACAGTCCGGAATATAAATATGCTGTTCTTCAAATTCCTTTCCTGCCGTTGCGCTCTGTTTTGTCTGGTTTTCGCACACCTGCTGACCTCTGGTGCTGTTCGGGCGGCGGACTCCCTGTCCGCGAAACCGAACATTGTGCTCATTCTCACCGACGATCAGGGCTATGGCGACCTGAGTTGCTATGGATCCGAGGCGTTTGAAGCCGAGAATCCATGAAAATCACAAAATACAGGCTCGGGTTCTGAAACAGGGAACCACAAGAAGCACACAAAAGCTGTGGGACGGGCTTAACGGGGAGAATTCTTTTGTGATTTATGTGGTTCCAAAACAGTTCCTTGTTCACTTCGTAAAATCGCCCGTTCAATTGGTAAAAAACCAAGTGGCGGGGAGGGGCTGCGGGTTGTTTTGTCCGGGAGGGGTCACCCTCACGTCGGGCGTGTCGCCGTCCCAGATCAGATTTTGCCTCAGTCCGGGATGGTTCCAGCGGTCCCGCGCATCGGTCCTGTAGTCGGTATAGAACAGTTCAAAGGGATGCAGTCCCGCTTCAAGGGCCACGCTCCAGGTGCCGTAGGCGTGGCGGGTGGTGGCGGGGAGCCACTCGTTGAGATTCCCGCTTTCCTGACCGTTGGGCAACCGCTCCCGTCCCAGGAAGAGCCGCAGGGCGTAGCCGGGTTCGGTGGTGGAGTTGACCGTTTCCCGGG
>CAZVCO010000015.1:5994-16575 GCA_964625795.1 uncultured Verrucomicrobiota bacterium | reverse complement strand
CACTTTCAGATATCCGCTCAGATGCCGGTTGATCACTTTGTTCGCATTGGGGTGGAATCGCTCAAAGGGTTCCCTTACGGTTTTCGGCGCAGTGCCGGACAGAATTTCCGGAAAAAAGATCAGATCCTGCCAGTCTCCCTGCAGTTCACGGGCCTGAAGACCGGGTTTTATATTGGGCACGGATACAGCCGGCAGAGGAGATTGGACCGAAAAGTTGGCAATGGCGGTGGTGGTGACATGGGTCCCCTCGAGAGTTTCGGGCAAGCGGGACAGGCTGGGCCGGAAGGCACGGGCCTTCAGGGTGACCGGTCCGAGCACGGGGATGGGGCCGGTGTACAGGGGGGATGTCAGGTCAGGCTCGGAACCGTCGAGGGTATAGCGGATCTCCACCCCGGGGGTGGGTGTACTGAGTTTAACCGTTTCTCCGGGGCGTACCACGTCGCGGGCAGGATGAATGTCCACCGGCTGAATCGGACTGAAAATAGGCGCGAAGGTCCATCCGTCGGAGTCGAAGCGGAATTCAAGATCCGGGTGGGGCAGGTCCACCGGTTTTCCCCGCCTCTGCAGGGAGGAGGCTCCCAGCAGGAGTCCCTCGATGTGTTCGGATGATTCAAGGACCAGCAGGAATTCCGCTTCGGCGGTCAGATCGCCGATCTCCAGGGTGGCGCTCTCAGGCCGGGTGGCCTGCAGGGAAATTTTTGTGCCGTCGGGATGACGCGCGGTCCAGCCGCGGGTATCATCGGAGGGGTGAGCGGGCGTCCAGTCCGCCAGGGCCCCGCGTTCCCCGGGCAGGGCCTCGATCAGGCTGATCACCACTTCGTCCCCGGCCGCCTGCCGCCACTGCTGGCTGATGCACATGAAGTCGTGCATGCGGTAGCGGAGAGTGTAATCGTCTTGAATCCGGGCGGCATCCTCCATTTCGCTCTCCATCTCCATATCGGGTCCGACGGTACGAATGGAGAGATTGGGGCGATTCTCAGCGCGGGTCAGGACTAGATTCTCTTCGGGCCGAAGGTCGATTTCATCTGACTGAAAGGGGAGGGTGTGGGTCGGCGCGGGTTTGGGCTGGGGGATGTCGGGATTCAGTTCCAGCGGAAGCCGCCAGTCGATGGAGATGTCGCGGGGCGCGTCGCTGAGTACCCGGTCGACCACGATCCAGCGTTGCAGGGATTTCAGATGGATGACCTGGCGATGGTGACGGACTCCGGTGATGACTTCCCGGGCGCGATCGGCCAGGAAACCGACCCGGTAATCCTTGTCGTCGTGGTGGTCGTCGACAAAAAAACCATAGGGACTGTCATAAACGCCTTCGGCGAAATCGAAACGGGCCGAGCTGTGGAAGCGCCAGTCCGGAGGGAGGGGATTCACGTATCCGACTCCGAAGCCTTTATGATTTTTGTTGATGCCGGGATTGGCGATGCCTGCGGTGTGAAAGGCTTCCTGTCCGTCCACCCGCAGAGGGGAACGGTCGTAGGAATAATTACCGTAGCCGCCGGCCACCAGCAAATCCTGTCCGGCCTCGGAAAGCCAGAAGCTATTGCTGCTCTTCAAGCCCCGCAAGGCATGGCCCCCGGTGGGGTAGGGGGAGGCGAAAAAGTGGGCGTAGCCCGCGTCAGAATCCCATCCCGTGCGCATCAGCCAGTGTCCGCCGTAGGGAAAGGCGCTGGCGGTATAGGGAGGAGTGCCGGACCCGGGATTGCCCATGAGCGTGTTGAAGAGCACCCGCAAAGCGGCCCCGCCGTTGCGGATGGCATACTCGATCATTTGCCGTGATTTCCAGTCGGGGAGTTTGCGTTGATCGCTGCGGTTGCCGATGGGATATTCGCGCTGGGGGGTGAGCATTTGCAGGAAAAACCGGGCGCGCTCGTTGATTTTACGCTCCTGTTGCTGCTGCCAAAAGGGAGTGAACGCCTGTCGTTCCCAGAGGGGCTGTTTCCAGGAATCAATTTGTTGACGGTTCCGGGCCAGGCGGAGGGCTTGCACTGCGCCATCGAAATAGTGGGCGTTGTACCAGAGCGCGTGTTCGGTTTCCGATCCGTCGGGGAGAAACTGGAGAATGCCGTAATTCTCGTGGCGCACCCGGGCACGGGTGAACAGATATTCCGCTGAGCGGAATTCATCCATCATCATGATGGCCAACAGCAGTTTCGCGGTGCCTCCAGGGGTCCAGTTCTGGGGATTGCTCTCGTGGTAGATGAGGCTGAGCAGGCATTCGCGGTTGAGTTTGAGGAGTACCCTTGCCAGGGTGTCGGCGGGAAAGTCGCGCTCTGCGGCGGGTTGCAGGCGGGCGATGCCGGCGAGGGCGCGGTAAAAATCCAGGACCAGACTGACGGTGTTGCTGTTGCGGTCGCCGATCTCGGTGGGAGACATTTCGCCGATAAAATTTTCGTGCAGGGCCCAGTCGTCGAGGTAGTCGGTCCACAGCTCCAGAAACCGTCGTTCACCGGTGATCAGGTAGGCTTCCAGCAGCGGACGGAAGCGGGCGGGGGTCCAGATGAAAGGGGAGCCTACCGGGCTGGGGGGAGCGGGTGGAAAAAACGCGGTGCCTGGCGGGCGGGGCGGCCGATGTGCGCCCAGGGTACCTTGCATCAGCCGTTCCGCCTGCTCGAGGGTTTTTTGTTTGTTTCCGAGCCGGATCAGACCCTGATAGGGATCCAGCGCGTTCAGGGGAAGGCCCACCTGATTAGGGGTGCGGAGTTTATGAAAAAGGTAATCGCGGAACGCATCCATCGCCTCCACAGCTTTCCCCTGGAGGTGCAGGTCGGAGACCCGCACCAGGCCGGGTCGGAAGCGGAGTCCGCTGCGTTGAAGTTCGCTGGGATCGAGGCTGAGTCGGCCTAGAAATTCACTGGCCAGTTGTTCGAGCGCCTCCGGTTTCCGGCGGTTTCGCATGTTCTGTAATCGTTCCTCATTCGACAGGGGGTGTTGCAGAGGACGGATTTCCATTCTTAGCGGTTTGGGCTCGCGCAGGGAGTTGATTTCCGGATGGGGACCTGGCGAAGGGGTTGCCGACAGCCTGTCCCATTTTGGCAGGACCCGCTTCACCATGCTGCGGGCGTAAGAGCCGGTGGCGAGGGAGTCGGATTTGGGAGTGGGAGGGGTGTCGAGAAATGCCTGCAGGGTGTCCTGCGCATCGGCCGATTCCGGTGCCAGATCCAGGGCGGGCAGGGTGAAGTGCTGGACAAAGGCCTTCATCCGCGGCTCGATTGAGCGTTGTTGATGCCGCCGGTTGAGATGCTGAAGCAGTTCCTGCGCCGGACGCATTTGCGGGGTGTCCCGGAGGGTGGTGAGATCCAGTCCCTTTTCCAGTTCCGTGTTATGCCACCGGCCGACGGATTCGTCTTCGATGAGGACTTCGTACCAGCCTTTGGACAGGCCGTCCACCCGCAGAAAATTCCGGTTCAGTTTCTCTTCGAAGGGCACCAGCTGCGCCGTCTGCCGCATGGCGCCGGTCATGGCGAGGGGAACCGCTTTCGGATGCCAGTCCCAGAGCAGACGGTCTCCGTCCCGGCGCAGGTTTCCGATGCGTCCGCCGACGGCGTTCGCGCCGGGATCGGCGGCGTCAAGGTGTTGCTCCAGCCGGATGCCGGGAAGGCCGAGCCGGGTCAGCCAGAGATGGGCCATCACCGCCTGCCCCATGGGGCCGGGGTGAATGCGGTCGTTGCCGATCAGAGTGAAGGCGGGATTGGTTTTCTGAAAATCCCTGGTCAATTCAAGCATGGGATCGAAAAAATCGACCAGGGGCAGTTGGTGTTCCGCGGCCAGTTCGCGGGTGATTCGCGCGCATTCGGCCAACAATCGGTTAGCACCGGTTGGGGATGGAGTATCCAGATCCGCCGTTTCCCCGTAAGGCGGGGGGGTGCAGAGGATGATATGGAGGTCGCGGGATTTCAGGGTTCGCACCAGTTCCGACATAGCGGCGGCATAGTCGTCCAGAGTTCTCTGTTCTTCCGCAGGTGTGGGGGGCGTGGCGCCGGGGAGAAAGCGGGAGAGACCAATGTCGTTCATGCCCATCATCAGGACGACGTGAGTAGGATTACGGGGGAATACATCCCATTCCAGCCGGCGAAGAGCGCCGGAGGCGGTGTCTCCGGAGATCCCCGCGTTCAGCCAGGTGGTCTCAAGATCGGGAAAACGCTGGAGGACCAGCCGCTCCGCCACGGCCCACCAGGAACCTTCCCGGGTGATGCTGTCGCCGAGGAAGAGAATACGGTCTCCATCGGAAAGAGTGAAAGATGGGGAATCATGGTGTTGGGCAGATGCTGCAGCCGCAAAAGGACTCAAAAGAAAAAGACGGAAAATCAGTAAAAACTTATGCATGGTACTCCGTACTAATGGTCACTGGTGGAGGGAGAAAACTAGACCCCATCAAACGGACAAAATCAACTAAAGAATAAAATAATAATTCGACTTTTCTGATCGACATCCGTTTTGTGAAAATGTAGCGGGAGGAATCGTCACGAATCCCCCACCCTGTGTACGACGCGTTATGACAGATCCTTTTCCCGCTTTTTCCGGATTCCGCATTTCAAATGCCATTCCCTTTGAACCCGGGGTGACCCGGCGGGATCCCAGTCCGGTCATTCAGGTGGACGGACTGTATTATGTCTGGTACTCGCGGACGACAGAATCGATGGACGGGTATTCCGCCTCTATCTGGTATTCCTTCAGCGAGGACGGAAAGAATTGGCAGGAAATCGGTGAAGCGTTGCCCAAGGGTCCGCAGGGAGCCTTTGATGAACACGCGGTATTCACTCCCACGATTCTGGTGGACGACGACGTTTACTATTTGTTTTATACCGCAGTGCCCGAGCCGTTCACCAACGACGGGGGAGGGCCGGGAGGAACACCCACCGCGATTGGCTGCGCTACAGCGCATTCGCCGAAGGGTCCCTGGACCCGGGTGGGGGACGGACCGGTGCTGAGGCCCGGACGTGATCCGAACGACTTCGACAGCATGCGGGTGGACGACACCTGTTTGATCCGGCGCGACCGGAAATACTGGATGTATTACAAGGGGCGCCAGCAGAACCGGAAACCTTCAGAAACCAAAATGGGGCTGGCAGTGGCCGACGCGCCAGCCGGACCGTATAGGAAGTGCATGGAAAATCCGGTGCTGGACAGCGGCCACGAGGTGTGCGTATGGCCGCACGGCACCGGAGTGGGATGTATGCTGAATTATGTGGGGCCCCAGGGGAACACCCTCCAGTACAGCGAAGACGGGGTGCATTTCCGCAAGGTTCGGGACGCGGCGCCGCCCATGGCTCCGGGCCCTTACCGGGCGCCTTTGAACAAAGACGGCACTGGACCCGGCATCACCTGGGGGCTGGCGATTCAGGACCATCCCGAGTGGCCGACGCTCTGCCGGTTTGAGTGCGACCTCTCCTTTTCGAAATGAACCTGTCCCGCCTTACATCCCGATTGCGCTGGCCGATCCGGATCGCGGTTCTGCTGGCGGTGTTCTCCGCAGTGATGATGCTGTGCGGCTGGCTGACGGGGTTGCATTCGACCGGATCCTTTCCGGAGGAGCTGTTGAGCGGGGATCTGATGGAGGAATACAACCGCCTGCGGGATCCGGTGCCCGATTTAAACGATCCGCCGGTTTTCCTCTTGGACGTGGAGGAGGTCGACGGCCGGAACGCCTCGTGGTGGCCCAAGGGGGAAAGTCCGATTCTGAGCCGGATGGTGGAGAACGGAGAACTGCCTCCGGTGGAGGAACGGGTGGGACCGGAGCCGGCGGTGATGCGCGGATTCGCGGGCGTTGGCAAGTATGGCGGGGACTGGTGGACCATCGCCACCGATGTGGACCAGGTGCGGCTGATGCTGCAGTATGTGGTCGCCAACAACACCCTGGTCCGGTATTCGACCTTCGGAGAACCAATTCGCCCGATGGTGGCGAAGAGTGTGACCCCATCCGACGACTACACGGTGTGGACGGTGGTGTTGCGCAAAGGCATCCGCTGGTCTGATGGCCATCCCTTCACCTCCGAGGACATCCGTTTCTGGTGGGAACATATGGTCAACGATCCCGACACCGGCACCATCCCTGAAACCATGCGGGTGGCGGGAAAATCGGGCACCATCGAGGTGGTGGACGAGACCACGATCCGCTATCGCTTTCCCGAGCCGCATCCGGGATTCCTCATGGACCAGGCCTCGGCGGCGGGGTCCCTGTACATGGCGGGTCCGGCACATTATCTGCGTCAGTTTCATCACCGCCTTGGAAATCGGGAGCTGGTGGAGGAAATCGCTGAACGAAACCGGATTCGACCGGAACATGTGCTTCGGGAACGCAATTCGGTGATGAATCCCGAGCGTCCCTCGCTTTCCCCTTGGATCTTGCGCAGCTACCGGGACAATGGACCCTGGACCCTGGTGCGTAATCCGTATTATTTTGTGGTGGACGAGCAGGGAAACCAGCTTCCGTATTTGGATCGGGTTGTGTTCCGTCAGGTCAGCGAGCAGTTGGTGGACAAAAGCATTATGGACGGCGCGGCCTCGGCGATTCCCGCATCTTCAACCTCCTCCTACACCAGTCTGATGAATCAGCGGGAGGAGGGAGACTACGAGGTCCGGCACTGGTATTCGGGTGGAGGCGGCCAGTTGGTGATCGTGCCGAACCGTCAGGTGCCGGTGACCCCGGAGGACAGGACCTCCGCGAAGCGCCGGGAGTTATTGAGGAATTCCGAGTTCCGCCGGGCGCTGGCCATCGCCCGGAAACGGATCATCGATGCGGAGTTCAAGGGCGTGGGCGTTCCGCGGGCGCCGGGTCCGGGTCCGGGGGAACCGGGCTATGATCCGGACCATGCGAAGGTGAATGTCGAATACGATCCGGAGCGGGCAAATCGTCTGCTGGACAGGATGGGGTTGACGCGCCGGGACGGCGACGGTTTCCGCACCCTGGGGGACGGCACCCGGCTCTCGTTTCGTTTGGTGACTCCGCCTGGCGGCACCACGGGGACGCTGTTATTTGTGAAAGAGGACTGGGCGAAGGTGGGGATCCGGGTGATCATTCAGCAGCGTCCGCACCGGCTGATGCTGATGGAACGGAATCGCGCGGATTTCACGCTCTCCGGAGGCAGTACCGCGCAGAGTTGGGAAGCCTTGGGAGTCGGGATTCCCCAATACTTCCAATGGTTTCACCGGGGAGGACTGCATGGGGATCCGGAGGCGTTACAGTTGCCGATCCAACCCTCGAAACTGGAGCAGGATTTGATGCGGATGGGAGAAGAGGCGCGGGTCAGCCCCGATTCGGAGGAGAAAGAGAGGTTGATCCGCGAGATCATGCGGCACAGTCGGGAGCAGGTGTGGATGATCAGCGTGCTTCCTCCCACCGCCATGCGGGCGCAGGCACTGATGGTGGTGAAAAACGGATTGAAAGGGGTGCCCGAGCTGGCCCTGTCGGATTTTATGTACGGCTCGCCGAACAACGCCGCGCCGGAGGCCTGGTACTGGGAGGATCCGGACACCCTGAACGGGGAGCCGGTGGGCGAGGCGTTTCTGGAGGACCGGGAGGAGCGGATTTTGCAGGAGTTGCGAACGGTGACTCTGGCTCCCCGGGTGGTGGCCGCGCGGGAGGAGGATCGGCTGGAGCCGCCCGTCCTCTCTACGGGAAAAGTTGTCCAGTATGCCCTCTGGGGAATCATCGGACTGTTTCTGGCGCTGTCTGCGGTGAGGCATCCCTTTGTCATTAAGCGGATCGTCCTCATGGTACCTACGCTCACAGTGATCTCCATCATTGTGTTCGCGGGAATTCAACTGCCGCCGGGAAGTTATTTGGATACCCGCATTCACACCCTCGAAGAGCAGGGCCTGCGGGCGGAGGCGGAAATCGAAATCGCTCAATTGGAGGAGCGCTTTCACTTGAATGACAGCCATCTGAAAAATTATCTTCGCTGGACGGGGTTGCTCTGGTTCACCACCTTCGACGGTCAGGACCAGGGCCTGTTGCAGGGGCATATGGGCTATTCGATGGTGAGTAACCGACCCGTAAATGAACTGTTGGGTGACCGTCTACTGCTGACCATGGCCATTTCGTTGGGCACCATCCTCTTCACCTGGGCGATAGCAATCCCGGTAGGCATTTATTCGGCGGTCCGGCAGTATTCGACGGGGGATTATCTGGTGACAATCGTAGGCTTCCTCGGAATGTGTATTCCCAACTTCATTTTCGCATTGGTGCTGATGCTGCTGAGTAGGCAATTATTCGATGTCACCATCAGCGGTATGTTTTCGAGTCAATATGCCATGCAGGACTATTGGAACTGGGCCAAATTTGTGGATATGCTCAAGCACATGTGGATTCCGGTGGTGGTGATCGGCACCTCGGGAACGGCGGGGATGATCCGGGTGATGCGTGCGAATCTGCTGGACGAATTGAAAAAGCCCTACGTGACCACCGCGCGGGCGAAAGGAGTGCGTCCGCTGAAGCTGTTGTTTAAATATCCGGTGCGCCTGGCCCTGAATCCGTTCATCTCCGGCATCGGCGGTATTCTGCCCGCGCTGATTTCCGGGAGCGCCATCGTGTCCATCATTCTCAGCCTGCCCACGGTGGGGCCGCTGCTGCTGCAGGCGGTGATGATCGAGGACGTCTACATGGCAGGATCGCTGTTGCTGCTGCTGAGTTTTCTGAGTGTAATCGGAGTTCTGATCAGCGATCTGTTGCTGATGGCGTTGGACCCGCGGATCCGCATGGGCGGAGGTGCACGGTGAGCACGGCGACGAAGGAGAAGGCCCGGCTGGGGGCGATGAGTCAGTCCCAACTGATCCGCCTGCGCTTTTCCCGGCATCGGCTGGCTGTGTTGTCGCTGTATATTCTGGGACTGCTGTACGCGCTGTCGATTCTGGCCGATTTCATGGCACCCTATTCGCCCGACGCCACCCATCTGCAGCACGGCTTCGCCCCGCCTCAGCGGGTGCGGTTTTCGCTGGAGCACGGGCTCCACACCTATGCCCTGGATCGACAGATTCATCCCATTAACCTCAGCGTACGCTATCAGAAAGACCGCGGTGAAATCGTTCCGCTACGCTTTTTTCCCCGCGTCGAGGCCAAGATGTGGGGGTTCCTCCCGCTGAATCGGACCCTTTTCGGGGTGGATAAGGAGAAGTACCAATCCTTAAATCCTGAGGGCGAAGGCGGGACCTTCTTTCTGCTCGGGGCCGACCGCTACGGACGCGACCTGTTCAGCCGTATTCTGCACGGGGGCAGGATATCGCTGTCCATCGGCCTGCTCGCGATTTCGGTTTCCTTTGTGCTGGGACTGCTCATCGGCGGGATCTCCGGATTTTACGGCGGAAAAGTCGACTTACTGATTCAGCGGTTGATTGAAATCCTGCAATCGATTCCCCAGTTGCCCCTGTGGATCGCTCTGGGGGCGATTCTTCCCTCGGACTGGTCGGACATTAAAGTGTATTTCGGCATCACCATCGTGCTGAGTCTGCTGGGCTGGACGGGACTGGCCCGCACCGTGCGCAGCAAGCTGCTTTCCCTCCGCGAAGAGGATTACGCGGTTGCCGCCCGGCTGCTGGGCGCGAGCCATCGGCGCATCATTTTCCGTCATCTGCTGCCCGGATTCACCAGCCACATTCTGGTGTCCTTGTCGCTGACGGTTCCGGGAATGATTCTCGGCGAAACCGCGCTGAGTTTCCTGGGGCTGGGACTGCGTCCGCCGGTAGTGAGCTGGGGGGTGTTGCTGCAGGACTGCATGGATCTGGATCAACTGGCCGGCGCCCCCTGGCTGATCATGCCCACTTTTTTTATTATCCTCACGGTATTGGCCTTCAACTTCCTCGGGGACGGTCTGCGGGACGCCGCAGATCCCTATCGCTAAAACCCAACCCCGTTTTCCTATGCCTGCTTCCTCCACATCCACTCCCGACCCGGCGTCAACGGACACAAATGTCCTGGAAGTGGAGGACTTGCGGGTGGTGTTCAACACTGAGGAGGGGGCAGTCCGGGCGGTGGACGGAGTGTCTTTTCATATGCGGCGCGGTCGGATTCTGGCTCTTGTTGGCGAATCGGGCTGCGGCAAGTCCGTGACCAGCTATTCCCTGCTGCGGCTGATCCAGTCTCCGGGCGAGATCACCGGCGGCAGCATTCGTTTCATGCCCGCGGGGGAGGGAGACGGGCCCGCTCCCGCGCCGGTGGATATCGCTGCGCTGTCTGATGACGATGAGCAGCTGTTCCATTTGCGGGGCGGAAAAATCAGCATGATTTTCCAGGAGCCGATGACGGCGCTCAGTCCGGTGCACCGGATCGGGAACCAGTTGGTGGAGGCGATCCGGCAGCATCAGCCCCTCGACAAAAGGGCGGCGCGCGCGCGGGCCATCGACATGCTGGGCAAGGTGGGGATTCCCGGTCCTGAAAAACGTATCGACCAATTTCCCTTTGAACTCTCGGGGGGAATGCGACAGCGGGTGGTGATCGCCATGGCCCTGGTCTGCAATCCCGAAATTCTCATCGCCGACGAACCGACCACCGCCTTGGACGTGACCATTCAGGCGCAGATTATGGGACTCATCAAACGGCTGCAGCAGGAACTGAACACCTCCACCCTGCTTATCACCCACTACCTCGGGGTA
>CAZVCO010000015.1:0-5927 GCA_964625795.1 uncultured Verrucomicrobiota bacterium | reverse complement strand
GATGTGCCGGCGGGATGTCCTTTTCACCCGCGTTGCCCCTTCGCGGTGAAAGGGCGATGTGATCAGGGGGAACGGCCAGCCTTGAACCAGGTGACGGAGGAGCACGGAGTAGCCTGCCTGCGCTGGGACGAGATCGATGCGGAGGAATTGAAAAAATTGAACGTGGAGGAATCCTCATGACCTCGACGGAACACACGTCCAGGGTGGAGCCGCTGCTGACGGTGAGGGATCTCTGCAAATATTTCCCCGTCAAAAGCAAGGGGCTGTTTCAGAAGCAGATTGGGTTGGTGCGGGCGGTTGACCAATTGAATTTTGACGTGATGCCCGGGGAAACCCTGGGGCTGGTGGGGGAATCCGGCTGCGGGAAGACCACTACCGGTCGCAGCATCCTCCGCGCGCTGGAACCCACTTCCGGAGAAGTCTGGTTCCACATGGGCGATGACAATCCGAACGGGCTGCCGATGAAAGACGGGTACGTCAACCTGGCCGCGCTGACCGAGGCGGAGCTGGTGCCCCTGCGCACCCGCATGCAGATGATTTTTCAGGATCCCTTCGCCAGTTTGAATCCCCGCATGACCGTGCGCGATATCGTGGGCGAGCCGCTGCTGATCCATGGCATGTGCAAGGGATCCGAGAAAGAGGACCGGATCTCGGAGATGTTGAAAAAAGTCGGATTGAAACCCGAGCACCGCACCCGCTATCCGCACGCGTTCAGCGGCGGACAGCGACAGCGCATCGGCATCGCCCGGGCGCTGATCATGAATCCCTCGCTGGTGGTCTGCGATGAGGCGGTGTCGGCACTGGACGTGTCGGTGCAGGCGCAGGTAATCAACCTGCTCCAGGATCTGCAGAAAGATATGGGGCTGACCTACATTTTCATTGCGCACAACCTGGATGTGGTCCGCCATATCTGCGACCGCATCGCGGTGATGTACGCCGGGCGCATCGTGGAAATGGGAAAAACCGACGATCTGTTCGAACGACCGCAGCATCCCTACACCCGCTTATTGCTTTCGGCGGTGCCCAATCCCGATCCGGACACTGGACGTCATGCAGGCGGTCTAACAGATCGGCTGCTGTCCGAAAGCGAACGAACAATGCCTGAAAGAAACGCCTCTCCTGGTCACCCGCGCACCCAATCACTCCAGCGCCTGCTACCATCCCCTGAGTTCTTGAATGACTAACGACCGAAACCCCAACATCGTATTTATCCTGTCCGACCAGCATCGCCATTGTACCCTGCCGGGTGTTGATGGCTGCGAGGTGGTGACTCCCACCCTGGAGGCCATGGCGCGGAACGGTGTGTCGCTGAGATATTGCTATTCAAACGCTCCCGTGTGCGGTCCGGCCCGTGGTATGCTCATGACCGGTCACTGGCCTTCGGAGACCGGAATGTGCGGGAATGACGTTGAACTTCCGTCCACATCCCATTCTTTGGGCTTTCGTATGCGGGATGCTGGATATCACACCCTTTATGTGGGCAAGTGGCATCTGCATGGAGGCGATGCCGAGCCGGACAGCAACTGCCGCTGGGTTCCACCCGGTGCGGATCGGCACGGCTTCGACCGACTGCTGATCTGGAATTGCACCAACGATCACTGGGCCAGCCATTATTACGCGGAGGAGGACGGAACCCGATGCGACTACGAAGGATACAACGCCACGGGCATGGCGGACCAGTCGATAGAGCTGCTTACCGAAGTCGCTTCTTCCGACCGTCCATTTTTTCTGTGGTTAAATCTGAATCCTCCGCATCCACCGTTGGATGACGCGCCGGAAGACTTCCTGGATCTGTACCGGGATCGCGAGTTGAAATTGCGGGACAATGTGCCTCAGGGCTATGTATCTGGTAAGGAGCGAGTGCCGGCGGGCGGACGCTACAACGAACCCTGTATGACGTTGCGGGAACAGCACGCGCAGTATTACGGCCATGTGTCGGCCATCGATCATGAAATCGGCCGAATCCGGAATCATCTTCATGAAATCGGCTGCGCGGACAACACCGTGTTCATCTACACTTCCGACCACGGGGAGATGCTGGGGTCGCAGGGTCTGCTGCGCAAAGGCCAGTTTTATCAGGAATCCGCCCGGGTGCCGTTCATCGCGGAGGGGCCGGGAATCGATCCCCGGGGAGAATCGACCCTGATGAGCACCATTGACGTATATCCCACTCTGCTTGGTTTTGCGGGCAGCCATGACCATGAAGGCCGGGGGGTCGATTGTTCCTCCGCGTTGGCGGGTAAATCCGAAAGCGGGCCGGGGGAAGCGCTTCATTTTTTCAGCCGCGATCCTCATCAGAGACTGGGGGTCCGAACGGCCAAATATCTATATTTCGGACGACCTGAACAGGAGTTTCTTTACGACACAGAAGCCGACCCATTTGAAATGCGTAATGTTGCCGGGGATCCGGGCTACCGTGAGATCAGGAGAGAGCTGGTAGACCATATGAGACGGAAAATCGACCACGCCTGGTCTTACCACCCTTGGGAATCGTGATCAATCTGAAGGAAAAATGTAAAATAATAATATATAACTTTATAATATGATTTCGAAAAGCTACTTCGAAACGGGATTTTTCCCACTGCTTTCAAGCCTTACAACATGTAACCCCTACGACAAACAAAAGAGAAAAAATGGACACTGCCTCTATTCTTCCGGAGATCCGATTCAGCTACCACGAAGTAACAGGCCTGGGCCCTGAGAAGGGTGTATGCCGGAGAGATCCCAGCGATGTGATCAAAGTAGGTGACACCTATTACGTCTGGTATTCTAAAGTTCATGATCAACCGGGCGTGTACAATTACCCCCACGGATATTCCGCCACCGTCTGGTATGCCACGTCCAAAGACGGTTGGGATTGGCAGGAGCAAGGGGAGGCTCTGGGGAAAGGCGGACCGGGAACCTGGGATGAAGAAGGTGTCTATACCCCCGGTATCCTGGTTGCGGATGGAAAATATTATCTCGCCTACGACGGTGCGGACAAACCCTGGAGAGACAACAGTCCGGCCTCGGAAGGTCTTGCTGTTTCCGACTCGCCTGATGGCCCCTGGACCAAGCTTTCACAAAATCCGCTAAATTGTCCCGCTGAATTCAACTACCCTGTCGAGGACATCCGGAACTTTGACAGCTTCCGCGTTTGCGATGTCTGTCTGATTGTGCGGGAAGGCAAGTGTTGGTGGTATTACAAAGGCCGGGGGATGGAGAGGACTCCGCATCAGACTATGATGGGGGTCGCCATCGCGGAGCATCCGGAAGGCCCCTATGAAAAACATCCTTTCAATCCGCTGGTCCAGGGGGGACACGAAGTGCTGGTGTGGCCGCACGGACCCGGCGTGGCCGCCCTCGTGGGGTGGATCGGCCCGAAAGGAGTCCGTTGCACCATTCAGTATGCCCCGGATGGTCTTCATTTTCGTCCGGTGGCGGTGGTTCCCAATCCTCCCGGGGCTCCGGGTGGTTATCGGCCCGATGCTTTCACCGATGCGCCTGTTGCTGAACCCATGTCCTGGGGAATTGCCATGAGCCACCCGGGAAAAGGAGATCCGTACTTGCACCGTTTTGAATGTGATTTGTCCGGGGTGAACGTCTCGTAAACCATCGAAAGACCGTTTCGTGGATGCTATCGATAACCGCGTTGATTCAGTTCGATCACTTCGCCCACATTGGAGGCTGTGATCATGGCTGATCCGGCATCGATCGAATAGGGCCGGATACCGAAACGTTTCAACAACGTGAGTTGAATTACAGGATAAAAGCCCTGGGCGTAGGGCTGCTGATCGATCGTGAAACGGATCTCACCCGACTGGATTATCCTGAGAATGTTCGGAGACAAATCGAATCCCGCCGCCCAGCAGCCTTTATCCTGAAACTGTTCAGCAATGGCCAGCCCTGCGCCTTCCGTATCCGCATGGCCGGTTCCCAGGACGACCCGGATTCGTGAATCAGGACCTTTTGCTTTCATTCGTCGAAGAATGGATTGGGGGTTTTCGTCTTTCGTGGGCTGAGATGTCTCAATCGGACTCCGTGTGAATCCCGGTCATATCGGTGAGCTGGTCCCGGAAGAGCATGATCAGTTCCTCCTTGTCCGCGAGGTCCGCAATATTGTTCCATTCCCAGGGATCCTCGCTGTGGCTGTAAAGCTCTTCATACCCATTGCTCCAGCGGATATAGCGGTGGGTTGCGGAGCGCAGCGTGTAATGCTGGCGGGCGGGGTCGCCTTTCATTCCCGGTTTCTCCGTGAACGCTCCCTGAATGACACTTAGATAGGACGAAGGACCGTCCCATTCCCCTTTCTCCGGCTGCTTGAGCAGCGGGACCAGACTGTGCCCGTCAAGCGGAACCCCGTTTCCCGTTCCATTGGGATCGTTCGGGACGCAGGCCAGTTCATTGAGGGTCGGGAAAATATCGATAAGCGAAACCGGAACCCCGGAGCGCTCCCCGGAGGCGATGCCAGGTCCGGCGAAAATCAGCGGAACCCGGACAGCGGATTCCCACGGGGTAAACTTGTGCAACATATCCTTGTCGCCCATATGATATCCATGGTCGCTGCTCAGGATCACCACCGTGTTGTCGGCATACGGCGAAGCATCCAATGCGTCGAGGATCTCTCCCACGCGATCATCCACAAAGCTGACTGCGGCGAGGTAGGCCTGGGTCCAGCGTTTGAGCATCGTTTCGCCACCTGCCCTCAGGATCGATCCGTATTTCGTACGCCCCCAGTCGACGCCGCCAACAAAGGTTTGAATCTGATAGGGTTTGATGAGGCCGACACCGGTATCGGCCAGATCACCGAGTTTCCGGCCGGGAAAGATACGGATGTCCTCCAGCGGGAATCTCTCGAAATAGGAGGGCGGGACAATCAGCGGGGAATGTGGACGAAGAATACCGATGGTCATGAAAAACGGCTTTTCGCCGCTGTGTGTCTTCAGCCACTCGACCGCCTGTAAGGCCGATTTCTCATCCGGCACCAGATCCCGATCGGTTTCACTGACATACCGGAAGGGCGTTCCATCCTCATACACCCAGGACCCGGTTCCTCCGGGAATAGGCGGATCCTGCATGAATGGACCAAAATCACAGTCCCCGTTCGTACATCCGCCCTCCTGTATTTCTTCGCGCGTCATCACCACTGGGTGACCATGGGCATTCCTTTCTTCTCCGTTGGTGATATAGGGTCCGAACAATGCCTTGACTGCGAAACCGTCTGATCCGTCCGTGTTTTGGAAAATGGAGGTATCCTCATCCCCGTTATGATGAATCTTCCCGGCGGCGTAGATGTGATACCCCCCCTGGTCGCGCAGGTGCTCGAATACGGTGACCGAATCTCGAAGCACCGGATTCCGCCTCCAGGAGCCCCATTTTCTTCCGTGTCCGAGATAACCGGTGGTGTGCGGATAGAGGCCGCTCCAGATACTGGCGCGCGAAGGTCCGCATACCGGATAATTGCTCCCGGCGTTCGTGAACAACACTCCGCGGTCGCGCAGCCGGTCCATATGGGGGGTGCGTGTGTCGGGATGCATGCCCATGCCCCCGATCGACGCATTCAGGTCGTCCATAAATATGAACAGAATATTAGGTTTATCTGGCGATGCCGAAAACACCGTACGAACGCTGAGAGCAAACAGGAAGAAAGCTGCCAGGATGGGGTGAACCCGTCTGTGTGTCATGTTTTGTCTCCGTGTGTTGGCTATTGCGGCCGGGAAGGGGTGCGGAGTGCCCCCGAATCGGTTGTCTAAGTTAAAGTTCAGTTCCCTCTCGATATTATCGCATCCGGCTGGTGCTGCCGTAACGGCTTGTTAAATTTCCGTCACCAGAAGTCTCCAGAATAGCCTGTCCTCCACATCGGGATCCATCGTCACGGAGACCTCCTGCTCTCCATGGACGCTGGGAGAAATCGTTACTCCAGGGGAGACGGGCGGGGTCAGGCTGAT
>CAZVCO010000014.1:18937-25896 GCA_964625795.1 uncultured Verrucomicrobiota bacterium | reverse complement strand
ATGCGTTTTTAGTCATTCACATCCCTACCAAACCGCCCCGGTTTTCACACCTTTTCGGGATGAAATCCCCCTTCAAAACACCCTTAAGCTAGTGCCATTCTACTCTGACCCCTTTTTCCCATTTGAATCCGCCCATACCTGACCCGTTCCCCCTCTCAGGAAAAGAACAATTTTTTTGTATACGCTGAACAGTTTAATTTGAGCTCATCAAGATCCTCTTGGTGGTTATTGTTTGCAACAGATTTTAAATAGTACTCAATTGCCTGATATACAGCTGAAGACTTCTCTTTATCAGAATTCTTCAACCTTATAGAGGTTTTGACTGGATCAGAAAACTCATCCTCAAACCAACCTAATGTACGTTCAATATCATTCATTACAGACACCAACAGCCTGTCTCGAGTTTTTCTACCATTTGGGACCAACCCCCTCTCTGGAGCCTTTCCCAGAATTTCAGAAGGTGCTGCGCTTTCCAACCTAAGAAAATCAAGTGCAACACCTACAGGGACCTCACCAGGCGAAGCCCCAGGGCAATACTGTACCATTTTCGATTGAGCAACCTACTTAGTTGTTTTCCCATATTGCCCAAAACTACCTATATGCTCTGCAACGGCTAAACCTTATAAAGATTCATTAAAGTTGAGGGTTTTTACGTTTTCCTCCGTTGAAAAGGGAAATGAGGATCTTTTATAGAAAAACCCTGAGTGTTTGTGTCATTTTAATCCCTATTTTTGGGATCAAGGCGATTTCAGAAGAGGCCTTTACTGGGAAGACACATCACCAATACCTGACTCGTGCATTAGACGCCCATCCCGGGTTAAAAGCGGCTGAGAAGCGTTATCTGGCCGCTGTTCAGCGTGCTCCCCAAGTGGCCGCGCTCCCGGATCCCATGATTCAGGTGACCCATTTTGTTGAGGGCGTCCAAACCCGGACGGGTCCCCAAGAGAACATTCTGGTGCTGAATCAGCGTTTCCCCTGGTTTGGTACCTTATCCAGCAAAGAAGAAGCTGCGGTAGCGGAGGCTGAATCGCTCAGGTATTCGTATCAGCAACAACAGCTGGATTTGGTCCGTGATGTATCGGTGGCGTTCTATGAATATGCCTACACCAACGAGGCAATGGAACTAACCTCTCAACATCTTGGCTTACTTGAGGAACTCGAACCTGTGGTGGAAACCCGGGTCAAAACCGGTGGAAATCTGAACGAACTCCTTCGGCTGAAAGTCGAAATCGGGAAACTGGATGATCAGGTGCAACGTCTTGAACAGGGACGAATCCGTCAATCGGCCCGTCTGGCGGAACTGTTGGCAGTTCAGACGGAAGAACTTCTCCCCTGGCCGGAAGTTAACATGCCGTCCCCATTCGAAATTCCAAGGGGAGATCCGTTGGGCGTATGGTTGGAAAAACAGAATCCGGATCTCCTGAGTCTGAAGTATCAGATCAAGCGCATGGAAGCATTGCAGGAGGTTGCCAGATTACAAAGCTACCCGGATTTTGTGGTAGGGGCTAATTTTATTCAGGTCGGGGATCCTGTGACGGCGACGGTTCCAACGGATGGAGGAGAGGATGCCTGGGGGGTGACAGCTGCTGTGAGTATTCCGTTGCAGTTTGGTCGGAATAAAGCGGCCAGAGAAGAGGCGCTTTCTTCATTTGATGAGGCAACAAGGGCGTATGAACAGAAGCAAAATGTCCTGAGGGCTGACATACAGGCCGCAACTGCCAGTCTGGCAGACGCCCAGAGAAGGATGAAACTCTATAGTGAGGAATTACTCCCCCTCGCAGATCAGGCGGTGAAGAACACCCGTACCGGGTATGAAGGGTCACAAGCCACCCTTCTGGAGCTCATAGACAGCGAGCGCAGCCTGCTTGATTTACAACTTCTGTATGAACAGGCGGTCAGAGATGCCGCCCAACAAAACATGATTCTCAAAACCCTGCTGAATCTTCCCTCTGTGACTTATGAAACTGAAAAGTAAAACAACCCTCTTTGCCACCCTTATTTTTATAGCTGGACTCCTGCTGGGTCGATGGCTCACCCCGGAACCTTCGGCTCATACGGAGAAGGATCCTCATGAAGGCCATGATCAGGCGGCAAGCGTTTGGACCTGCTCCATGCACCCGCAGATTCAGCAGCCCGAATCGGGAGACTGTCCCATCTGTGGAATGGATCTGATCCCACTTGAGGAAGACGACGGCGCAGAACTAGGGCCCCGTTCATTGCAGATGAGTGAGCGGGCAAAAGCTCTGGCGGAGATCCAGACCTCTATAGTGGTTCAGGCCTTTCCTGAAGCAGACTTGCGCCTCGTGGGAAAACTGGCCGTTGATCAAACTAGAGAAAAATCACTCACTGCCAGATTTCCGGCGAGAATAGATTCACTGTTCGTAAATTACACAGGCATGCCGGTAAAGAAAGGGGAACATCTAGCAGAAGTCTACAGCCCTGAACTTCTTAGTGCGCAGCAGGAACTGTTGACCGCCCACCGAACGGACCCGAGCAGTTCCATCACCCTGGCGGCCCGGGAAAAACTGCGTCTTTGGGATCTATTGCCAGAGCAGATTGATGAAGTTCTTGAGCGGGGTGAAGCCCGTGATCAGTTTGTCCTGCGTGCACCCGTGGGGGGGATCGTCACCGAAAAGAAGGTTGAAGAGGGTAGTTACGTGAATACGGGAGAGCCTTTATTCCGGATTGTGGATCTAAGCCAGTTGTGGCTGAACCTGGATGCTTATGAATCTGATTTGGCTTGGTTACATTACGGCCAGGATGTGTCGTTCACTGTGGAGTCGTTCCCGGGTGTAACGTTTGATGGCCGGATTTCATTCATTCATCCGAAAGTCGATCCGAGAACCAGAACCGTAGCGGTACAAGTGAATGTGCCCAACCCGGAAGGCAAACTCAAGCCAGGCATGTTTGCAAAAGGAAAGGTGACCGTACAATTGGCGGAAGAGGGCAAGGTATTCAAACCCGCTCTTGCGGGAAAATGGATCAGTCCTATGCATCCCGAGGTCGTAAAAGATGGACCCGGAAGCTGCGATGTCTGCGGTATGGATTTGGTGCCAGCGGAGGAATTGGGGTACGTGAATCCAATGTTGGAGTCCGCGCCCCTCTTGATCCCGGCGTCTGCGGTGTTGCGAACGGGGAAACGCGCGGTTGTGTATGTCGAAAACCCGGATGTGGATCAACCCACCTACGAGGGACGTGAGATTGTGTTGGGCCCCAGGGCCGGTGATCTCTATATTGTTGCCTCTGGCTTACAGGTAGGCGAGCGGGTCGTCACGCATGGTGCATTTAAGATCGACTCCGCCCTCCAGATTCAGGCCAAACCCAGCATGATGAATCCTGAGGGAGGCGGACCCGCTCCAGGGCATAATCACGGAGGGATGACGATGCCAGAAACGGCTAAACGCATGCTGATGATCGACCAAGGAACTGCGAAAGAAGTTTTACCCTCCTATCTCGCACTACAGAAAGCGCTGGCTGACGATGACTTTACCACTGCACAAGAGCAAGTGAAGGCGATGATGGCAGTCACCGGGCACGAAGGTGCACTTGCTGAATTTATTCACAGCATGTTGAATGCTTCAAACCTGGACGAGTTGCGCCTTCCATATTTTGAACAGCTCTCCACGGCTATGATTGATGCCCTGAAGGAGCCGTCGGAACCTCTCTACCGCATTCACTGTCCCATGGCCAATCAGGACAAAGGTGCGGATTGGCTGCAGGCTTCGGAAGATCTGCGGAATCCCTACTTTGGGGACATGATGTTGCGCTGTGGTGAAGTCAAAGAAACCCTCGGGAAATGATCGCATGATTAACCGACTCATACGCTTTTGCTTAGAGAACAAACTCGTCGTATTCCTCTTCACGGTCGGTCTGGTCGTATGGGGGCTGATGGTGGCTCCCTTTGACTGGGAGTTCGAAAAGCTCCCCCGTGATCCGGTGCCGGTGGATGCCATTCCGGATATCGGAGAAAACCAACAGATCGTCTTCACGGAATGGATGGGCAGATCTCCTCAGGATATTGAAGACCAAATCACCTATCCACTCACCACGGCTCTTCTGGGAATCCCGGAGGTCAAGACGATCCGCAGTTACTCCATGTTCGGGTTTTCCTCCATCTACATCATCTTCAATGAGGATGCGGAGTTTTACTGGACGCGCAGCCGTATTCTGGAGAAGCTGAACAGCCTTCCCGCCGGAACGCTGCCCCAGGGAGTGGCCCCGACGCTGGGACCGGATGCCACCGCGCTGGGCCAGGTCTTCTGGTACACCCTGGAAGGGATGGACACCGACGGCAATCCAACCGGTGGCTGGGATCTTCAGGAGTTACGTACGGTACAGGACTGGTATGTGCGTTATGCCCTTCAGGGAGTGGACGGCGTTGCCGAAGTCGCCTCCATCGGCGGTTATGTGAAGGAATACCAGATCGACGTGGATCCGGATGCTCTTCGGGGTTATGATATCTCCCTGCACGAGGTGTACGATGCCGTTCGCAACAGCAACCTGGATGTGGGAGCACGTAGCATCGAAATCAATTCGGTCGAATATGTCATTCGCGGGATTGGGTTTTTGAAAAACCTGGAGGATTTGCGTCAAACAGTGGTGACGCAGCGTGACAATATTCCGATCACGCTGGATCAGGTGGCAAGTATCCAGTTTGGCCCGGCCCTTCGGCGAGGCGCATTGGACAAAGCCGGTGCGGAAGCCGTCGGCGGCGTTGTGGTCACCCGTTACGGAGAGAATCCACTGGCCACCATCCAGCGGGTGAAAGAGAAGGTTGCGGAAATTTCAGCCGGTTTGCCAAAGAAGACCTTGGAAGACGGAACCGTGAGTCAGGTACAGGTCGTTCCATTTTATGACCGTACCGGTTTGATTCATGAAACATTGGGTACGCTGGAGAGTGCGGTGCGTCAGCAAATTCTGGTGACCGTGATTGTGGTGGTGATCATGATCCTGAACCTACGATCCGCCGCCTTGATTTCCGGCATCCTCCCCTTGGCGGTACTCTTCTCTTTTATTGGGATGAAGCTCTTCGGAGTCGACGCCAATGTGGTGGCACTTTCTGGAATTGCCATCGCTATCGGCACGATTGTGGACATGGGGGTGGTGATCATTGAAAACATTCTGAAACATCTGGATGAAGCCGACCCGGAAGAGTCTCGGCTGGAGCTGGTCTATCGGGCCAGTGCAGAGGTTGGAGGAGCGATTACCACGGCGGTGGCAACCACCATTATCAGTTTCCTTCCCGTGTTCACCATGGTGGCAGCGGAAGGTAAACTCTTCAAACCGTTGGCCTATACGAAGACCTTTGCTCTAGTGGGTTCAATCGTACTGGCTCTTACGGTGATCCCACCCCTGGCGCACCTCGTGTTAGCCCGAAAGCAGCGGCCCAAAAGCAAAGCCGTTCTGCAGAAGAAAAAGCACTGGGTTCTACGCCACCTGAACGTTTTGCCCTTTATACTGGTAGCTCTCGCAACTGCCGTTTGGTTGGCGGCAGACTGGAAGCCGCTTGGCCCGGAATTCATTCTGCACAATCTGATTTTTGTCATCCTGAGTGTAGGTGGCTTTTTGGCGCTCATTCAGGGCTTTGTCCATGTGTACCCATGGCTTTTGGCAAGGGTACTGAAAGCGAAAACGATCTTCCTCAGCATCTGCCTTTTGATCGTGACCTTTGGGTTTAGCGTCTGGTTAGGGTGGTCCACCGTCTTTTCCTGGATGCCGGGATTTGTTCAACGTTCCGACTGGTTTGTTTCTATGTCCCATGCGGTGCCTGGACTGGGAAAAGAATTCATGCCAGATCTGGATGAAGGGTCGTTTCTGCTCATGCCCACCACGATGCCGCATGCCTCGATTGGTGAGGTCATGGATGTAATGCGCAAACAGGACATGGCGATTCAAGCGATACCCGAAGTGGACAGTGCAGTGGGAAAATTGGGACGGGTGGAGAGTCCGCTGGACCCGGCACCCATCTCCATGATCGAAACGATTATCACGTATAAATCGGAATACATCAGTGATGAAAATGGGAAGATCCTTACCTTTGCGTTTGATGAATCTAAAGACGATTTTGAGCGTAGTGAAAATGGAGAACTGATCCCGGACAGCAAAGGTCGTCCCTACCGTCAGTGGCGTGAGGAGATACAACATCCAGATGATATCTGGGAGGAGATCGTCAAAGCCGCCAAAGTGCCCGGCTCCACCTCTGCACCCAAACTGCAGCCGATCGCTGCAAGAATCGTGATGCTGCAAAGCGGGATGCGTGCGCCCATGGGGATGAAAGTATACGGTCCGGATCTCGAAACCCTGGAAAGCGTAGCGCTCGACATGGAGCGCATGCTGAAACAGGTGCCGTCCATCAAAGCAGAGGCTGTATTCGCCGACCGGGTGGTGGGAAAACCCTATTTGGAAATCGAAATCGACCGGGAGGCGATTGCCCGCTACGGCATCAAAATAAAGCGGGTGCAGGACGTAATCGAGGTGGCCATTGGCGGAAAGCCTCTGACCCAGACCGTTGAAGGACGGGAACGGTATCCGGTGCGCGTGCGATATATGCGGGAGCTGCGGGACAGCTTTGAAGATATCGAAAACATCCTCATCGCTGCACCAGACGGCACGCAGGTTCCGCTCAAAGAACTGGCCCGCATTGAGTATGTCCGGGGTCCTCAGGTCATCAAAAGCGAAGACACCTTTCTGGTGGGCTATGTGATTTTCGACAAGGTGGACGGCTTTGCTGAAGTGGAGGTGGTGGAACAGGCACAGGAGTTCCTTCAGTCCAAAATACAATCGGGTGACCTGGTGATTCCTGCAGGCGTGAGTTATCAGTTCACCGGCAGCTACGAAAACCAGGTTCGGGCGGAAAAACGTTTAAGCATCGTGCTGCCCCTGGCTGGCGCGGAGAGTGGCCGCGGTACCGATCCTGCCCAGTCCGACCACACCGAAGGTGCAGGCGGTGGGCACGCACC
>CAZVCO010000014.1:13112-18927 GCA_964625795.1 uncultured Verrucomicrobiota bacterium | reverse complement strand
CCCGGCCGACGGTGGTCCCAAGCCCCAGACCGTACCTGCTGCTGTAGCTGAAGTCGAAGTGGTTGAAAATGCCCGACAAACCATTCAGGAGAATGTAGATACCGGTGATCTGGTCATTCCGGCCGGTATCAATTTTGAATTTGCCGGAAACTACGAGAATCAGGTACGGGCGGAAAAACGTTTATCCATCGTGCTCCCCCTTGCGCTGTTTGCGATCTGGCTCATCCTGTACTTCCAGTTTAAGCGGATCCCGGAAACACTGATGGTCTTCACGGGTATCCTGTTTGCCTGGTCTGGTGGTTTTATCATGCTCTGGCTGTACGGCCAGGGATGGTTCCTGGACTTCAGTATCTTTGACCACAATTTACGGGATCTCTTTCAGATCGACACCATCAACCTCAGTGTGGCGGTGTGGGTGGGCTTCCTCGCCCTGTTCGGGATTGCCACGGATGACGGGGTACTCTTCTGCACCTACCTTCAGCAGACCTTTAAAGCCGAAGATCCAAAGACCATTGAGCAAATACGACGGGCCACGGTCCATGCCGGTTCCAGAAGGATACGCCCGGCCATGATGACCAGTGCCACCACCATACTGGCCCTGCTGCCCGTACTGACGTCCACCGGGCGCGGATCGGATATCATGGTGCCCATGGCCATCCCGTCCTTCGGCGGCATGGTGCTCGCCGTCACCACCGCCTTTGTCGTGCCCTCACTTTATTGCGGCGCAGCCGAACTGTCCGCAAAATTCAAAACCAACCCTAAAACTCAAAAGGAAAACTCATGAAAAATAACATTCTAACCCTCTGCCTCATCGCAGTACTGAAAGCGCCAGATGCTGAAGATGCCCAGGTAGAGGCCGCAGCGTTTCGCGAACTGGCCGAAAAGATTGCATCTGCCGAAGACCTGACATCCGCGAGGGCAGCCTTTCTTCCCCTTTCCACCGATTTGACCTCCATGGTAAAACATGTGGGAGTGAGTGATAAGCAGACTCTGTACACCGCGCATTGCCCCATGGCGTTCGCCGGGAAAGGTGGAGGCTGGATCCAGTCCGACAAAACCATCGCCAACCCCTACTACGGCTCCAGAATGCTGCGTTGCGGATCTGTGAAAAGTCAGCTGGCGGGAGAAAAAGCTCCCAGTGATGACAGTCACGCGGGTCATGAGCATTAAATCGATATCTCGAAAATCTATGGCTCACTTGACAGAAAATGGATTCGGGACTATGAAGTAATCTTCGTGAATCAGAAAAAAATCAACATCCTATTTTTAACCCTCTTCTCATGGAACGCCTTGTTTGGTGCCGTGGGGGGGCTGTTGATCTGTATCCATGATGATTTACGAATGCATTCCGATCTGGGACAGAAAAATGAAGCGGCCTGCGAAACGGCTCATGCCTCATGCGAGTCCTCACAACACAATATTTCGGCAGCTGAACACTGTATGGATATTGAACTCGATGCCATTCAATCCGTTTTGGTCAAGAGTGAGCATTCCGACTTAGACCATCAGAACACTTCTACGCTACTCATACCTGATCCAAATTTTAATTTTGGCCTCACCCTCCGGGAGCTTGCTCCTGACTTACAGGCTCAGGCACCCCCTGGTTTGACCCCGGTTAGTGTGCACACGGTGCAGTTGACGCAACTGCGTATTTAAAATCCTGATAAAAGACCTCCGGAGTCCTTCTTTGTTGTTGGACCCGAACCCTCCATCTGCAGTCAGATGGATTCTGTTCACTTTTATCAGGATTTTTCATGCACTTTTTTTCGAAACACAGACGACAACTACTTTTTTTACTTTTCGCCCCATTGGGCGCACTCTTCGCTCAGGAGGCTGAAGAGGCGGGAGATTTCCCTCTAACCTTTGAAGCCGCTCTGGCACGCGTTCTGGCGGTGGACCCCCGACTCGCCCTCCTGGAGGCACAACTGGAGGAGGCCGCTGGGTTGGCAGACCAGGCTGCGGTTGCTCCGAATCCCACCCTGGAAGCAGAGGTCGAGAACATTTTCGGCACCGGACCTTATGAGGGAATGGATGCAGCCGAAACCACCCTTACTTACGCCCAGGAACTTGAGACTGCCGGGAAACGCCGTTTACGCACGGCCGTGGCCGAGGCAGACCGTGAAACGCTTAAGATTGGCCTTGAAGCGTTGCGGTTGCAGATCACCTCGGAAACCCGCACTGCTTTTGATCGGGTGGTTGTGGTCCAACGCCGACTGGACCTGCGAAAGCAGGAGTTGGAACTGGCAACCCAGAATCTGGAAGAAAGCCAACGCTTGCTGGAAGCCGCCCGTGTATCGGCTGTTGACACAGCACGGGTGGAGTTGGCGGTTCGCGAACGGAAATACGGACTTCGCCAGGCCGAACGGGAGGCGCTGGCGGCCAGAGAAGCTCTGGCAAATCTTTGGGGTGCCACCGAAGCTCCATTTATCCAGACCACAGAGCCGGTGGCTCTGACCGCACCACCGGCTCTGGAAAAGCTGGAGGCTCACATTGGGAAACACCCCGACCTGCGCCAACTTGAAGTGGGACGAAACGCCCGCGAAGCGGAGCTTGAGCTAGAAGAAGCCCATGCCACCCCCAATGTGGAGGTTTTCGGGGGAATCAAATACACCAACGAAGACGATGGGGACATGGCTTTCCTCGTGGGGGTTGGCCTGCCACTTCCGTTTTTCGACCGAAATAAGGGTAACATCCGAGCTGCCCGGGCCCGGGTCACCGCTTTGGATGCCGAACGCGAAACCCTGCGTCGGGAACTTCTGCTTGAAGTCCGTTCTTCCTGGCGGGAATTATCATCGGCTTTCAGTGAAGCGGTGGAACTCCGCGAGACCCTTTTACCGGCTGCAGAACATGCACTGAATCAAACCCGCGAGGGTTATCGTCAGGGGCGTTATCCCCTGTTGAATGTTCTGGAGGGCCGGCAGGCTCTTTATGACATCCAGGAAGCCGAACTGGAAGCTCTGGAACGGGTCATCCAGGCCCGTGCCGCGCTCGAACGCCTCACTGTCACCCCCTTATCTACCCTTTGAAACACCCCTTTAGGAAATAAATATCATGAAAGTACAAAATATGAATAACCTGAACACTTTAACGGTCCGCATCTTTTTGGGCCTGTGCCTCCTGGCTGCAAAACCTCTCTTCGCGGCTGAACAGAAACACGATCACGCCGGACATGATCACGGAAAGCAAGAGGTGCATGACAAACCGGATACCGAGGACCATTCAGGTCATGACCATAATGACCACAGCGGACATGACCATGGTATGGAAGAGGTACATGTCGAACCGGATACCGAGGATCATTCAGGTCATGACCACGAAGAGGCCGCTGACGACCACTCTGGACACGATCATGAAGACCACAGCGGGCATGACCACGATGAAGAGAAGTCGCATACAGAACCGGATCAGGATGATCATAGTGGACACGACCATGATGGAGAGGAGGAAGAAGGGATCGAGTTACCTGAAGACATGATTCAAAAGGCAGGTATTGAGGTCCGTCAGGCCGAAAACGGAAGGGTCGCACGGATTTCCACCTTTCCGGCAGAGATCAAGCTGAACCGGGATCTTTCTGCAGCGGTCACACCAAGTTTCCGCAGTTTGGTGGTCGAGGTATTTGGTGAAATCGGGGATGAAGTCAAAAAAGGGAGTCCTTTGGCAAGGCTGAAAAACCTGGACACATTGGCAATTTATACCGCGACCGCACCCCGGGATGGCGTGATCATCTCCAAAAACCTTGCCGTGGGCGAGGCCGCGGATGAAGCCAGAGTTCTCTACGAAGTAGCGGACCTCTCATCGGTTTGGGGTGAAATTTCCATTTTCCCCCGCTATCAGCATGTGCTGAAAAAAGGCATGCAGGTCACCTTTGTGGCGCATGACGGTCACCGTGCAGAGGGGACGATTCAATACATCAGCCCTATCGCCTCCCACGAAACACGTACCTTTACGGCCCGCACCATTCTGCAAGATGCGCCGGAGGATTTTACGCCGGGTGTGTTTGTCCGTGCCCTGATCCCGGTCCAAATGGTAGACGCAGCCGTAGCCGTTCCTTTAGAGGCCGTGCAGAATCTGGATGGGGAGCAGGTGGTTTTCCTGCAAAGGGAGCATGGGTTTGTGGCAACCCCTGTCCGAACCGGGGTGAAGGATAATGCCTGCGTGGAAATTCTGTCCGGGCTTGAACCGGGTCAGAGCTATGTCGCGGCCGGTGCCTTCGTCCTGAAGTCGCAGATGGTGATTCGTGGCATGGACCCCCATGCCGGTCATGGCCACTAATTCAGGAGCAGTTACATGATTGAAAAAATTCTCAACTCTGCGCTCGCGAACCGCGGGCTGATTCTCATCGTACTTTTTGGCATCATTGGTCTGGGCATCTACGAAACCCGACAGCTGGATGTGGAGGCCTTTCCGGATATTTCTCCGGTGATGGTCCCGGTCTTTGCCGAAGCCGAAGGCATGGCTCCCGAAGAAGTGGAGCAGCTGATCACCTATCCCATCGAAACGGCCATGAACGGTCTGCCGGATGTAAAACTGGTCAAATCGACCTCCGCATTCGGGATGTCTGTTGTGTATGTCTATTTCGAGGACGGAACGGATATTTACTTCGCCCGGCAATTGGTCTCCGAACGCCTGTCAGCTGCCGCTGCAGATTTGCCTTCCTTGCAGGAGCCTCCCGCTCTGGGCCCGATTTCTACCGGACTGGGGCAGATCTTCCTCTACTATCTGGAAGCGGAAGAAGGCACGGACACCGGAGGTTTGGATACACTGACCTATCTGCGGGATCTGAATGACTGGGTGGTGAAACGGCAACTGCAACGGGTGAACGGCGTTACTGAAATTCTCAGTGCGGGCGGGTATGTGCTTCAGTACCAGATCAAAATCGATCCCTATCTCCTGCTGCAATTTGGTCTGAGTTTTGAGGATGTGATGTCCGCGGTTCAGGTCAACAACCGCAATGTGGGCGGTCAATATTTACAGATCAACTCCGAAGAACATCTGGTGCGCGGCGTGGGGTTCCTTAGAACCCTTGATGACATTCGGGGTATCACTTTGAAAAGCTTCGACGGCACCCCGGTATCGATCGGAGATGTGGCGGAGGTGGACCATGGACATGAACTACGCCGGGGAATGGTGACCCTGGGAAATGGAGAGGAAGTGGTATCCGGTATGGTGATGAAGCTCTACGGAGCCAACGCCTCCAAAGTCATTGATGATCTGTATCTGATGGTGGAGGAGGTGCAGGCGGCTCTGCCGGAAGGTGTCAATCTGGTGCCGTATTACGAGCAGGCGAATCTGGTGAATAATGCCACCCGTACGGTCCGTATGGCCCTACTCCAGGGGATGGCACTGGTGCTGATTGTGCTCTTTGCTTTTCTGGGGTGCATCCGGGCCTCTGTAATCGTGGCTTTGGCCATGCCGTTCTGTGCCCTTGTGGCCATGATCGGGATGCGGCATTTCGGTATCTCCGCCAACTTGATGTCTCTGGGCGGCATTGCGATCGCGCTGGGTATGCTGGTGGACGGGTCGATTGTGGTGACGGAAAACATTCACCGTTTTCTGGGACTCAAACACGGAACCAAAGCGGACCGTCTGCGTTTGATTCATGATGCCACCCGTGAGGTGGGACGTCCCATCGCTTTCGCCATCATGATCGTGATTGTCGTTTTTCTTCCCATCCTGTCGCTGGAGGCAACCGAAGGAAAAATGTTTATTAATGGAACATTTGAATGCTACACACTTGAAGATAAAGACAGAAAGCTTGCAGAAGATGGAGAGAAGGTATATGGAAAGACATGTATACCTAGAGGTATATATAATG
>CAZVCO010000014.1:0-13102 GCA_964625795.1 uncultured Verrucomicrobiota bacterium | reverse complement strand
GCCTGCACGAGCTGTCGCTGGAAGCGACGGAAGGAAAAATGTTCAAACCGCTGGCCTATACCGTCATGCTGGCACTGGCAGGTTCGATTGTCTATGCCCTGGTAATCGCGCCTGTTCTCTCCAGCTTTATCCTCAATGAAAAACCCTACAAAGAATCCCGGTTCTTCCAGGGGTTGAAAGGACTGTACCGTGGAATGTTGACAACGGCCCTGAAAGGGAAAGTCGTGGTGCTGATCCTGTTGGCCGCTCTGCTGGGCAGCTCTGTCTACCTCAGCCGCCAGATGGGGACTGAGTTTATTCCGGTACTCGATGAAGGTGCCCTCAGCGTGGATATCAGCATGACGCCCTCCATCTCCCTGGAAGAAGCAAAACAGACGGTTCTGCGTATCCAGTCAGAATTTGCGGAGGTCGAAGGGATCAAAGAAGTTGTGACCATGATCGGTCGGCCTGAAGCGGGCAGTCATCCCCATCCGGTCAACTTTTCCATGATGCATGTGGAACTGGAAAACCCGAAAGAGAAACCCCGGGTGGTACATGAACTCCGGGAACGGCTGAAGGGTTATCCGGGAGTGCAGATTAACTTTTCTCAACCGATTCAACATCTGTTTGATGAAATGCTCTCCGGTTCCCGCGCACAGCTTGCGATTAAAGTATACGGTGAGGATCTGGATGAAATCCGGGAAACCGCCGAGGCCATGCGGGTAGCGATGGAGCCTGTGGTTGGTTTGGTCGATGTCTCCGTGGAGCAAAGCTTCGGACAGCCGCAGTTTCAGGTGATTCTCGATCATCAGGCTTTGGCCCGACACCATGTCGAAGGTGAAAAAGTGCTGGAACTCGTAGAGGCTGCCGTGGGTGGAGAGGTCATCAGTTCCCTATACCGCAATACCCGCCGATATGGGATCCATGTACGGCTGGCCCCCGAGTTCCGTACCACGCCGGAGGATCTAGCATCTCTGTTTCTGCGTTCCGAAGACGGAGCACTCCTTCGTCTGGATCATCTTGCGGAGATCCGTTCTGTAGACGGGCCTTTGCAAATTAACCGGGAACACAACCAACGCCGGTGGATGGTGCAGGGAAACATTCAGGACCGTGCTCTGAGTGATGTACTGGAGGGTATCCAGTCCGCTGTAGCTGAACAGGTGGAGGTCCCTGAGGGTGTCTTTATCGAATACGGTGGACAATTCGAACAGCAACAACGGGCCATGAACCGACTTAAGATTATTGTGCCAGTGGTGTTGGGGCTTATCTTTGTCCTGCTCTGGATCGCCTTCCATTGCTTCCGTCATGCGGTCATGATTATCTTATGTGTCCCCATGGCGCTGATCGGTGGTGTCCTTGGCCTCTGGGCCACCGGACAGTATCTCTCTGTCCCAGCATCCATCGGTTTCATTGCGCTCTTTGGAATCGCCATGCAGGACGCGATGGTTCTGCTGACGGATTTTAACGACCTGCGTAAAGAAGGTCAGGAAATTCGTGACGCTGTCGTCAATGGAGCCCTGATACGTTTTCGCCCAGTCATTATGACGACGCTGACCACCCTGTTAGGTTTGATGCCGCTACTTCTCTCCAGCGGTGCGGGTGCGGAGGTGCAGCGTCCATTGGCTGCGGTGGTGATCTTTGGCCTGACCACCTCCACCTTCCTAACGCTGTTCGCACTCCCAGCGGTGTATGAATGGTTTGAATCAAAAAGGCAAAAGTCGATCGGAACCTCCTGAAACCTGGAGGCATTCATGAGTCATCAACATAACCATTCATCAACCGGACATCATCACCACACCCCTGAGGGGGTGAGTGATGGCGTCCTGTTATGGACTGTCTTGATCAACCTGGGCCTTTCGGTGTTCGAGTTTGCTGCTGGTATTTTTGCAGGTAGCGTTGCTCTGATGGCGGATGCCCTGCATAATACCAACGATGCTGCCGCCCTGGGTATTGCTTACATTGCCCGGAAGATTTCCCAGAAGGGCGCGGATGAGACGTATACTTTCGGATATCGGCGCGCTGAACTCATTGGGGCGATGATCCAACTCACCACCCTGGTCGTTGTGGGATTATATCTGATCGTTGAAGCGGTGAAACGGATGATCAACCCCGAGCCCCTGCTTGGGGAATGGATGATGCTTGCGGCCGGAGTAGCTTTGGTGGTGGACATTGCCACTGCTTGGTTGCTCTGGTCTATGTCCAAGGGTAGTTTAAATGTGAAAGCCGCTTTCCTGCACAACCTGACCGATGCAGCCGCCTCTCTGGCGGTACTTGCGGGCGGAATGGCCATCACCTGGTTTAATTGGACATGGGTGGACCCAATACTCACTCTGGGAATCGCCGGGTATATACTGTTGATGTCGGTGCAGCTTCTTAAGAAAACTTCCCGCATCCTAATGGAAGGCACACCGGATTTTATAGACCCATCTGAACTCATAAAGGCGGTCACAGCGGTGGACTCTGTCATCGAGATCCATCATCTGCATATTTGGCAAATGGACGAGGAGCACTGCTCACTGGAAGCGCATATTGTGATCGATGTGGGAACCTCCATGTCCAGCCTGGAGGAACTGAAAGGTACTCTGAAAGAACTCTTACATGAACAGTTCAAAATTGAGCACAGCACCCTGGAATTTGAAACTCCGGAAGCACTATGTACACAGAATTGTTGTTCGTAGTGTTCCTGACCTGTCAGGAGGTTTCCTCCTTCTTGACACGTCCGAAGGTACAATAGAGCGCAGGCAGAACCAGCAGGGTTAAAAAGGTATCTGTAATCACACCGCCAATAACCACGGTGGCCAAGGGTCGTTGCACTTCTGCCCCAACCCCTGTATTCAGGGCCATGGGAATCAGTCCCACAGCAGAGGTAAGAGCCGTCATCAGAACAGGCCTCAGGCGAACCTGACATCCATGACGAACAGCATCCACCAGGGGAACGCCTACACTGAGGCGTTGCTTAATAAAGGTCACCAATACCAGGCCGTTTAGCATGGCCACACCACTTAATGCGATAAAGCCGATGGCGGCGCTGACCGATACCGGCATCCCGCGCAGGGTAAGTGCCGCAATGCCTCCGATGGCACCAAAGGGAATTCCGGTTGCTACAATCAGGACATCTCGAACAGTGCCCAAGCTGAAGTACAACAGGATGAAAATGAATCCAAGAGACAGGGGCACCACCAACAAAAGGCGTTGGTTCGCTCGCTGCATATTTTCAAACTGTCCTCCCCAGTCCAGTGTGTATCCCTCCGGAAAATCCACTTCCTCCCTGATTCGCTGTTGTGCTTCAGATACGAAAGAGCCGACATCCCTACCTCGTACGTTGCACTGAACGGTCATCCTCCGCTTACTCCATTCCCGCTGAATGGTTGCCGGGCCTTCATCCAGTCGGAGTTCCGCAACGCTTTCCAGTGGAAGAATCGGCCCCTCGGAGGTGGGGATCAAGGTTTGCGCGAGCACATCGCGGTCCTGACGTTGTCGGTCCGGAAGTCGAACGACCAGAGGAAACTTTCTTTGCCCTTCACGGATTTCTCCGACCTTGCGGGCACCCACCGCTTCTACAAATCCCAAAACATCCCGGGTCGAAACCCCAAACCGGGCAATTGCATCCGAATCCACCTCCACTTTAAGCACGGGTTGTCCTGTAATCTGTTCGCCGGAGATGTCTGCAGCACCTTCAATGTCGGTCAACACTCTCTGAACATCATCTGACAACCGGTTCAGGATATCGAAATCATCTCCATAAATTTTGACACCCACATCTGAGCGGATCCCGGCAACCATTTCATTCATTCTCATTTCAATGGGTTGGGTGAAGGCCATGTTAAGTCCGGGCAGGTCACTCAAAAATGAATCCATCATCGACATCAGTTCTGTCTGTGAATCGGCCTTGGCCCATTCCGACCGATCGTTTAACGCCACAAAAATATCCGTCAGCTCAATGCCCATCGGGTCTGTGGCGACCTCTGCGGCTCCAATGCGGCTCCAGACGCGAGCAATCTCATCTGGAAACTCCTCCAGCAGAGCCTTTTCGATATGGGTGTTATAGGCCGTGGATTCCTCGATGGAGACACCTGCCAATCGGATCACGTTGATTGCAATCGCCCCTTCTTTGAGTTTCGGTAGAAATTCTGTTCCCAGCCGAAAAGCACCTACTCCAGCAAGCAAAACCCCAACTAGAGCAATGGAGATGGTAACCTTGCGAAAGCGAAGAACCGCCTCTAATGCCGGGTTGTATAACCGATGCCCCAGCCGGACGAGTCCAGGCTCTTTGTCTTTCATGTTCCTGGGCAAGAGCAGGCTCACCAAAACAGGGATCAGGGTCAGCGCCAGGAGGAGAGAGCCGACCAAAGCCGCAGCCAGAGTTAATGCCATAGGCCTGAACAATTTTCCTTCGATTCCTTCCAAGGTCAGGATGGGAACCAGTACCATGATTACAATTCCCACACCAAAAACGACCGGGCGCACGACTTCAGCCGGTGCGGCAAGAAAGACCTCTTTTCTTTCCAGTATTGTAAGTTGACGCCCAAGTTCTTTTTGTTTCTCGGACAGCCTGCGCATCATGTTTTCCACCATGACAATCGGCCCGTCTACCACCATCCCGAAATCGAGAGCGCCCAAGCTCAACAAGCTGGCGGCAATACCAGCTTCCAGCATGTAGTTTGCCGCCACCAACATCGAAAGTGGAATCGAGAGGGCCACAATCATTCCTGCCCGCAGGTTACCAATAAAGAAAAACAGAACCACAATAACCAGTAGCGCTCCAAAAAACAGATTGTGACTTACTGTCTCAATGACTTTGTCCACTAGCTCCGTCCGGTCATACACAGCTTCGATCACAACATCTTCCGGAAGCGTGTTCTGAATCTCATTCAGTTTCTCTTTGAGTGCGCGCGTCACCACATGACTGTTTTCACCCATCAACATAAACCCAAGGCCCAACACCGCTTCACCCTTGCCGTCCGCCGTCACGGCTCCACTTCGAATTTCATGACCCAGTTGTACGGTGGCGACATCACGAATGTGAATGGGGGTGCCGTCATAGGAGCGGATGACAATGTTTTCAATATCTTCAATGCTGGTTGCCAGACCAATTCCTTGGACCAGGTAGGATTCACCGCTGGTGATGATCTGTCCTCCACCCACATTCTGATTGTTTGCTTCCAGGGCTTCAAAAAGGTCATCAAAGGTGAACCTGTATTTCAGGAGCAGCTCCGGCATAGGAATCACTTGAAATTGCTTTTCAAATCCACCCCAGGAATTGATCTCCGCGGTACCGCTCACTTTCCTGAGTTCAGGTTTCACCACCCAGTCGTGCAGTTCGCGAAGCTCGGTGAGCGTTCGGTCCGGATTGTCGGATCGTAGAATATAGTGAAATACTTCCCCCAATCCGGTTGAGATAGGCCCCATTTCAGGAGCGGCAATTCCCTCTGATAATTCAACCCCCTGCAGACGCTCACCGATCAACTGCCGTGCTAGGAAAATACTCGTGTTGTCACTGAAGGTTGCCACGATCTGGGACAGTCCAAACTTTGAGATAGACCGGACATTTTCCAAACCGGGTAATCCGCTGATGCCCAATTCAATCGGGAGGGAAATTTGTGCCTCAATCTCCTCTGGGCCCAATGCAGGCGCACGGGTATTGACCTGAACCTGAACCGGTGTCGTGTCTGGAAAGGCATCAATCGGAAGTTCTTTCGCCAATCTGAAAGCCGAAAAGCATAAAAGCAGGCCTAGGATGCAGATCAGGAGTCGATTCCTTAAGGAAAAAGCAACAAGTGTAGTTAACATGGGGATATCCTCGAAGGGAAGGTTCAGTCGTCGACGCATCCCGCGCCCAAACGCGATAGCAATAACTGGGACTTCATGACAAAACTGTTCCCGACCACAATAGTCTCCCCAGGGATCAATCCCCCAAGAATCTGGCGATGGTTACCCTGTTTCGCACCCAGCGTTACAGGACGCGCCTCGTATAAGTCATCTTCAAGTTTTACGAATGCCAGATGTTGATCATCGACTTGCTGTAAACTTGATTGGGGAACCACGACCGCATCTTCTGTAACGGACAAAATGATGCTTCCTCGGGCAAAAACTCCAGAGCGAAGTCGCTTTTCCGGGTTTGAAATTTCTGCTCTTACCTTTGCCATCCGGGTATTCTCATCAATTTCAGCTGCTATCCAGGTCACCCGGCCCTCAAAAATTATTCCGGGATCCGCATCCAGACTTATTTCGACTCTTTGCCCAAGTCGGACCTGATTAATTTTACCTGCAGGAACTTTCAGCATGGCCCACATCTTTGAACGATCTGCAATCTTGAAAAGCGGGGTTCCTGTTTCAACCAAGGCTCCCCGTACTGCAGCACGGGCTACAACCTCCCCATCAAAAGGAGCACGCACCTCAAGTGCCGTTGATTTGGTGTTTTCTTTTTCCAGTTCCGAGATTTGAGAGGAAGACAGACCTAACGCGAGCAATTCGTGTCGGGTTTGCAGGACATGCGCATCGGCAGCCTGATGCGCGGCAATCGCCTCCTGCAAATCTCTTTCAGATGATATGTTCTCTTTCCTCAGTGTTCGCTCACGGTCGATAGTCTGTTCCCGTAGCCTATCCAGAGCAATGGCCCGTCTGTATTCACCAATGGCTTTACTGATTTCAACGGAGGTCACCGTGGCCAAGACGTCATCCGCAGAGACCTTGTCCCCGAGATCGGCATTGATCTTTTGAAGGATCCCATCCACAGGTAGTGCTATATGAGCAAGTTTGTTTTGATCAAACATGACCTCAGCAAAGACTTCAATCCGGTCCGAAACGGTACTTTGTCCTGCAACCGAGGTTTTTACTCCAGCCTTCCGGGTTGCCGTATCCGATGCAAACCGAATTTTCATCCCTTCACCCGGATCGAGAGCATGAATTAATTCAGGATGGCAGATTCCGCACTCGTGTTCATCCACACCATGTTCCGTGCAAAACAAAACAGGCTCATCCGTTGCCTTGGATGTGCCTTTCCCACTCGGTCGACACAACACACATTCATCTTCATACAGATGATGTTCTTTACACCACTCCCGGTCCTTGTCCTCAATATCCGGATGACAGAGAAAACACCTGTTTTCATACCGGTCATGCTCTTTACACCACAACCGTCCTTTTTCACGTAGAGAAGGGTCACAGATAAAACACACATCTACGGGAGCACCATGTGCTTGGCATACGGCTGGTTCCTCTATCCCGGAATTGTTTTCGGAAAGAGCAGGGCGGCACAACACACATTCATCTTCATACAGATGATGTTCTTTACACCATTCCCGGTCCTTGTCCTCAATATCCGGATGACAGAGAAAACACCTGTTTTCATACCGGTCATGCTCTTTACACCACAACCGTCCTTTTTCGCGTAGAGAAGGATCACAGATAAAACATACATCTACAGGAGCACCATGCGCCTGGCATACCTCTGTTGAGATGGGTTTGGGTGCTCTCTCCTCTTCTGCGTAGGCAACGAATCCACTGAGGATTCCTAAGAGTCCCAAAGCAATGGCGGACACGATGCCCAGTCGTTTTGAAGATATTCTATGGCTTTTCATGTTGGTTACTCCTTTGAGTTTTTAAACTGTGACTGCAAAAATATATCCAGGGTTGCTCTTGCAACATTTCGTTCCAGCATGGCTTCCTGATAGTTAAGGCGCATTTCCACCAGAGTCCGCTGGGTATCCAGCAAGTCGATAAACCTGAATTTACCCTCCTGAAATCCCCGTTGCATCAAGCCCAGTGCCTGTTCCACTTTTGGAAGAATTTCTTTTTGGTATCGACGTACTCTTTTCTCCGCTGCGATCACCTGAGTGAGCGTGTTTTGAACCTCTTCTTCCAGGGACTGTATTGTGGCGTCCCGTTCAGCTTCCGCAGCCGTATAGAGACCTTCAGCAGTTTCTTCCGTGCCTTGTCCGCGGTTTACCAGCGGAAGGGGAATGGATATCGAAAACTCCGCCAGATTTTCACTGCCCTCTAGTTCTGAGTCCCGCCTTCCAAAACCAGCTTCCACCGTGAAATCGGGAAGTGTCTCTTTTCTAACCCTTTCGGCAACCGCTGAAACCTTATCGATTTCCAACTTCGCCAGGGAAACCTTCGGGTGATCGACCAACAGGTTTTTGGCAGTAAGGTCAGAAAGTTCAACCTGATCTTTCTCAGGCGAATGACGCACAAGCGTTTTCCCCGACAGGCTGTTGACTCCAATGAGGGTTGCAAGTCCCTTCCGTGCCTGTGTCAGCTCCTGTTCCGCTCTTTCTGTCTCGGTGATGGCCCGCTCATATTCAATTTCGGCTCTCAACATCTCCGGCGCGGATGTTTCACCAGCATCCATACGTTTTTCATCTTCTTTACAGATTCTGATAACGAGGCGAGTTCCTGATAAATTTCCAACCGACTTTGCGAGGCCTGCACGTTGTAAAATGCGACCTTAACATCCCGAACCACTTCAAGTTCCAGCAAACGGTAGCTTTCCTGAGCCTGCAGCACTTCGATATCGGCAATGGAGTGATCGAGTGATTTCTTTCCCGGAAACGGGAAAATTTGAGAGACACCGATCATATTTTTAGCTTCAGAAATCCCCCCAGAATCCACCGGAATCTCTTCAGAGGTCACACTCAACTCCGGGTTCTCCCATATCCCTGAACGTATACGTTCCCCTTCTCTCACTTGAACCTCGGCTCTGGCTTTCAGCAGAAGGGGATTTTTGGATATAGCGGTATCGATAGCGGCTTGCAGGGTAAGCGTCTCTTCAATGCTTTCATGTTTGTAAGTGTTCGTTGACCGTTCAACCGACTCGTTTGACTCTCCTGCATGGATTGTCTGCCAGCCCCCAGTGAGACAAAGGCCTATAACCAAGAGTCGCGCCGTCCCTCTTGAGCTCTGATAAAAATGATCGCTCATCATTCACTCCGAAAATAAAAGGTTGCTGAAAATCATAAAAAGCAACATATGAGCATACGTTTGTTTGACAAACAAAAAAATAATGTTTTATTCAGTCTGATGCTGTGTCGCCAAATCCAAAACACTTTCCAATTTCTTATCATCCAAGGAGTAATACGATATTTTACCATCTCTTCGATAACGCACGATGCGTTGATTTCTCAGCACCCTCAGTTGATGGGAGACGGCTGATTGCGTCAGTTTGAGAATAGCCGCCAAGTCACAGACACAGAGTTCCCGCGCACGCAACGCTGAAATAATCCGGAGCCGGGTTGGATCCGCCAGAGTTTTGAACGTTTCAACCAATCCGGAAATGGTTTCCGCATCAGGAGCAGCCTGTATCGCCTCCTCAACGCCTTTGTCGTTGACGAATTGAATATGGCACATGTCGTCGTCAACTGCGGCTTTTCGTCTTGGGGAGGATGATACGCTCATAAATAGTTACGTTACATTACTGAAAAACCTCAAGAGAACAAGATTTTTGAAATCATGAATAAAACTTCTTACGAAACCTCCGACGATTCCCTGTATAAAACCACCTATCATGTTGAAAAAATGGACTGCCCTTCAGAAGAGCAGATGATAGGTCTTACGCTCAATCCACTTGACTCGGTGAAAGGATTCTCTGTTGATCTGGCGTACCGGACACTGCACGTCATTCATAGCGGTGAGGCTGAGGTCATCACAAAAGCTCTTTCCGGGTTAAACCTGGATGCGCGTTTGAAAAACACCGACATCGCGACAGAAGAGTCCAAGAACGCGGAAACGGCTCAAAAACGAATTTTATGCTGGGTGCTGGTAATAAATGCTTCTTTTTTTGTTTTGGAGCTGGGCTTTGGTCTGGTGTCCGGATCGATGGGCTTGATTGCAGATTCCCTAGACATGCTTGCCGATGCCATCGTCTATGCGCTCAGCTTGATAGCGATAGGTACTGTCATGGCGACCAAAAAGAAGGTCGCAAAATTCAGCGGCCTTTTTCAGATGTTTCTCGCTTTGTTGGGCTTTTCGGAAGTACTCCGCAGAGTATTCCTCTCGGAGGCCCCACCCGATTTCGTCTTGATGATTACCGTCTCTGCATTTGCCATGATCGCCAACGTTTTTTGCCTGTGGCTGATTCAGAAAACCCGGAATACAGAGGCACATATGCAGGCATCCCTGATCTTCACGTCTAACGACATTATCGTCAATGGTGGCGTGATAGTAGCGGGACTGCTGACGTATCTGCTCAACAGTCCGTTTCCCGATCTTGTGGTAGGAGGAATCGTTTTCGGATTCGTGATGCGAGGTGCGGTACGAATCTTGAACCTCTCAAAGTAATCTATGAAAAGTAAATTCCTATATACACTAAACGCTCTTCTTTTATGCTTGGCCGCACTTGGCCCTGCTATCCTGGTCCATAGAGGGGTTTTTGCCCAAGGCCTCACGATTGAATTCTTTGCAATGGTGAGCCTGCTACTACTCAATGTCGGTTTTTTTCTAGGATTTAGTCTGATGAGATTTCCTGCATTTGAGAAAATGGGCATCAGTTTTGCTTTTCTATTGGTGACCCTGAAGCTTTTCGTAAATCTCAGTGCTCTATTACTGCTGCTGGGTTTGAAGCTGGTGTCGATTCCTGTGTTTGTCTCCAGTTTTTTTGCAGGCTATCTGATGCTATTGTGCGGAGGGGTGGCATTTTTGATCTGGAATGGGAATCAAAACTGAAAAAAATTCTGCGTAACGTTTCTGCTATCTCATCCGTCCTTACTCATGAAACCGGGATAAAAGTCCCGAATAACAACCTACAATAAGGAGTAAAAATGAACAAAAAACACAGTATGATCATTGCAATAATCACTCTATCTGGATTCATGGTATCGCTATGGGCTGCGGATATAAAAAACACCACAGAACCAAAGATTGTCGAGAACAGTGATGCCATTTGTACATACGATACGTGTACAAGTGAGCATTTCAAAACCAAACCCAGCAAGCACCTGCATGACGGGGAATCCGTAATAAAGACAGTGGAGGTCAATGATCCCGTCAAGGATAATTGCAGTCATTGGTACAGCTGGTTTCCCGGGCATCGCAAAGGTTGCAGTTGGAATCATGACCGTGAAGAAGCTCGTTCCCGTTGCAAAGGGAATAGCTGTTGCTGATAAGTCAGATATCAACGCTTGCTGGATGATCCTTACGGATTGTCCAGCTTGTGATCAGTTGTATTTATGGAAACCTCAGACACGAATCAAGAGACCTTACAGGAATGGTTGATTGCTGCACGAAAGAAAGATTCTCAGGCACTCTCGAAACTTTGTGCTCATTATTACCCCAAAATCCTTCGATTTATGCATTACCGTACATCAGCCAATCTGGCCGAAGACTTAACTGGTGAAGTCATTGTGAAAATCATGCGCTCTATAGAGAAACAATCCGGGCGTTTCGAACCCTGGCTGTATCGGATTGCGCGTAATGTGATTGTCGACCATGTGCGATACCAAAGCGTGCGACCGGAATCGGTATTGTCTGAGGAAATTTCGAATGTTTTGACAAATGGAAAGACCCCCGACACGGCTGTCAGTCATCACCTGGATATACAAACAGCACTGGAGCAGGTCAGCGATGAGCACCGTGAATTCCTGAGCTTAAAATTTATCCAGGGCCTGGATAATCATGAGATCAGTGAGATCACGGGTCAGAATCTGAATGCCATCCGGGCTATGCAGTTCCGGGCGCTTAGGGCTATGCGAGATGTGCTCTCACCGGAAGGAGCTAAAGCATGAAGAAAATAGAAATCATCCTGGACGAATGCATTGATCAAATCAGGGCAGGAGGCAGCATGGACAAGGTATTGGAAAAGTACCCTGATCAAGCAGAGGATCTCAGAAGTCTGCTGCGTATTACGCATGATTTGGAAGCCATGCCTGACCCGAATGGCAGTAAGTTAAGGGGTTTCAGCAGGGTAAAAAGAGTGAAAACCAGGGAGGGTTTGGTAGAGGTTTTCAATGCCTAAATATCCAACCAACACCACGCCCTTGTTCCCCGATTTTCACCTTGCAACTCTACGCAGAAAACCACGCTCAGCACAGCAAATTCTCAAAGATCATGAAGCGGAGTCTTCACGGAAACGGTTTGACCATGTCGGGACGATGCTGGGGGATTTCCTCCCATCCGACCTGTTTTCCGCCGGGGATAAACGGAAAAGGATCTTCACGAAAGAGAACACATTTTTTGTCTTCCTCCAGCAGATCTGGAGCGCGGATGGCAGCTGTCAGGAAGCGCTTCATCGCCTCAGGGAACAGGCGGATTTTCAGAGGATGAATCCCATGCCCAGCGCAAAGCCCTCCGCCTATGTTCAGGCTAGAAAACGACTGGAGGTGGAGGAGCTCCGGGACGTCTTCTATCACGGTGCGGGAGCCATTGAAGAACGGGGAGATGCTTTGCATAACGAGCGCCCCTGGATCGTGGTGGATGGAACAGGTCTGAGTATGCCGGATACTCCGGAGAACCAGAATGTGTGGCCTCAGTCATCAGAGCAAAAGCCTGGACTGGGGTTCCCAAACGCGAAAGTCGTCGCTTCTCTCTCATTGCATACCGGTGCGGTGCTTGATGCAGAGATCGGCAACCAGCACGACCATGAACTTCCCCTGTTCCGCAGGCTTTCGGACAGCTTCCAGAAAGACGATATCGTCATAGGGGACAGGGGTTTTGACAGTTGGCATGATGTGGCGGCTCTCAAAGAACGAGGCGTGGACACCTTGTTGCGGCGACATGTGAGGAGGAAGCTTCTCAAGCCCTCGGAGGCCGTCAAAAAGCTTGGGAAAGGCGATCTGTTGATCCGTAGCCCGAGGCCGGTACAGCGACCGGATCATCTGAGTCTGGAGGAATGGCATGCACTTCCCCGAAGCATCCAGTTGAGGCAAATCTCCTTCACGGCAGAGCATCCCGGCTATCGGCCAGAGCACATTACGGTGACCACGACCCTGACGGATGAGAAGGCCTATCCACTGGAGAAGATTAAGACCATGTATCTCCGTCGGTGGCAGATCGAAGTCTCCCTCCGGGATCTGAAAAGCACCATGGGAATGGAGATCCTCCGCTGTAAGAGTCCTGAGATGATCCTAAAAGAAATCTGGATGAACCTGATCGGATACAACGCGCTTTGCTTCCTGCAAGTGAAGGCTGC
>CAZVCO010000013.1:22881-26098 GCA_964625795.1 uncultured Verrucomicrobiota bacterium | reverse complement strand
GCTGCGGCGCAGCCGCCCTGGAGTGCGCAAGGGTAGCGAGCCTGCCCGTGACGGAGCTCGGCGACGGCCAGGGGGACGAGCGGACCTTGCGCCTTGAGATCGTCCCCCTGGCCCTCTTCGTGCCTTGACGGCAAGGGCAGGCGCGTCACTTTCCCAAAAAATGGTGAATCTCCTGGTCCGGATCAACTTGCAACCCGGCGGGGAACCGTGTAAACTGCCAAGCTTCCATCCAAAGGATCTTTTATGGCCAAGACACTTTTTGAAAAAATCTGGGACCGCCATCAGGTACGTGAGCTTCCGGACGGCACCTCTCTTATCTACATTGACCGCCATCTGGTGCATGAAGTCACCAGTCCACAGGCGTTTGAAGGACTGCGGCTGACCGGCCGGACGGTGCGGCATCCGGAGCTGACCTTCTCCACCATGGATCACAATGTGCCGACCGATGAGTCGCGTCTGACCATTAAAGATCCCATCTCCAAAGCCCAGGTGGAGGCGCTGGAGGCCAACTGTAACCAGTACGGCATCCATCTCTACGGCATCGGGGATGATCATCAGGGCATTGTGCACGTGATCGGACCGGAAATGGGGATTACCGTGCCGGGACTCACTCTGGTGTGCGGCGACTCCCATACCTCCACTCACGGAGCCTTCGGCACTCTGGCGTTCGGAATCGGCACCTCTGAGGTGGAGCATGTGCTGGCGACCCAGACCCTTCGTCAGAAAAAACCGAAAACCTTCAAAGTGGAGTTCACCGGCCAGTTGCAGCCCCATGTGCATTCCAAGGACATGGTGCTGAAGCTCATTGGTATGATCGGCACCGCCGGCGGAACCGGCTCGGTGTTTGAATTCTGTGGTGAGGCGGTGCGCTCTCTGTCCATGGAGGCCCGCATGACCATTTGTAACATGTCGATTGAGGGCGGGGCCAAGGCAGGGCTGATTGCGCCGGACCAAACCACCTTTGACTACATTCTGGCCGAGGATCGGCCTTTTGTGCCCAAAGGAGCGGCGCTGGACGCGGCCATGGAGGAATGGAAAAAGCTCCCGACTGATGAAGGGGCCGAATTTGACCGCACCATCACCATCGATGCCTCGCAGATCGCGCCGCAGGTGTCCTGGGGCACCAGTCCCGGACTGGTGATCGATGTGGACCGTCCGGTGCCCGGGCTGAACGACGTTCCCGGCTACAGCAGCTCGGATGTGCAGAAAGCTCTGGATTACATGGGACTGCAGCCCGGACAGAAACTGACCGAGACCGAGCTGGATATCGTGTTTATCGGCAGCTGTACCAATTCCCGTATCGAGGATCTGCGCCGGGCCGCCCACGTGCTGAAAGGCCGGAAAAAAGCCGATCATCTCCGCCTTATGGTGGTGCCCGGCTCGCAACAGGTCCGCAAACAGGCCGAAGCGGAGGGCCTGGACAAGATTTTCAAAGAGGCCGGTGCGGAATGGCGCTGGGCCGGGTGCAGCATGTGTCTGGCCATGAATCCGGACAAGCTGGCCCCTCAGGAGCGTTGCGCCTCCACCTCGAACCGTAATTTTGAAGGACGTCAGGGTGCGGGGGGACGGACCCATCTGGTCAGCCCCGAAATGGCCGCCGCCGCTGCGGTGGAGGGACGTTTTGTTGACATCCGAACCTGGAATGGAGCGAACTAATGGAAGCCTTTACGACTCACCGCGGGATTCTCGCCCCCCTGAACAGGGCGAATGTGGATACCGATCAGATTATTCCCAAGCAGTTCCTGAAATCGATCAAACGCACCGGCTTCGGTCCAAGCGCGTTTTTCGACTGGCGCTACAAACTGGAGGGGGATCCCAATCCGGAATTTGAGCTCAATGAACCCCGCTACGAAGACCGGTCGCTCCTGGTCACCCGGAATAATTTCGGCTGCGGCTCCAGCCGTGAACACGCGGTCTGGGCTCTGGCTCAGGACGGCTACCGGGTGATCATTGCCCCTTACCGGGGCGAAGGCAATGACCACGTTCCGGGCTTTGCCGATATCTTTAAGAACAACTGTTCCAAAAACGGCATTGTCACCATCGAACTTTCCGAAGCTGAGGTGGAGGAGATTTTCGACCGGGTCTACGCCGAAGAGGGGCTGGAGGCGTCGGTGGATCTGGAGGCCCAGACCCTGACGCTGCATGCTGCCGCAGGAGATAAAACCTATTCCTTCGACTACGACAGCAGTGTGAAGAACAAGCTGCTCAATGGTCTGGATGATATTGAGGAATCCCTGCAGTATCTGGAGGAGATCGAGGCGTTCGAATCCACGCACCAGACCTGGATGAATCCGGCCGCCTCCTGATCGCGCCGTAACCGGATTCAGTCGGGCAGTTCCGCGAGCAGGGCGGTGGCTATATCCCGCCGCTCTGTCTCCACGTCGCCATGGTGTACCGGCTTACCGGCCTGGCTGTACCAGTACGAGGCGTTGGACAGATCCCCTTCCTCCCGGTGAAGGTTGGCATGCACCCAGGCACCAGGTTCAGGGCTTCCGGTCTGACACAGGCGGTGGGCGGTGTCCCATTCCCCCCGCTCGGCATGCCAGAGGGCCTGCAGGGCTGGCGGCCAGGCGGCATCCGGTTGGGTCTCTTCACGGGTATGTTCAATAAAGGTCTCGATTGTCATACTACAGTTTCTAAAGAAGATTCCACTTGGAATCAACCATCCGGTCAGGGGAACTCGGTCGTATGGGGCGCATTCCGCAATCAAACAACCCTTCGAAGACATTCCGTCCGCGTCACCAATTCCGGGTTGCGCCCGGCGAAAGCTCCTGATTGAATATGCCTCTGACCCGTCAGTTTATCATCTTTTGCTCCCTTCCGATATGCCTGAGTTTTGCTCCGTTTCCCTGTTGTCTCTGCGTCACGCGCGGGATGAGATTCTGCAGCGGTCGCGCGGCCGGGACACCCCGCTGCTGATCGGTATCGGAGGACCGGGAGGATCCGGTAAAAGCACCGTGACCCGGTGGCTGCGGGATCAACTGGAGGAGTGTCAGGTTCTGGAGCTCGATCACTTTCGGCTGTCCCGCGAGGCACGCCGTCAGAGCCGGCGCTATGGCTCGCATCCGCTTGGAAACGATTTGGACAGGGTCACCGATGCTCTGTCACGGGCGGGTGCCGGTCAGCCGGTCTTTCAGCCGGTGTTTGACCGGGAATCGGGAAGAGCCGGGAGGGAAATCGAACTCCCGCCGGCCAGGGTGTATTTAATCGACGGAGA
>CAZVCO010000013.1:19167-22824 GCA_964625795.1 uncultured Verrucomicrobiota bacterium | reverse complement strand
CCCCATTTTGATCTTTTTCTGTTGGTCACCACCCCCCTGGTGCAACAGTTTCTCGCCCGGGTCACCCGCGACCGCCATGACCGCGCCTGCTCCCTGAAGAAATGCCTCCACCTTTTCTGGCAGAGCAATGTGCTCGATTATCCGCGCTTTGCCGCCCGTGCCTCTGAGGAGGCCCATGTGCACCTTCGACGCAATTCACAGCACTGTTTCATTGTGCTCAACCGGTCCTGATTTACATGTTTAGGTATTGTGATTCACAAAGGAAGTGATACGTAATCCCAATGGCAAAAATTCAAAATACCCCGCGGTTCCTGCAACGGTTTTGGGACTGGGGGGTGATTCTTTTTCTGGTGGTGTTGACGGGTGCGGGCATCCGCTGGCTGTATCTGTTTCACCGAGCGGGAGAACAGAACGTCTGGGTGGTGGCGGTGGCTGCCGGCATCACTGCCGTCACCACCGGATTTGGCTGTATTCCCTTTCTGTTGGGACGCATGCCTGGGCCACGCTGGGTGGGGATGGGCAATGCCCTGGCGGCCGGATTGATGATGGGGGCGAGCCTGAGCCTGCTGTGGCAGGGCTGGGATATTGAAGGGGTGTCCACCTCCTGGCTTCGGATGCTTGGCGGCGCAGGTTGTGGTGTCCTGGCGGTCTGGCTGGCTCACCGTCTGCTTTCCGGAAAAGAGGATCTCACCACTCCTGAAGCTGCGCAGAACAGCGGGCTGCTGCGTATGATTCTGGTGGTGGGGGTAATGACAGTGCATTCCTTTGCGGAGGGAATGGGAGTGGGCGTCTCGTATGGAGACGGCAGCGGATTCGGCGATTTTATTGCGCTTTCCATCGCGATTCACAACATCCCGGAAGGCCTGGCGATCTCCCTGGTGCTGATCCCACGTGGGACCTCTGTGGCCCGGGCATCGCTGTGGAGTGTTTTCAGCAGCCTTCCCCAGCCGCTGGTGGCGGTGCCGGCCTATCTGTTTGTTCTTTTGTTCCGGCCCTTGCTTCCGTTCGGTCTGGGACTGGCGGCGGGAGCCATGCTCTGGATGGTGTTCTATGAACTGTTACCCGAGGCGCGGGAGCATCTGCGTCTGCGGACGGCGGCTCTTCTGATGCTGGCCGGTGCGGTTGGAATGCTTGGATTTCAGATTCTGGTGCAATAGGGACCGGTAAATCGTCGAAAGCAAAAAAAGGATGCGTTTCGTCCTATGCGTCCCCCCCTGATACATGGTATTTTCCTATGTAATTTGCTAACGTGAACCCCTCAGATATTATCATGACCAAGAAACTGCTCCTTTCCTTATCCGCCCTGCTTGCGCTGATCCTGACCGGATGCGTCTCCACCGGTGAAACGGCCCAGCGCGACCAGGTTACCGAAAACATCGACAATTTTTCCCCGCCCCCTTCCGGCGTGGACCGTCCGCAGGTCGGGGTTCCGCCTTTTGAAACCTCAGACAAAGATATCTTCGGATATTCCGTGTCCGGAAATGAGCTGAGTCAGATCGCGGCGGATCAGATGACCACCATGCTCTTCAAAACCCGGCGCTTCCGGGTCATTGAACGGGCGCAGTTCAATCAGCTCCTGCGCGAACAGAATCTTGAAGGCGTGGTGCGGCAGGATGAACTCGCACAAATGGGCAAGGTACGCGGTGTGGATTACCTGGTGCTGGGTAAAATCACCAACTTCCGTCTCAAACGGGAGGATACCAGTACAAATTACGGGGTTGGCGGCCGTGTTTCCCGTGAGTTGCTGGACGGCATCTCCGGGGGCTTCCGGAAGAGCGGCACCCGTATCACCACCGAGGTCGGGGTGGATATCCGCCTGGTCGATCCGGAAACCGGCGAAGTGAAAATGGCCGAATTCAGCGAATATGAGCGTACCGACACTGCGGAGTCCATGGGCATCCGGGTAGCGGGCATCGGCGCAGGCGGCAATGCCAATGTGCAGGTGGGTGAGGATGACGCGGGACAGGTCCTGCGTCTTGCCTTTGCCGATGCGCTGAAAAAGGCCATGCCGCAGATTGACCAGGTCCTGCGCGAAGAGCACCGCAGCGGATCCTCCGGCGGCTCGGCCGGAACCCCGGCGGAATCCTCCGGCGGCGCAGCAAAATTCTGTAGCAGTTGCGGCACCAAAGTGGCCGCCGATGCGAAGTTCTGCCCCAAAGACGGAACGCAACTCACCGGAAACTGATTTCTCCAGTTCCGGGGGTATTCCCTCTACACTCAAGGCCACTCCGGATTTCCGCGGTGGCCTTTGCTTTTCACCTCCTGATTCTCTGTCCGATGAAAACCTTCTCGATTCCATGCTTCCTTCTTCCGCTTATCGTTCTGCTGCCGGCCTGGGCCCCGGCCGAAACCGCAGCTCTGGATGAGACCACCTTTCAGCGGGAGGTGGCTGAGCCCATGCAGCGCAGTGCCCTGCTGACCCGTCAGGCCCTCCGCGCCGCTCCCCGCGAGGATTTTTCGCCCGCCGCGCTGGTGGAAAGCGGACGGAAGTCACCGGGGTCTGTTTTTGAGTGGGTCCGGGATCACACCGTCCTGCTGCCGTATCAGGGACGGCTGCGGGATCCGCAGGGCGTGCAGATGAGCCGGGCCGGGAACAGTCTGGACCGGGCCCTGCTGCTCGACACTCTGCTGGCCGAAACCGGGGTGGAAAACCGCCGGCTGGTGCAGGGGCGTCTGGAGAAAGCCGAGGCCGAACGTCTCTATGACTACTGGGCGGATCTGCAGCTCATGAGGGATGACGCTCCAGAGATTGTCGAGCCGGCGGATACGGAAGAGGTGTTGAGGCGGGCAGCTCGATTACCAGATGATGTGGAGCGAGATGATGGACTCCATTGGCATCCAGGCGCAGATTCTGCCCGATCTCCTGCAGGCAGACCTCCAGCGACCGAACGATGAAGCCCGGCTCCGGCAGACCGGACTGCTTCAGGACCATTGGTGGGTGGAGGCCGAAATCGATGGGGAGTGGGTTGCGTTTGATCCGTCCCGAAGAGATCATACCCCCGGTGATGTGCTGACCGAAACCGTGGTGAATCGGGGTGCCCCTGAAGCCCTGCCGGCGGACCGGCTGCATCGGCTGGAGATCGTGGTAAAGGCCGAGAAATGGGAGCGCGGACAGGTGACCGAACAGACCGTGCTGCAGCACGACATTCCGGTTTCACAGCTGCCGGACCGTCATCTCCGTATTCAACTGGTGCCGGCCCGTGGCAATCCGCTGGAGGCATTTGCAGGGGAGGGCTCGGATCCGGCCGAGCTCAACGCGTCACTTCTCGCATTGGAGGAGTGGCTCCCGGTGCTGAAACTCAACGGAGAAACCGTTTTTGAATCGAGTATTCTGGCCAATGGAGACGTAAACGAATCGCCCAACACGCCTCCCGTCGCCCGGGCTATGGGCAATGCCATGTCCGCTCTGGGTCAATTGGGGGGCGGATCCCGGCCGAAAAGTGAACTATCGGCGGTGTGGCTGGAATTGACCGTTCATGCACCTGGCAAAGAACCGGAAACCCATGTGCGGTCCTTTATGGATGTGCTGGGACCGGCCCTCCGGGAAACAGACCCGGGAGACTGGGAGCTCAGTGAATCTCTGCGGCAGCAGCGGGCGCTGGAGATGCTGGGCGGGGTGACGCTGATGACGGTGACGGAGCGCCCCTCGGATCACTG
>CAZVCO010000013.1:18320-19157 GCA_964625795.1 uncultured Verrucomicrobiota bacterium | reverse complement strand
ATCGGCGGTCTTGGCCTTGAGATCGGCGCAGGCCTGTGCCGAAAACGCCTCGGGCATGACCCGGGTGTTCCGTGGCGCCCTGCGGGGGGAGTCGGGGGAGGCGATTGACGGCTTTAAAGATCTGCGGCATATGCCGGTCGATCTCTTCGGAATCGCTGCAGCCCGCACGGAGGCTCTGCCCGCTGAGATGTTCTCCTATCCGGAAGGGGTGAACCTGCTGGCCCGTTTCGAGGTGCTGAAGCAGACCCCGGACAGTGAATCCTTGCACCTCCTCAAGGTATACGACTGGATCCGCCATGCGGTGGACGTGCCTCCCGGCACCGAATTCCCTTCGCGGGTCCGGCTGCTTCAGGGAGTGGTGGACACCCATTTGGAGGAGTATCTGACCCGGGGGGGAGGCGACGCCACGGTTGAGGGCATTAATACTGCCACCCAGTTCACTCAGGATCTCCTGACGGGTCTTTCCTGGCAGCGGGTCACTTCTCCACAGGAGCTTACCCAATTGTCCAAAGCCTTCACTCCGGACCAGCTGGTCCGCTTTGAGAGGGCGATCGCCGACGGACAACATCTGCTGGTGCGTCCGGAACCCCTTCAGGTTGGAAATCTGACTTCACCCTTCTGGTGGAGCTTTGATCCGGCCGACGGATCCATTCTGGGCTACGCTCTGGACGGCCGGGATCCGAACTCGGTGACCGGGATCTTCTGGGTCCTGGGCCGGCACGATCGACCGTGGGGACCCGAGCGCCCGGTTTTCGGCAAGGTGCGCTACATGTCCAGCGCCAACACGGCCCGCAAGCTTCCGGTCAAGGCATATCTCCAGCGCTACGCGACCCAGGG
>CAZVCO010000013.1:8073-18310 GCA_964625795.1 uncultured Verrucomicrobiota bacterium | reverse complement strand
TGGCCACCATTATCTTCACCACGGTGGACGCGCTCATCGGGGTGGCGCTCTGCTCCGGTCAGGAAGGGGGAGCCTACGCCTGCTGCCTGGCAGAAGTGGGGGGAAGGGCCGCGCTTGGATTCGGGTTCGGGGCGGTTCTGCAGAAGGCCACCGCCCTGTCCGCCACCGCTCTGTATTATGCCGGGGTTGGCTTCAGCGCCACCTCGGCGGCCACCGGTCAGCTCAGCTTCTGTAATTAATCCTTTCTGATCACCCCCGTGAACCGTTCCATCCCCTGTTTTCTTTTCTTTGCAGTGCTGGCTTTAATGGGCCGGGGTCTGTCCGATCCGCCGGACCTTCTGGTCACCTCCGGACTGCGGGGGCGTTTGGAAGGGGAGGGCGGTCTGCCCCAACGGGCCGCCCGTCTTCGTTCGCTGCGGAAGGAGGGACCGGTGATGCTGGTGGAGGCCGGTCAGGTGTTTTACGGTACGGGAGCAGCGCCGGAGGCTCCGGAAATCATTGCCGAGATCTACCAGCAGCTGGAGGTGGACGCCCTCCACCTTACCCCGGCGGATGTGAGCGGCGGACTGAAAGAGATCCGCGGGCTGATGTCCAGGTATTCTCTGCCGGGGATTTCCTCGAATCTGGTGAATGCCGAAACAGGAGAGCCGCTCTTCCCGACCGGAATCACGGTGTCCCGGCAAGGACACACCTATCGCATCATTGGCATCAGTGCCCCGCCGCATGCCTCGTTTCCGTTGCCACCGGAGGTGCGGGTCGAGGATCCGGCGGATGCGCTGGCGCGTGAGATGGCGGCTGCGGAACATCCGGTCATCGTGCTGTTTTCCGGATCTCCGCTGGTGGCCTTCCGCTCGCTTCAGCCCTACGGCGACCGCATTGCGGCGATCGCGGTCAGTGGTCAGGGCCGGGCGTCCCGCATCGCGGGGATTCCTGCGGTGTATGGGGGAGAGGAGGGACGCGGCATTGGACGGTTGCGACTCTCTGCGCCGGAGGAAGGGGCGGAGTTTATCCGGCTGGAGCGTCAGGATTCCGCCGATCCGGCTGTCGCCCGACGCCTGGAACAGCGTCTGGAGGAGAGCGAAAGAGATCAGCGCTCCCGCCGGGCCGCACTGCGCCCGGGACCTCCGGCCCGCCTGCCGGCGGTGGGTCAACCGGTTCGCCTCCTCAGCAGCACTGCACATCAGGGTCTCGGTCTCCGGGTCTATCAATGGAGTCTGGAGGAGTCGCTGGGGACGTTGCAGGCAACGGAAGGGCAGAAGCTGCTGGTGATCGAGGCCGGAATTGAAAACCGGCTGCAGTCCCGGCTCACGCAGGGACTGGACTACCCGGAGGTGGTGCAGGTGGCGACGTTGGCGAACAAACTTTTCCTTTCCGTCAATCAGCGCCAGCTGATCTCCTTCGATGAGCGGGCCCTGCAGGTTCCGGATCATCTGCCCAACACCTTTGTGCTGTCAGAACCGGGTGCAGTGGCGGAGGGGCGTCTGGTCTTTTTGGTGCCCGACCGCGATCTCCATCATCTGGAGATCCTGTTGTTTCATGATGAATTTCCCGCCTTGTCTCTTCCCCTGCTTCAACCGGAGGAGGAGGGACCCTCTGCAACTCCGGTCTCCTCCGCCGAAAACGAGGTGGCCGACCTCTCGCTGCACGGGGTCGAACGCCTGGATTCCCCACGCGAAGGGTTTGTGCGCTTCCGTCTCGATCTGCGGGGACAGTCGCGCATGACGCGTCAGGCCGACTCCGCCGCGCTCTCCCTCGAGGTGGAGCCGGAAGACAACCGGAAGGTGTCCCATGCGCTGCCGCTGAAGTTTGAGTACTTTCAGGATCTGGTTGCGCTGGAGGTTTCCCGTGAGCGGTCGGTGGGGATGAAAAAAGATGCGTCCGAATTTTCCTCTGTTGCCTGGTTTCCGCCCGGCCGCGCGCTGGGCGGATATCTGGTGTTCGATGTGCCGGAGGCGGTTGCCGATTCGGAGATGAAGCTGCGGGTCTGGTTTCCCACCCTTACGCTGGCCGGAGAGGGACGGGGTCGGCCTATAACCCCGGAACCGCTTACCCTTGCGGTTCAGGCGGGACCGGAGCTGGAGATTCCGGCTGCGGCGCTGTCGATTCCGGACGGAGATCTCACCCTTCACCTGCTCGACATGGTGGAGACCGGATCGTTTTACAACCTGGAGTCACCCGAAGGAAAACGGTTTATCCGCGCGCTGCTGCGATTGGAGAACCGCAGCGATGAATCAGGACTGATGCCCATGGGGGACCGCTTTGGTCTGCTTCACGCCTCCGGCCGGATTCCGGTGGATCAGGAGCGTTCCCGGCAGGGAGCGTATCATCCGGCCGAACGGTTTTATTTGCCGGCCGGCGGGGGACGGGTGTTTGAGGTTCTGTTTACGGTGCCGGAAAATGGTGGCCCCTGGCGCTTTGAGTATCGCGGAACCACGGTGCATCATCAGGTGGAGGTCACCCCGGCTCCGGGTCCACAGGCCGGGATGCAGACCGGCACGGCTTCCTCGCGTCCACAGGAGGAACCCTCGCTCCGGAAGGTGTCAGACGCCGGCGGTTCGGTCGGGCTGAATCCCGGCCTTGCGCCCGGACCGGTGACTCCGCTTGCACTGAATCCCCAGGCCTGGCCCGCTCCGGATCAGCAGGATGAGGAACAGCTGGTGATCGATCCACCCGGGGATGGACGTCCGGTGGGCGGAGTGCTGCCCCTTAAGGACATTGACCTCACGGTGCACAGACTGTTTGTGCTCGATTCGTACTATGGAGATGAGGCGGAGGAGGGGAGGCTTTGGCTGGCACTGGAACTGGAGGCGTCCCGGAAAGAAGGTGGTCCTGACTGGGTGAAGATTTCAGATCTGTCGGACCGTCTCCTGCTGCGCATGAATCAGCGGACGCTTCGCACCATGACCCGCTTTGGGAAAACCGATCCCCAGTTTCCCGACACCTTCACACTGGATGATGACAATCCGACTGTCCGGCGGTTTGTGTTTTATTCCGTTTCCGCCTCAACCCTGACCTCAGCGGAACTGGTGTGGGCGCCGTCCGATGGGCGTCCCCGGAAGTTGACCCTGCTCCCGGAGGATGAGGACGGTCTGCCTGCTCCCGCCCCTGTCCTCAGAGGTGAAAATGACATTGTGGACTTAGGGGTGTACAGTGCGGAGATCCGGGAATCCTTCTTCGGCCGGGAGGTGAAGGACGGGGCCTGGGTGGTGGTGGATCTGCGGGGCCGCAGCCGGTTGCCGTTGACGCAGGAGGGCGGGATACAGCCGTACATCTGGCGCGACTGGCGTCCGCGTCTGCAGCTGATTGTGGACGGGGTGCGATCCGTTGAATTCGACCGCCGTGATGTGGAGTTTGATGACCAGGCCCGGTTTCTGCCGGAACTGGTCACCGGAGGCCTGTTCGGATTTTCGGTTCCGCAGGAGGTGCTGGAAACCTCCAGGGTGCTGCAACTGCAATGTGGTTTTGCTCCGGTAGCCGTTTACGCCTGAGCCGCTTTATTTCACTCTCAAGGGAGACCCCGAGGCTTTATCTGCTCCTCCTGAACCTGAGATGCGGGTGGAGGATCTTCATCTGACCTTCGACCTGCTGCGGATTCAACAGCCGGAGAGCATTGGGAACCGCAAGATCGGGGAGGGACAGACGGCCGTTCAGCTGGATATAGCGGTGACTGCCACTGCTGAGCAGGGGGTGATGTTCACCCCCGGTGACTGGCTCGAAGGCCTGCGCGGAGACAGAACGGCCCTGCGTCCACATCGTCACAGCTGGTACGGACCGGCGCATCCGCCCCGTCACGGACGTTCCTCCTGGATTCCCAAAAACGGACGTCGGGAATTCAGCCTGTTCTGGGAAGTGGCGGAGAACGAACTTCCGTTCCAGCTGCGCATCAATGGCGTGAAGCATTATAAAGCACTGACGTTGGTGCCGGGCGGGAGCCCCGTAGTAGACCCGGAGGCCGACCCCACCATTTCCGAACTCGGCATGCGGGTGTTGAACCTGGAGATGGAGCCCGGAGGCATCGCAGGAGTGGGGCTCACCCCCCGGCAGGTCAACGACGCCATTGACAAAGGAAAAGCCTATTTATGGCAGGAGGTACAGGAGTACCGGCGTAAACGCGACTCGCTGCTCAGAAAGCGGGAGTTCTATATCGTGCTCCTGGCGCTGGTACACAGCGATGCCCATCTTGAAAATCCGGAACTGGACCGCGAGATCCGCGCGTTCATTCAGGAGGCGCCCATCCGTGCTAACAATGTCTATCAGAATGCCCTGCTGGCCAAACTGATCGAGGGCTACGGCGATCCCGCCTTTCTGCCGCAGATGGAGCAGATTGCCCACTATCTGGTGGAGAGTCAGGGCGAAGGCGGGACCTGGACCTACCGGGCGACCACCCCGGAACGCTTTTATCCCGAGCAGGACGCAACAGAGGAGGATGCGCCGCTCTTCCGGGTGGAGGGCGGACAGCCCCTGGCCGATGCGCGCCCGCCTGAGGAGCCGGTGGAGCGCACCCAGTCATGGACGCTGGGAAAAGACGGGGATCACTCCTGCACCCAGTTTGCGGTGCTGGGACTGTGGGCGGCGGAGCGCAGCGGGGTGAAGATTGACGATGAGGTCTGGGAACGGGTGGCGGCTCATATGTCGCGCAGTCAGGTGTTCGCGGTGCAGGAGAACCACCACGGCGGTTACGGCTATCACGGCGCAGGAGGTGCGTATGGATCCATGACGGCGGCGGGGGTCTGCGTGCTGGCTCTGGCGTATGACCGGCTGTTCGACGGTCAGCCCCGGGAGCATTTACGGATCCGCAATGCCCTTGGCTGGCTGGCCCGCAACTTTTCGGTCAGCGTCAATCCGGTGGCGGAAAAGTACAACTACTACTATCTCTATTCCCTGGAGCGGGTGGGACAGATTCTGGGCATTGAGTTCATCGCCGATCAGGAATGGTATCCGCAGGGGGCGCAGTATCTGGTGAAGCGTCAGTCTGACGACGGCAGCTGGCCGACCGGAAAGGGAGAGGATGATCCGTTGCTCACCAGCTCCTATGCCCTGTTGTTTCTGACCCGGGCCACCGCCAGTCTGGATCCGGAACCCACGCCCGAACCGCAGGGGCCCGGCGAGTTGCAGACCCGGGTGGTGCGCCCGGACACCTCCAACCGTCTCTATCTGATTCTGGACGCCTCCGGATCCATGCGGGCGGAGATCAACGGCAAACGGAAACTGGATATTGCCCGTGACGCGGTCATGGAGATGGTGAACGTGCTGCCGGAAAACACCCGGATCGCCATCCGGGCCTACGGACACCGGAGGCGGGCGATTGAGCCCGATGCCCGAACCGATACGGAATTGATTCTGCCCTGGGAACCGCTGAATCCGGCCACAGTCCGGGAAAGGCTGGACCGCCTCCGCCCCCTGGGGAAAACCCCCATGGCCCTCAGTCTGCGTGAGGCCGTAAGCGAAATCCCCGGCGGGGAGGGGAAAAACCTGCTGGTGTTGCTCACGGACGGAGGGGAGAACGAACGGGATACAGACCCGGTCGAAGCCGCTTCTCTTTTTGCTGAACGGGAGGATGTGGAGGTGTTTATTGTGGGGTTTGACATCAACCGGGCCGACTGGACTCAACAGCTGAATGCGATGGCCGAAGCGGCACGGGGAACTTACCGGCCGGTGAAAGAGGCCGCATTGCTGGCGGCCGAACTTAAACAGAAGGTTTATCCGTCGCCCCCGGCCTTTCAGGTGATCGGATCAGAGGATCAGGTGGTGGCCAGCTCCACCTTTGGACAGGAGCCTTTGACGTTGGAGAAGGGGAGTTATCTTCTCAGAACCGATTCCACCGATGTCCCCTTTGAAACGGAGTTCCGCATCCGTCCGGAAGGGATCACCCGCATCACCCTGGACATGGCCCGTCTGCCCGCCTCCACTCTTTCGGCTCCGCGCCCGGCACCTGCCGCAGACCCCGAACCGTCCGCCGCTCCGGCATTCTGCACCAACTGTGGAAACAAGCTCAACCCCGACGCCCGGTTCTGCACCCGCTGCGGCACGCCTGTGCGGTAGCAGATGGTTGGTACTGGGAATAGATTGAAATAACGAGAATGCTGATAGTGCCAATGTCTCTGAATTTTTAATTGATTGCTGACAGCTTAAATCTAGGGTAAAGGCTCATCTTGTTCGAACTCTCTCGCCACCCACTAGCAGACAAGGGGAAGAACACACGTGACTGAGAAGATCTCCTCTGTTAACAGTAGCATGCTCTGTTAACTCTAAAATGGTATAGAATCAGGGCCTTAATTGAGTATCAATGAACACAAGACCAACAGTGGTAGACCTTTTCGCCGGAGCTGGCGGGATGTCCCTTGGCTTTGAGCAGGCCGGATTTGACGTGATCGCGGCCGTAGAGTTGGACCCTGTTCATGCCGCAGTTCATCATTTTAACTTTCCTAACTCCGCAACGCTTGCCTCCTCTGTAGTTGGCCTCGATGCAGAGACCATTTTGCAACGATGCAATGATAAAAAACGTACGTCCGAGGTGGATGTTGTTTGCGGCGGAGCTCCATGCCAAGGATTCTCGCTCATAGGTCAACGCATGTTGGACGATCCGAGGAACCAGCTTGTCAGGCAATTTGTCCGACTCGTTTTGGATCTAGACGCCAAATATTTTGTTTTTGAAAACGTTAAGGGTCTCACGGTGGGAAAACACCGTAAGTTTTTGAGTTTACTGATTTCCGAATTTGAAGAACAAGGGTATGCCGTCAAGCAACCATGGAGAGTGCTTAACGCAAAGAATTACGGTGTCCCGCAGCACCGCGAACGCCTTTTTCTAATGGGCGCAAAAATTGGCTATCCCCTTCCGGATTACCCAAATATCCATACAGCCGACGAACCTGATTTATTCACTTCAAACTCTATTTTGCCAGTGCCAACCTGCCAGGACGCACTTGATGACATTCCTGATATCGAGCAATTCGAAGCACTCATGACCACCGATGCCGTTAGAGTGGAGCGGTGGGAGCCGGAATCTGACTTTGCAAAAGAAATGCACTGTACCAAAAGAGTAAACTGGCATTTCGGATATCCCCGTAAATGGGACGAAAATTTACTCACATCAAGCATGCGCACAGCGCACACCGACATTTCGCGACGACGTTTCCAGGAAACTTCGAACGGCGAAGTAGAACCTATTTCGCGGTTTTTCAAGCTCTCTCCAAAAGGGCAAAGTAATACGCTTAGAGCAGGAACAGACTCTGCGCGCGGAGCATTTACAAGTCCTCGCCCAATTCACTATGCTTATAACCGTTGTGTTTCGGTTCGTGAGATGGCCCGTTTGCATGGCTACCCGGATTGGTTTCGGTTTCATTCAACAAAGTGGCACGGAGGAAGGCAAATCGGAAATTCTGTTCCACCTCCTCTTGCTCGGGCTGTCGCAACTTCCATCATCCAAGCCCTTGGCGTAAAACCTCAACGTTCCCGTAAAACACTTTCACTCGGCAGTACCCGTCTTTTGGATATGGGCATGACTGAGGCCGCAGAGTTCTGGGACGTGGAAGTTCCCATAAAAAAACGGGACAAAAAAAACGGGTTACACAAGAGGAAGCAACATGACATAGAAAAAGAGCGACTTTCCGCGTTGAGGTGCTAAATATGACGACACGTAAGAAAAACCGCTATGCCGCGATCATAGAGGAAATCTTCTTCTCTAAGTACACCAATGGTGATGAAGAGATCCCGTTCGAGCGTGAGGATTTGGAACGGGCCGCAAAGACGTTGCGCATTAAACTTCCCAAGAACCTTGGCGACGTGATCTATTCGATTCGCTACCGCACGGAACTCCCTAAACGCGTCCTCAAGACCCAGCCAGAAGGAAAGGAATGGATTATCGAAGGGCGCGGTCGCGCCCTATATTGTTTCAAACTTGTGCCTGAAAACCGGATTGTTCCAAACGATCAGCTTGCAGCAATCAAAATCCCTGATGCAACCCCCGAGATTGTATCTTCTTATGCTCTTACGGACGAACAAGCTTTGTTGGCGAAGGTCCGGTACAATCGCCTTCTCGACATCTTCCTTGGGATGGCGACGTACTCATTGCAAAACCATTTACGGACAACGGTCATTGATCTTGGGCAAGTGGAAATTGACGAAATCTATGTCGGCATCGACAAACGGGGGGCGCAATTTGTTCTTCCAGTACAAGCGAAAGGCGGAGCTGATCAGCTTTCCGTTGTGCAAGCGAAACAAGACATCGCATGCTGCCGGGAGAAATTTATGGACCTCGATTGTCGAGCCATTTCCGCTCAGTTCATTGCTGACGATCTGATTGCCCTGTTCGAGTTGGCACTCGATGAGGGAATGGTCAGGATCATCGAAGAGAAGCACTACAAACTCGTGCCGAGCGACCAAATCACGGTAGACGATCTCAAATCATATGCCAGGCGTTAGACGAAGGGAAAATGCCAACCTTTCTCATCTCCTAATGAATCGGGGTGGGTAGTCGTTCAGGACGCGTGGCAGGTCCAGCGCAGGGGTTTGTCCACCCACTCTTCGGCGTAGTTGATTCCGATCCGCGGGCTGCGCTCGAGGCGTTCGACCGGGTAGGGGAGGCCGGATTCAATCCACAGACCCGTGTTGCGGTTTACGGGCTGGTTCTGTTCCGCCTTCCCGATTTCAAACGCCTTGGTGAGCCGTCCGGGGCCGGTGATACCCTCCACCCCGCGGATCAGCACCGCCTCCGGACGGTCTGCGGGACCGGTCACAATGTTGATGAGCCAATGCACGCCGTAGCAAAGGTACACGTACCACATTCCTCCGGCGGCAAACATGATGGCATTGCGGTCGGTTTTGCCCCGGTAGGCGTGCATGGCCTTGTCCTCCGGACCGACGTAGGCCTCCACTTCATTGATGCGTCCCCGCAGGACCTTTCTGCCCGGCAGACGGCGGCACAGGGTCCTGCCCATCAGATCCTCCGCCACCACCTCGGCCGGACGGCGGTAAAAAGAACGGGGCAGGGGTTTGGAGGCTTTGATCATCAGGTTCCGAGGTTCGGAAGATTCGCAGGGGCGGGGTTCCGAGGTTCGGAAGATACGGAAAACCGGTCCGGCATAGGGTCACTGCTCCTCTTCTGAATGGATCCCCTCGTAGGCCAGAAAGGCGCCACGCGGGAACGTGTCTCCTTCCAGAATCCGGCTGATGGAAATCCGCTCGCGAACCTCCACCAGCAGAAGTTTGCCAAGATCCGGTCCGGGGATGGTGACGAGCACGTCGCCGTGGGAGGGATCGCGCACCTCGCGGACCGGGCCCAGAACGCGGTAGATCCGGTCCGGTTTCAGACGGTGATTTCGGCCGCCATTGATGATGACCCGTCCGTCCGGGAGTGCTCCGGCAATCCGCGGAACCCAGGGTTTGTGGGGAAATTTACGGTTCAGATCCCGGACCGCAGTGCGGATGGCCTTGCTGGTGGCGGTTCCCAATGGCGTGCGGGAAAAGGCCTCGCCGCCAAAATTCACTCCCTTGTATTCCGCCTCGAGATAGGCGGAATTTGCCCGGGCCTCTCCATCCGCCTGCGACGAGCTGATGATTTCACCGGACTGCACATCCACCACGGTCAGGGTGATGGCGACCCGGGCGGTGTAGGAATCCGCTTGAAAAAATAACCGTTTCAGCCCGAGCCAGAAACCACCGCCCCGGACCTGCGAGAAATCGGTGATGACTCCCCGGATTTGATAGCGGGCACTGAGCAGTTCACCCCGGTCAATTTTACCCTCCTGTCGAAAATACTCCTGCTCCTGCAGGGAAATCTCTCCGAGGACATCTCCGATCCGCTGCCGCTCCACCACCCGGACTTTTCCGCTGTCCATCAGTTCGGCCACCAGCAGATCCGCCATGTCCGTCCCTAAATTCCACTGACCAGAAAATCCGGACCGGTTGTCAAATTCCATGACTGCGACCACGGGAGGAATGGCCTTACCCACCCCGCTTCTGGGCGGCCGGTTGCCCAGGGTGCTGCAGGAGGCCATGAGACCCATGGTCAGGAGCAGGAGGAGACGGGATAGCGGGTGCATGACCCTGTCCTACCTGATTCTGTTCCGGATGGGAATGCGAAAAACGGCTATGGAATGAGGCGTTTGATGTCGTCCAGCTGGTTCGCGTCGGCGGGAGTTTTATCGGTACGCCAGCGGGTGATGCGGGGGAAACGGACCGCAATGCCGGATTTGTGGCGGCGTGAGGGTTGAATGTTTTCGCAGGCGAGTTCGAAGAC
>CAZVCO010000013.1:0-8043 GCA_964625795.1 uncultured Verrucomicrobiota bacterium | reverse complement strand
GCGGTCGGACCGCTGGATCGCCTCGCAGTGCAGCTGAAACACCAGCTCCGGTTTCACCATGCGGACCGGGCCGAAGCGTTCCAGGGTGTTGGCTTTGATAAACCGGTCGACCTCCCGGATCTCTTTATCGGTGAGCCCGGAGTACGCTTTGGCGAAGGTGACCAGTTCCCCGTCGTCCCACACCCCGAAGGTGTAGTCGCTGAACAGGCCGGCGCGGCGGCCATGACCTTTTTGCGCATAGGTCAGCACCGCGTCCACCGTGTAGGGCTCGATTTTCCACTTCCACCAGCCGCCCCGCACCCGTCCGGCTTCGTAGGGCGCGGAGCGGTGTTTGAGCATCAGCCCCTCCACACCGCGTTGCCGCGACTCCTCGCGCAGTTTGGCCAGGGCATCCCAGGAGGAGGCGGTGACCAGAGGCGAGAGGCGGAACCGGGAGGTGTCCGGCCGGTCGGAAAACAGCGCTTCGAGTTCGGTGCGGCGCTGATGCTGGTGGAGAGCGCGGATGTCGTGGTTTTCCCGCTCCATAAGGTCATAGGCCATAAAGATCACCGGCACGTCCTGAAGCAGTTTTTTTCCTACGGTCTTGCGCCCGATGCGTCGCTGCAGGTCCAGAAAGGGCAGGGGACGGCCATCTTTCCATCCCATTAGTTCCCCGTCCATCACCACGCCGTCCGGCAGAGCCGCCGTGTCCACCTGAAGCTCGGGAAAGCGGTCGGTGATGAGTTCCTCGCCCCGGGACCAGATCAGCACAGTGCCACTGCGTTTGATCAGCTGAGCCCGAATGCCGTCCCATTTCCATTCCGCCATCCATTCGGACCGATCCCCCAGTTCCGCTGCTTCTTTTTCCAGCGGTGAAGCCAGATAAAAGGGATAGGGCTGACCCGGTTCGGTGTCTTCGGTCCGGGGGGAGAGGAGATGTTGAAACCCTTCTGCGTCCGGGGTGTCCAGGGCCATCATCCGGTGGGCGATGGTGGCCTTGGGAAGTCCGGTCAGACGGCTGAGGGCGCGGGCCACCAGTCCGCGCGAAACGCCGACCCGGAATCCGCCGGTGATGCACTTGTTCCACAGAAAGCGCTCCTCATGGGTCATGCCGGCCCACAGGCGCAGCAGCGACTGAACCTTCTCTTCGTCGGATTTCGCTTTGAGCGGAAGCAGCTCGTGTTCGATCAGTTCGTGGAGCGGACGTGTGCAGGACGTGGAGGTGGGCGGGTGCAGCAGGGCCACGGTTTCGGCCAGATCTCCCACGGTGTCGTAACATTCCTCCACCAGCCAGAGAGGGTAGCCGCTGGCCTCCACCACGGCCTCCCGCAGCAGTCGGGTGTTGACCGCACGGGGAACGCGTTTGCCGGTCAGAAAAAACAAGGCCCAGGCCGCATCCGCCGGGTCGGCCTGTTCAAAGTAAGAGGCCAGAGCCTGCACCTTCCGGTTGGTTTTGGTGGTGCGGTCGATCTCCATGTACAGAGCGGTGAAGGCTTTCATTCGGCGTCCTCCTCCGGGTCGGACGTTTGGTCCTCGCCCGCTTCTCCCACGAAGCGGGTTTGGAGTTTCCAGGCCGCTTTGCCCTGTTCCCGCAGCCAGCGGACCAACACCTCGCCGTGGCCGTGGGTGACGCCGATGTTTTCGGCCCCGGTGGCGTCGATGGCGTCCAGCAGGCCCTCCCAGTCGGCATGATCGGAGAGGACAAAGCCCTGATCCATGCTGCGGCGGCGTCGGCTCCCCCGCACCGCCATCCAGCCGGAGGCGAAGGCCAGAGAGGCCGGCTGGAATTTTTTCAGCCAGGGGGTTCCCAGGGCGGAGGGCGGGGCCACCAGCAGAGCGCGGCCTTTGGTTGCCCGGGTGTTCTCCACGCTGGCATAATCTGCCGGGGGCAGATCGATCCCCTGTGCCCGGTAATCGTCCAGAAACCGGTGCACCGCCCCGTGCACCAGAATGGGGCCGATACTTCGGTCCACCCCGCCCAGAATCCGTTGGGCTTTTCCCAGGGCGTAGGCAAAGACCACGGCCGTGGTGTCAGCCTCCTGACACGCGCGCCACCAGGAGTTGATTTCGGAAAAGAGGACCTCGTGAGGCTGCCATCTGTAGATGGGAAGTCCGAAAGTGGACTCGGTGATAAAGGTGTGGCAGGGTACCGGCTCAAACTCCTCGCAGGTGGGGTCGGGCTGTGTCTTGTAATCGCCGCTCACCACCACGACTTCGCCCCGGTGTTCCAGCCGCACCTGGGCCGATCCCAGAATATGACCGGCGGGGTGGAGAGAGATGGTTACACCGTTATGGGTCAAGGTTTCACCAAAGGGAATTCCCTGTACCTGGGTGTTGTCTCCGACCCGGGCCTGGACCAGCGCTTTGCCAGATGCGGACGTCAGGACCCGTTTAGACCCCCAGCGGGCATGATCGGCGTGACCGTGGGTGACCACTGCAACATCGGCCGGCCGCCAGGGATCGACATAAAAATCACCCGCCGGACAATAGAGCCCCCGTCTGGTTTCCTGAATGAGCATAGAAGGGCTGAAGATATCCTGCCGAATGGTCTATGCAAGGGGATCAGGGCCATTGAAATCACCGGATCGCGGTTAGATGCCCGGATAAAGCCTTTTCATGCACTCCGGGCAGATCCCGTGGCTGAAGGTTGCCTTTGAGTGATGCTGGATGTAGGATTCCACCTGACTCCAACTTCCCTGCTCATCCCGGATGCGTTTGCACGAGGCGCAAATGGGCAGGATGCTGCTGAGATCATCCAGTCTCTGGCGGGTGCTGCGCAACTGTTCGATCAGGCGTTCTTTTTCCGCTTCCACCTTTTTCCGGGCGCTGATATCCAGCATCAGGCCGCCCCAGACCGTTTGGCCGTCATGAAGGTTTAGACCGGGTCTGGAGTCCAGTTCGATCCATTTGATTTTCCCGGAGGGCAGTAAGAGGCGGAATTCACAATGGAACAGTGAGATCGGGTGCCGATTGGCGGTTTCGTCCTCTCCGGCAACGCGGATCCGGTCATCTGGATGAATCAGATCCCAAAGAAGTTGTGAGTCTTGCATAGCGTCTTCGGCCGGCAGACCGAAGATTTCTTCGCAGTTCGGGCTCAGGTAGATGAAGGCATTCCGGCCATCAGGCCAGCGCACGTATTCGTAGAGGACACCGGGAAGCGTTCTGATCAGATGATCAAGCCGGTCACCACCGGCCGTTTCAGCCGTGCCCTTCTCAGGAGAAGGGATCCTGATTCGTCTAATTAGTTCCCCTATCATGTCTATATGTAAATTGTATACCTATGGGTTCACAACTGCAAGAGGTTCTTATAGGTTACAGAGGCTGAACGCCCAACCTTGTCTGTTTTAACCTGCGTTTCTCCAATGAAGAGATCCGCCCAGGGGATGCGTTGTCCCCGCCTTTTAGTTTGACGGTTGCAAGGCATTATGGTCATAAGAACCCCTTTGCCCCGCATGTGGCCCGCTGCCGTGTGGAGCTGAACCCTTTGGAAGAGAGCGACGTATGGAACCCTTTGGTATTGATGAGGTCATGAAGACCCTGCCCCACCGTTATCCGTTTTTACTGGTGGACCGCATCGTGGAGAGTGACTGGGAGAACCGCATTGTCGGCATGAAGAATGTCACCATGAATGAACCGTATTTCCAGGGGCACTTTCCCGGTAATCCGGTGATGCCCGGTGTGCTGCAAATGGAGGCCCTGGCGCAGGTGGCGGGGATTCTGCTCAATAAACGGAACAAACGGGATGGACAGATCGCCTATTTCAGTTCGATTGACAAAGCCCGTTTCCGTAAAATTGTCCGACCCGGTGACACCCTGATGATGGAGATCGTGATGATCAAAGCCCGGCTGAACCTGGCCAAAGTCCAGGCCACCGCCCGGGTGGATGATGTGGTGGTCTCGGAAGGCGAACTCATGTTTCATGTCGAACGCTCCTGAACTTCTTATGGCGGAGATTGATCCCAAGGCAGTGGTACACCCTGAAGCCCGGATAGGGGACGGGGTGCGGATTGGTGCTTATTGTGTGGTGGGCCCTCATGTGACGCTGGGGGACCGGACCGAATTGAAGCCCCACGTGGTGGTGGACGGTCATACCGAAATCGGCCCGGACTGTGTGATCTGGCCCTTCGCTTCGGTGGGGAGTCAGTCTCAGGATTTGAAATTCACCGGTGGAACCCCCGGGGTCCGCATCGGCAGCCGCACCACGCTCCGGGAATATGTCACCGTGAATGCCGCCACTGCGGACGGGGATCTGACTTTGGTGGGCGACGACTGTCATATCATGGCCTATTCCCATGTGGCCCATGACTGCGTGGTCGGCAACGGGGTGATCATGGCCAATGCCGCCACCCTGGCCGGACATGTGACGGTGCAGGATCACGCCATCATCGGCGGGCTCAGCGGGGTGCACCAGTTTGTCACTGTGGGCAAGCTTTCCATCACCGGGGGTTGTTCCAAAGTGGTGCAGGATGTGCCGCCATTTATGACGGCCGACGGGAATCCCCTGCGGATACGCGGGATCAATAAAATCGGTCTGGAACGTCACGGACTTCCGCCAGCGACCCTCAGGGCGCTCAGGGATCTCTACAAGCTGGTCTACCGCGACAAACTGGGCGTGAAAGATATGCTCGCGGCCAGCCGGGAGAGAATTCCGCGTCTGCCGGAGGTGGAGGAGTTGGAGACGTTTATTCAGAAATCCGAAAGGGGAGTAACCCGATGAGACATTTCCTCGCCACCCTGTGTCTCATGATCGGACTCACCCTCTCGGCCCAGACGCCGGAGATGGAGCCTCAGGTGAACTTTAATTTTGAACAGGTGGAGATCGGAAATCTGGTGAACCTGGTCGGAGAGCAGACCGGCAAACGCTTTGTGCTGGATGCCGCGGTCACCGGACGGGTCTCGGTGATTACCCGGGAGAAGATTCCCCAGTCTGAAGTGTTCCCCCTGTTCGTGGCTGTGCTGGAGGGCGTCGGATATACGGTGGTCAATCTGGACGGGGTCTATCATATCCGCAGGCTGGTGGGTGATGATCCGCTGCAGGCGCCGGTGGTGGGCGCGGAATCTCCGTTGGAGGGCGTGGGACTGATCACCCGGGTGATTAAACTGGAGCACGTGCGGGCGGCGGACGTCCGCCCTTTACTGGAACCCATGGTGCGACGGGCGGAGAACGGCAGTCTTTCCGCCTTTGCCCCCACCAATCATCTGGTCATCACCGACACCGCCTCCAATATCAAACGGATCGAGGAACTGCTTTCGGAAATTGACCGTCAGGGTCAATCCACCCAGCTCAGCGTGATTCCATTGGAATATGCGTCTGCCCGGGATTTGGCCGATCAGATTTCCGCCGCGCTGCGGGGAGCCGAGAGCTCCAACGCCCAGCTTTCGCGCCGGGTGCGCGAAGTGGTGGCCGGCAACGGCTCGGTCACGCCCGAATTCACGCTCATTGCGGCTGATCAGGCCAACTCCCTGATTGTGTCCGCCGGTCCGCTGCAGTTGAAGCAGATCCAGGACATGGTGAAGCAGCTGGACGTACCGCCGGACACCATTGCCTCCGGCCGGCTGCGGGCGGTGTTCCTGAATTATCTTAAGGCCGAGGAGGCCGCCGCCCAGCTCACCACCCTGCTGGATAAGCGCACAGATGTCGACGCACGCGACCGTATCGCGGTGGAGGCGGATGTGGCCAACAACGCCATTCTGGTCGATGCCAGCCCCTTGGCCTTCTCGTCGGTGAAAGAGTTACTCGAAACCATTGACCGCCCCCAGCAGCAGGTACTGGTGGAAGTGATGATCGTGGAGGTCACCGATACCAATTCGCTGGAGCTAGGAGTGGAATGGGCCACCATCGATCAGCCCGATAACGGCACCACCACCGTGGTGGGCCGCAGCCGTCCCGGTGAGGCGAATCTTATTCAGTCCCTGGTGCAGGAGCAGGCCTTTCCCCAGGGCTTCACTTTCGGTCTGGCCCGCGGTACGCTTACCCTGCCGGACGGAACCGAAGTGGCCCGTCTGCCGTTTCTCCTCCGCGCACTGGAGGGTCGACGGGATGTGAACATCCTCTCCAACGTGCCGCTGCGGACCCAGAACAATGCGGAGGCCAGTGTCCGTGTGGTGAACAATATCCCCATTCTCACCTCGGTGATCGAGGGCGGAACCGGTGATGACCGGGATGTGATTCAGAACATTGAGCGGCTGGATGTGGGGATTCAGCTGACGGTCAAACCCCAGGTGAATCCGAACAAGGAAATCACCCTGGAGCTGAATCCGATTATTGAGGCGATTGTACGGGAATCCAGCGGGGGAGTGGAGCTGACCCCCACCATTGCCCGGCGCGAGGTCAAGAGCACCCTCACCCTGCCGGACCGCGCCACCGTGGTGATCAGCGGACTCATTCGTGAGGACGTGGTGGAGGAAGTGAATCAGGTGCCCGTTCTGGGATCCCTGCCGTTTGTCGGTGCCTTCTTCCGCAGCACCAATGACCGCAAGGAGAAAACGAATCTGCTGATTTTCGTGACGCCGTATCTTGTCACCGGAGAGGAGGAGAACGACGCCACCACGGACCGCTGGCAGAAGCGGACCGGACTTGATGATCCTTCCCAAGACCCGCGTCAACAGCCATGACCCTTTCCTCAGATCCCGCTGAACTGGCCGCTTTGGCGGCGCGGTTTGAATGTGACTGGAGTGAGACGCTGCCGGATGCCTGGCTCGATCCCTCGCTGGTGGACACCCTTTCGGTGGATTATCTCCGGGGTTTTCCTTTTCTGCCGGTCCGCAGAGAGGGTGATGTCCTGCTGGCAGTGGCGGACCCCGGTATTGTGGCCAGGGTTCCGGAACTTTCCGTATTGCTGGGCGGCGATGTGGAGCCGCTGCTGGTGCCGGAGCCGGTGGTTCGCGCGGCCATTGACCGCTGTTTCTCCACCACAGCCACTCCCTCAGAACCGGAGATCTCCTCACGCGACCTGCCGCAGACCCCTGACGAGGACCGGGAGGATCTCCTGCGCCATTCCTCTGAGGCGCCGGTTACGGCCCAGGTCAGCCGGATGCTGCTGGAGGGACTCGAACTGGGGGTGTCGGATATTCATCTGGAGCCGGTGGGCAAACGCCTGCAGGTGCGTTTCCGCATCGACGGCGTACTGGTGCCCCGCGGGGATGTGCCGGCGGGCATGGAGGATGCGGCGGTGTCGCGGGTGAAAATTATGGCCGGACTGGATATTGCTGAACGACGGCTGCCCCAGGATGGCAGTGCCAAAGTAAGAGTGGGGAGCCGGGAGGTGGATATCCGGGTGTCCTCTCTGCCGGTGCTTCGTCTGCTGGGGCGGGAATCCACTCAGTTCACTCTGACCGAACTCGGCATGCCCGGAGAGGTTCTGGAGGGATTCCGTCGGCTGATCCAGACCCCCTACGGTGTGATCTGGGTGACCGGCCCCACCGGGAGCGGCAAGACGACCACGCTGTATGCCGCGCTGCAGGAAATGGATACTCTTCGACGCAATATCCTGACCATTGAGGATCCGGTGGAGTACCAGTTGCCCGGCATTGGCCAAATGGGGGTTCGACCGCGGATCGGCCTCTCTTTTGCGGCCGGGTTGAGGTCGATTCTGCGTCAGGATCCCGATGTGATTCTGGTGGGGGAAACCCGGGACGAGGAGACGGCGGAAATCGTGATGCGGGCCTCTATGACCGGTCATCTGGTGTTGAGCACCCTGCATGCGAATGACGCGGTTTCCGCTTCGGTGCGGGTCTGCGATATGGGGGTGGAACCTTTTCTGGTGGCCGAGGCCACGCGCGGGGCCATGGCCCAGCGGCTGTTGCGCACCTGCTGCCCCCACTGTGCACGACCCGGGGATCCGGGAACGCTTCCCTCGCCCCTCAAGGACATGGACGCCTCGGACTGGAAGGTTGCGGTGGGCTGCGAACACTGTCGGGAGGGGTATGCCGGGCGTACCGGAATTTTTGAGCTGCTGCGGGTGGATGCCTCCATCCGCGAATGTATCCGGACCCATGCGGCGGTGGAAGAGGTGCGGCGCCAGGCCGATGCTGCCGGGTTTGTCGATCTGTGGACCGCGGCGG
>CAZVCO010000012.1:23381-29292 GCA_964625795.1 uncultured Verrucomicrobiota bacterium | reverse complement strand
CATGACCGGCGATGGCGTCAACGACGCGCCTGCCCTGCGCCGCGCCGACATCGGCGTGGCCATGGGCATCAATGGTACCGAGGTGTCGAAGGAGGCGGCCGGCATGGTGCCCGCCGATACAGAACAGATGCCGGAGGCCTCGGAATAAACCGGCTTTTTTGATAAAGCACTCTGCAGCCAGCAACGACCTGTTGCTGGTTTTTTTTGTAGAGAAAGGACGTCAGTCCGTGATTGCTATCGACTGAAAAGGCTGATTTCTTGAAAGTGGACTGATCGCGCCTGCGGCGGGTAAACGTCAGTTCTCCCTCAACAGGATTCATGCTGAAAAAAATCTTCAAAACGCTCGGGGCCACCCTACTGATTATCACGATCATTCTGGGTATCTACATCGCCATGAACTCCGGCGATATTCCGCCTCCGGATGTGTCGGATCTCGAGGTGCCGTATCCGGATGTTCCCGACAGTGAAAATGCCTATCAGGTATACCGCGAGGTCATACCGGAGTTGGAGTTCGGAGTTGAAGTGGATGAGGTTCTGCGGGCTTCCCCTGAGGAGAAGGTGGAGGACGTTCAGGCGATGGAGAAGATTCTCGATCAGCTTGAAAGGCCTTTGCAGCGGATCGGCCAGGCGGCCCGCATGGAAAGATGTGTGTTCCCACGTCCGCAGTCGATCAATGACATGATTCCGGAGGTCACCGGATTTCTCAGTGCCGGCAAGCTGTGGTCGCTAGAGGTCCGTCTGGCCCTTCAGCAGGACGATCCGGACCGGGCAGTGGAGGCGGCCGAAGACCTGATTCGCGTGGGGAAGTCGGTACTGTCTGAGCCTGAAACCCTGATCCAGTATCTGGTGGGTACTGCGGTCCTGAGCCAGGGTCTATACGCTACGGAGCTGATCCTTCAGCATCCGGTTGTGAAGGCGGAAACGCTGAAGCAGCTCCAGCATCAGCTTGTGATGCAGGCGCTTCTGGACCGGAGTCTGGAGCTGGCCATGAAGAGTGAGTATCGGTTTTCGGCTTTGACGATCCAGCATTTGCTTCGAGAACGACCGGATGAACCCTCCGGATTGGAAGCTCTGGATATTTCGTTTGGTAGGTTTTTTCCGGGTTATGTCCTGAAACCCAATACCACCCGGCTCCTGTTTGCGGAGTATTATCGCCAGGGTCTGCCAAATATCGGAAAGCCGTATTCCGAAATGCAGCTCGGAGTGGAGGAGGAGATTCTGCCGGAGCTTCAGCGTGCACGACAGTTTCCCCCGCCTCCCAATCTTGCCGGAATGCTCCTGGGGTCCATCATGCTGCCTGCGGTGGACGGCGTGTATGGAAAATACAGCGAGCTGCTGGCCAAGCTGCGGGGATTGCAGACCGTTTGTGCGCTGCGGAGATACGAACAGCAAGAGGGCGGGCTCCCATCTGAATTGTCTTTGCTTGTCCCCAGATATCTGGACGGGGTGCCGGCAGATTCTTTTGACGGATTGCCTCTCCGCTACGATCCGGAACGACGTCTGATCTGGCTGATTGGGAAGGATCTGGTGGATCAGAACGGATCCACTGCCCAACGCCCAGGCACCCATCAGGAGATCCCCCGCAATCAGGAGGACTGGGTCTGGAAACTGGAGTGGTAGGGGGGAGCACCTGACTGTACAAAGCGGCAGCTCCCTGGCTCTGAATTTCGGGAAGGTCCCTGGGGCAAGGTCTTGCCTTCGTCAGGCCGTCCGGGTATTGTAGGCAGATGAAAATTCATATCGATCCCGAACTGTGTACCGGGTGTGAGGACTGTACAGAGGCATGTCCCTCGCTGTTTAAGATGGGGCCTGACTGGATTGCGGAGCCGGCGGTGGATGTGGTGCCGAAGGATCAGGAGGAGGAGGCTGTTAAGACGGCTCAGCTCTGTCAGTTTGAAGCGATTCGCATCGAAACAGAGGAAGGAGACACCCCATGATTGCAGTTGAAGTCTTTGCGGTTCTGGTCGTGATCGGTCTGATCGCGGTGATCGTTCTGCAGAAATTCGGAAACGGCAAACCCCGCAGGCGTAAAGGCGATGCGGTGAAATCGCCGGAGGAAATGAAGTCGCATACACCCGGAGCCGGATCCTGATGGACTGGCTGCAGTCCGTTCTGGAGCCGTGGAATGCTGAAACGGGCATGGACCCCACCGCAAAGCTGCTGATCACGGTCCTGGGGATTGTGTTCGCCTGCATCCTGGCCAACTCGCTGGCCAAGGTGATTATCACCCGTATCGTCCACCGTCTGGTGGAACGTACGAAAATGACCTGGGACGACAAGCTGGTGGAGCGTCAGGTGTTCACCCGTCTCTCCCATCTGGTTCCGGGCCTTATTCTGTATTATGGCGCCACGGCCTTTGACGCTCCCGAGGTGACCGGCTGGCTGCAGCGCATGGCAATGGCGTATCTGTGGTTTGCGGTGGCCTGGAGCCTGCATGCTCTTCTCAATGCGGTGCATGACATTTACCGGGGCTTTGCCTTCAGTGCCTCGCGGCCGATCACTGGATACATTCAGACCCTCCATCTCATTCTGTGGGCCGCCACTCTGGTGTTCGCAGTCTCTGCGTTGCTGAACAAATCCCCGGCCGGGTTTCTCACCGGACTCGGGGCGCTCAGTGCGGTGCTGATGCTGGTGTTCAAAGATTCGATCACCGGACTTGTGGCTGGCATTCAGATTACCGCCAATGATATGGTGCGCATCGGGGACTGGATCGAAATGCCCAGTTTCAATGCGGACGGGGATGTGGTGGACATCACCCTGCACACCGTCAAGGTGCGGAACTTTGACAAAACCTTCAGTACCCTGCCCACCCAGGCCCTGATTACCAATTCCTTTAAAAACTGGCGGGGCATGCAGGAATCCGGCGGCCGCCGCATTAAACGTGCTCTGATGATCGACCTGCAGTCGGTGGGGTTTGTGGATGCCGATACCGTGAAAAAATGGGAGAGCATCTCTGTGCTCAAGCCTTATCTGGAGCAGCGGAAGCAGGAGGTGGAGGCCTGGAATGAGGAGCATAAAATCGACGGCTCCTGTCCCTTAAACGGTCGGCGGCTGACCAATCTGGGCACTTTCCGGGCGTACATGGAGGCCTACCTGCGTCAACATCCCTCCATTCATCAGGAAGGGATGACGTTTCTCGTCCGTCAGCTTGCCCCCACCGAAAAAGGGGTGCCGATCGAGGTGTATGTGTTCACCAATGATATCCGCTGGGTGAGGTACGAGGCGATTCAGGCCGATATTTTCGACCATCTCTTCGCTGCCATTCAGTGGTTTGATCTGCGGCTGTATCAGGCCCCGGCCGGAGGAGATGTGCGGGCGCTTAACAAGATAGTGTCATCACAATAAAGGTGAGCTCTTTCTGGCAAGGATAAGAAGGATGGTAAGGATTCGGTTTTAGGCTGCACGTTTCCTTCTTTAAGAAACCTTTCCCAATCGTTTGCAGCGTTCACTGCAGTACCGGACCTCATTCCAGCAGCGGGCCCATTTTTTGCGCCATTCAAAGAGACGTCCGCAGTGAAGACAGCGTTTGGGAGGAAATCCGTTTTTTGTTTTGGCCGGCATGCAGCATTCTAAGACCACCTCCCGGGCTGTCAATTTGTAGACTAAGCGTAACGTGGCTATGGACGATATCAGGTCGTTCGCAGGTTTCAGACAGGATGCACAGGATCGACAGGCTAATTGTGGATGCCGTCAAAGCCAATCCTGTTGATCCTGTAAATCCTGTCTGAAAAATCAGATGTTATGATCTTTGAAGTTGGAGAATCCTCTGTCGTTCCCGCTCCCGAGCCCGGGCGAGCTGTTCTTCTGTCTTTTCTGCGAAGCAGCGGGGACAGCTGACGCCCTCTTCAAAATGTGGATCCTGCCGGTCGCCCGGCAGCAGGGGATTCCAGCAGCCGCGGCAGCAGTCGGTGTCGCCCGGTTTCAACTGATGGTTGACCGTGATGCGGTCATCAAACACGAAGCATTCGCCTTTCCAGAGGCTTTCGGATTCCGGGACCTCTTCAAAATACTTCAGGATGCCGCCTTTAAGGTGATAGACCTCTTCAAACCCCTGTTCGAGCAGATAGGCCGTGGCTTTTTCGCAGCGGATCCCGCCGGTGCAGAACATGGCGATTTTTTTGTCTTTGTCCGGATTGAGATGGGTTTCCGCAAAGGCGGGAAAGTCGCCAAAGGAATCCGTGTGTGGATTCTCCGCCCGCTCAAAGGTGCCCACTTCGCATTCAAAGTCGTTCCGGGTATCGATCACCCTTACCTCCGGATTGGAAATAAGGCCGTTCCAGTCTTTGGGGTCCACATAGGTGCCGACCGCACAGGTATGGGGGCGGAGATCCGGCCGGCCCAGGTGAACGATTTCCGATTTGAGCCTCACTTTGCAGCGGCGGAAGGGCGCGTCCCCCTCATGAGAGGCGAATTTGGCCTCGATCGGGCCGAACGCCATGTCCGTTTCGAGAAACTCCAGCCACTGCCTGATCGCTTCTTCGCGGCCGGCCATGGTGCCGTTGATGCCCTCCGGTGCGACCAGAGTGCTGCCGCACAGCCCAAGCGACACCGCCCGGTCCAGCAGGATCTCCCGCACGTCCCGGGGGTGTTGCAGATCAAAAAATTTGTAATAGGCGGCCACCGTCCATTTCATGAACGCCCCTTAACGGATGGTGACCAAGAGGGCAATTGAATTTGATTTACAGGGAGCGCGCGGAGATCGCGGAGGGGCGCATCCCGGAATTGGTGTTTACAACCACGGACAACGCGGACCTCACAGACCCATGCAGATAAGTCTTAGAATTTGGGTTATTCGTTGTACGGCCATTTCGTCTCCCTCTGAACAAGGTCCGCGCAGTCCGCGTGGTCCGTGGTTCTTTACCCGTGTTTTGATCGTTTGAACCAATTCTGGGATGCGCCCCCGCGCACTCCCTGTGCACCCCGTTTCATAATCCATTTTCTCATTGCCCGAAGGCGGGGGATGGGATACGCGACAGGACCTGCGTGTGTGCAGGACGTGAACCATCAGCATCATGAAAATTCTCACCGGCATTCAGCCTTCCGGCAAACTTCATATCGGCAACTACTTCGGCGCCCTGCGGCCGGCCCTTTCGCTGCAGGAGGAAAACGACGTGTTTCTGTTTATTGCGAACTATCACGCGATGACCACGGTGCAGGACGCTGGAGAGCTGAGAGACTTCACCCGCGAGGTGGCCCTGGACTTTCTGGCCTGCGGCCTGGATCCGGCCCGGACGGTGTTTTACCGTCAGAGCGATGTGCCCGAGGTGCATGAGCTTGCCTGGTTGCTGAGCGTGGTGTGTCCCATGGGGCTGCTGGAGCGGGCCCACAGTTACAAAGACAAAACGGCCCGGGGGGTGGACGCCAACCACGCGCTGTTTGCCTACCCGGTGTTGATGGCGGCGGATATTCTCAGCGTGAACGCCGAGGCGGTTCCGGTGGGGAAGGATCAGAAACAGCATCTCGAAATCGCCCGTGATCTGGCAGGCAAATTCAACCGCCGCACCGGGGAGGAGGTCTTTCATCTGCCCGATCCCATCATCCGGGACGACGTGGCCGTGGTCCCCGGGGTGGACGGGCAGAAAATGTCCAAATCCTACGGAAACACCATCGAGATGTTCGGACCTCCCAAACGCGTCCGCAAGACCATCATGAAAGTGGTGACCGACAGCACCCCGCTGGAGGATCCAAAAGATCCCGAAACCTGCAATGTCTTTGCCCTGTACAAGCTGTTTGCCTCCGAAGAGGAGCAGGCGGCGTTGGCGGAGAGATACCGGGCCGGCGGCATGGGGTATGGGACCGCCCTGACACCCCTCATGCTCATGGCGGGCTTCGACCCCAAGCAGGTGGTGCCCTTGGTCATGATCACGGAAATGGTGACCGGCCTGGATCTTGTGGAAATCTCGCCGAATGC
>CAZVCO010000012.1:14938-23371 GCA_964625795.1 uncultured Verrucomicrobiota bacterium | reverse complement strand
ACAGCTCCCCGCTGGAGGATCCCAAGGATCCCGATACCTGTAACGTGTTTGCCCTGTATAAACTTTTTGCCACCGAAAAGCAGCAGGCGGCGCTGGCAGAAAAATACCGGGCCGGCGGGATGGGCTACGGCGAGGCGAAAAAGGCCCTGGCCGATGCCGTGGAGGCACATTTTGCCCCCTACCGGGAGAAGCGGGAGGCGCTGCTGCAGGACCCGGACACGGTGGAGGATATTCTGCTGGAAGGCGCCGCACGGGCCCGCGCGGCGGTGCAACCGATTTTGGAGCATGCCCGGCAGGCAGTCGGACTTGGAGGCAGATCATGAACGATGAACAGGAAGAATACAAAGTGAAGCTGGAGGTGTTTGAGGGTCCACTCGACCTTCTGCTTTTCCTTATCAAGAAAGAGGAGGTCTCCATCACCGACATTCCGATTGAGCGTATTTGCGATCAATACAACGAGCACCTCAATCTGATGCGTATGCTCGATCTGGACATTGCCGGAGAGTTTCTGGTGATGTCGGCCACCTTGATGCTGATTAAAAGCCGCATGCTGCTTCCCGAGGAGGAGCGGCCTGAGCTGGAGGAAGACGAGGAGGATCCCCGTCTGGATCTGGTGCGGCAGCTCATGGAATACAAAAAGTTCAAAGATGCCGCCAATACCCTGGAGGAGCTGGAGGAATCCCAGCAACACGTGTTTTTCCCGGAAGGGGATCATATCCATATCGAGAAGGATTCCGGACTGGCGCTGCGCGATGTGAGTATTTTCGATCTGCTCAGCAGTTTCAGCGAGATCCTCCGCCGCGCGGAAAACGAAAAACTGACCGAGATTTTCTCCGAGAAATTCACCGTGGCCGACAAGGTGGACCACCTCATGACCGAGATTGTGCGCAAGGGCAAAAAGAAAAGCCTGCATGCGCTGTTCCGCGACATGCGCTCCCGCAGCGAGATGGTGTGCACCTTTCTGGCCATCCTCGAACTGATTCGGCTCAAGCAGATCCGGGCCGCTCAGGAGGAGGGTGAGTTCACCGATATTTTACTGATGAAGTCCGAGGAGGCGGAGGAGGTTCCGCTGGAGGAACAGTCCTATTCCGACTTCAGCGGCGAGGAAGCCCATGTCTGAACCCATTCCCATTCCTGAAATCCGCGAAATTCTCTGTGCCCTGCTGTTCGCCACCCGGGAACCGCTGACCCCGCGCCAGATCGTCAATGTTTTCAAACGCACGGCCGAGACCTATGAAGGGGTGGAGGCCAGCTTCATCGAGATCACGGTCAAGGATGTGAAAGAGGCTCTGGAGGAGCTCAAGACGCATCTGGCGGAGAACAGGCTCGGTCTGGAGATTGTGGAAATTGCCGGCGGCTTCCGGCTGCGGAACGTGCCCACCGTGGGGCCCTGGCTACGGGAGCTGATGGAAAAAGGCAAGACCGCCAAGCTGTCCAAACCCGCCCTGGAGACGCTTTCCATTATCGCCTACCGTCAGCCCATCCAGCGTTCCGAGATCGAGTCCATCCGAGGGGTTGCGGCCGATTCCATCGTCAGAAGCCTGCTTGAAATGGGGCTGGTGAAAGTGGTGGGGCGCAGCGAACTGCCCGGAAAACCCTGGCTGTATGGAACCACCCAGGCTTTTCTGGAGCACTTTGGACTGAACTCCCTCGATGACCTGCCCGGGATGCAGGAGATGCGCCGCAACCTGGCACAGCAGGAAATGGAGCTGGAGGATCAGAGCGATGATCCTGCACAAGGAGATGAAGAGGGCACACAAGAGTCTTCGGGTGAGGAGAATTCTCAGGGAGACGCGAACGCAGAGGGAGAAGAGAGGTGAAGTGCGGAGCAGGGCACTTCTGTCCATTCACCAAAATTTGACTTCTGGGGGCTCTTATGGTTTTTTGCTTATAATGAAACGAAGGCTGACCATTACCAATCATCAGGATCTTGAAAAAAAAGATCGGGCGTACTGGGCTTCCCGTACAGGTGAAGAACGGCTTGCAGAGGTGGAACGTCTTAGGGAAGAAGCGGGAAAGTTCCTTTATGAAACCCCATTCAGATTTCGAAGAGTTGTTACGATTACTCAAAGACCGTAACGCGGACTTTATGATCGTCGGTGGCTACGCAGTCGCCTTTTATGGATATCCCCGGTTTACGAAAGATTTGGATATTCTTTATTTGAATTCCCCTGAGAACACAATGCATGTGCAGAATGCCCTTGTGGAATTTGGATTCCAACGTTCGGAGATCCCCTTAGATGCCTTGAGAAAGAAAGGTAATGTTCTCACTTTTGGAGTTGAGCCGCTGCGGGTTGACTTGATGAACGAAGTGGATGGTGTGTCCTACCAAGAGGCTGCCTCTGAATCAGTTCAGGGTCAATACGGAGCCATAGAGGTTTCATTTATTGGAAAAAACGCTCTGATTAAGAATAAAAAATCTACTCCACGACTTCGTGACAAAGGTGATGCGGAGGAATTGGAAAAGCTGGAATGAACCTACTAGTCTCTAAGATTCTAAAAGGCAGTTTTCTGATTTTGTTTCTTGGGACACCCTCTTGGTCCGAAGGAAGGTTGGAAACCTTTGAGCGTGAAGCCAATGAAGGTAAACCGAAGACACCCTCGTCCGGGTCGTCAGCCCGCAGGTCAACCACATATCATTTTGGGTCCTCAAAGGATAAGAACCGTTTTTCCGAAAATCTTGCGGAAGCGGTTTTGGTGACCGGAGCTGCCGGTTTGGCGTTGGGAGGTGCTCAGGCGCATGAAGTATCTCAATCCCGGGGTGCGGGTGACCCGGTATTACCGATCGTCCGGATCGATGCGGGGTTTCAATGGGTGGATGAGAATGTGGATGCCTGGGATATTGGCGGCGGGATTGGCTGGAGTGTCCTTGGGGTGACCGGCAGGCATACCCAGTTTACTGAGCAGGGTGTGGATCAGGACCTCAGGTTCACCCAGGCCCATGTCGTGTACCGCATGGCCATCCTGAACCAGTTTGAAATGGGTCTTGGGTTTGGTGCCGCCTGGTTACGGGGCGGAGAAAAAGAAACGGGATTCTCCTTCGCGCTGCCTATGCGGTATTGGCCGAAAGAGAATGTAGGAATTGAGGTGATGGGGGCATGGACCGCTTTCGATGGCGTGCGCCTCACCGATGTGGAATCGGCACTGGTGGTTCAGTTCCGGGGAATCAACGTTCGTGCGGGGTATCGTTGGCTGGAGCTGGAGGATGACCGTGGTTCCCTCAGTGGGTTCCGGGTTGGAGTGGGGTTTCGGTATTAAACGGAGTGCAGACTTCAGCTCCTCACAGGCGCATCATGCCCCGGCGGGCAAGCCCGGAATTGGTGACGCGAACGGAATGTCCTCGAAGGGGTGGTTGACTCCGGAAGACATCGTGCAGAGAGTGGCCGTCGTGCCTTTAGGCCACGGACCGGAAGACCGGGCACTGGAACTGGTCCTTGGGTTCCGGTCCGTGGCCTGAAGGCGCGACGGCCACTATTCGCGAACCGACGTCAGGCAGATCCATGTTTGAAACCCTGCAGTTGTCACCAGTTCCGGGCGTGCCCCCGGGGCGGGATGCGCGCGCCTGTCGGACAAAAGTGTCCGAGCTCCTTATTGACCATAGTTGATTTGGTCTTTAACGCTTCCAGACGGCTAATTTTTAAACCTGATCTCTTTTATGAAAATTCATTATACCTGGACCGACGAAGCCCCGATGCTGGCCACCTGCTCTTTTCTGCCTGTTCTGGAGACCTTTGCCCGGGCGGCCGGGATTGACGTCGAATTGGTGGATATATCGCTGGCCGGCCGCATTCTGGCCCAGTTTCCCGAACGGCTGGAGGATCACCAGCGGGTGCCGGACGCGCTGAGTGAACTCGGCAAACTGGCCCAGACCCCGGAGGCCAACATTGTGAAGCTCCCGAACATCAGTGCCTCTATTCCGCAGTTGAAGGCTGCGGTGCGGGAGCTGCAGTCCCAGGGAATGAACCTGCCCGATTTCCCGGACGATCCCCAGACGGATGAGGAGAAGGAGATCCGGGCAAAATACGCGGTGGCTCTGGGCAGCTCGGTCAACCCGGTCCTGCGTGAGGGGAATTCGGACCGGCGGGTGGCCGCACCGGTGAAAGAGTATGCCAAAGCGCATCCCCACTCCATGGGCGAGTGGTCTCCGGAGTCCAAAACCCGGGTGGCACATATGAAGGAAGGGGATTTCTTCGGGTCGGAACAGTCGGTCATTCTGCCGGAGGCGGACACCCTCCGGATCGAACTGGAGACGGAAGGGGGCATCCTCGTGCTCAAAGAATCCCTGCCGGTGGAGAAGGGGGAGGTTGTGGATGGCAGTTTCCTCTCGGCAGCCGCGCTCGAGACCTTTCTTGAAGAGGAAATGGAAAAAGCAAAGGTGGAGGGAGTCCTTTTCTCCATTCACCTCAAAGCCACTATGATGAAGGTCTCGGATCCGATTCTGTTCGGTCATGCCGTACAGGTTTTTTACGGCCCGGTGCTGGAGAAACATGCGGAGGCCCTGAAAGAGGTGGGGTTCAACCCGACTAACGGAATGGGGGATCTCGAGGCCCGCATCACTGCGTTACCCGAGGATAAACAGCGGGAGATTCTTTCGGATATTGAGGTGCTTTCCACCGAACGGCCCGGGCTGGCCATGGTGAACTCGGACAAAGGAATCACCAACCTCCATGTTCCCAGTGACGTAATCATTGACGCCTCCATGCCGGCGGCCATTCGGAGCGGGGGCATCATGTGGAATGCGGACGGTGATCCACAGGACATGGTGGCGGTGATTCCCGACCGCTGTTACGCGGGGGTCTATCATGAGACGGTGGAATTCTGTAAACGCAATGGCGCGTTTGATCCCTCCACCATGGGCAGTGTGGCCAATGTGGGCCTGATGGCCAAGAAGGCGGAGGAATACGGTTCGCATGACAAGACGTTTGAAATCCCGGCTGCGGGAACGGTCAGGGTGGTGAATGCCGCCGGAGAGGTTCTGATGTCTCATCAGGTGGAGGCCGGGGATATCTGGCGCGGCTGTCAGACCAAAGACATCGCGGTGCGGGACTGGGTGAAACTGGGGGTCGACCGTGCCCGGGCCACCGGTGCCAAAGCCATCTTCTGGCTGAACCCGGACCGGGCGCATGATGCCATTCTGATTGAACGGGTGAACGCCCTGCTGCCTGAATTGGACATTGAGGGTCTTGATCTGGAGATCCTCTCCCCGGAGGCCGCCACCCGCGAAACCTGTCAGCGCGCCAAAGACGGCCTGGACACCATTTCGGTGACCGGAAACGTGTTGCGGGATTATCTCACTGATCTCTTCCCTATTCTGGAGCTGGGCACCAGCGCCAAGATGCTGTCCATCGTGCCGCTGCTGAACGGCGGCGGACTGTATGAAACCGGGGCCGGCGGCTCCGCGCCCAAGCACATTCAGCAGTTCCTGTCAGAGGGACATCTGCGGTGGGATTCCCTGGGGGAATTTCTGGCCCTGGCGGTGTCGATCTCTGATCTGGCCGATGCCACCGGGAATGCGGATGCCAAGGTGCTGGGTGAAGCACTGGACAGGGCGACCGGTCGTATTCTGACCGAAGAGAAATCCCCGCTGCGCAAGGTGGGGCAGCTGGACAACCGTGGAAGTCATGTCTATCTGGCCCTGTACTGGGCTGAGGCGCTGGCGTCGCAGGAGACATCTCCTAAGCTGAAGAGCACCTTCGTTCCGGTGGCGGAAGCGCTGGCCGCACAGCTGGACACCATCCTGGCCGAAATTGATGCCACCCAGGGTCAGCCCCAGGACATCGGCGGGTATTATCAGCCCGAACGCGCCAAAGCCTCGGCGGCCATGTTCCCCAGTCAGACGTTCAGGGACTGTCTGGGGGTGTAAGAGAGTAGTTCGGAGCTTGCCTCCGGCAGGCAAGCGACGAACTACACTGGTTTGGTGCCGTCCAGCGGCAGTTCATCGAGCTGACGCACCTGACGGTCGGCATCCGGCAGTCCCTTGTCGGCATGGGTGGTGAGCACTCCCACCGATTTCATGCCGCCGGCGGTTGCCGCCTCAATGCCGTATACGGCGTCCTCGAACACCACACAGTATTCCGGGGCGACGCCGGCCCGTTCCGCGGCGATGAGGAACACCTCCGGGTCCGGTTTCCCCTGGGTCACATCCTCGGAGGCGACCACGTCCTGAAAAAATCCGGCCAGATCTTCGCGCGCAAAGATCAGCTCCACGTTCGCGCGCTGGGTGGAGGTGCCCACCACACAGGGGATACCGGCCTCTTTCAGGCTGTGCAGATAGGTGCGCACCCCCGGCAGTACCCGGACGCCCTGTTCGGAGACGATGTCGCGGTAGAGCTCCTCTTTGTGTGACGACAGGGTGCGGATTTCCTCCGGATCCTCGGTCCACTTCAGAATTTCCGGGAAAATCACCTCGTTCCGTTTTCCGAAGCCACGGAGAAAGTGATCGGGAGGGAGCACATATCCGGTTTCCTGCGCCAGCCTCTCCCAGGACTGTTCATGCGCCCGGGCGGAATCGATGATCACTCCGTCCCAGTCAAAAAGCGCGCCCCACGCAGCCATCAGGCGTCCAGGCCGGCGGCCGGTTGGACCTTCCGGGCGGAGCGGGTCTTGGCCGCCCCGACAAATCCGGCAAACAACGGATGGGGATTAAACGGCTGTGACTTGAATTCGGGATGGAACTGCACACCGACGAACCAGGGATGATCCGGAACCTCGACGATCTCCACCAGTTCCCCGCCCGGAGTGGTTCCGGCCAGCACCAGACCTTTTTCCTGCAGAATGTCGCGGTAGGCATTGTTGAATTCGTAGCGGTGACGGTGGCGCTCGCTGATCTGCGGTTTCCCGTAGGCCTCGCGCACCTTGGTGTTCTCGGCCAGCTTGCAGTCCCAGGCCCCCAGCCGCATGGTGGCCCCCAGATCGGTCACCTCTTTCTGTTCCTCCATCAGGCAGACCACGGGGTGGGGGGTGTCCGCATTGATCTCGGTGCTGTTGGCATTCTCGAGGCCGCAGACGTTCCGGGCATATTCCACCACGGCGCATTGCAGGCCCAGGCAGATGCCGAAGAAGGGGATGCCGTTTTCGCGGGCGTATTTCACCGAGGCGACTTTTCCCTCGATCCCGCGGTTTCCGAATCCGCCCGGGATCAGAATCCCGTCCACCTCGTCCAGCAGATGGGTTTCCCCCTGTTCAATTTCCTCCGAAGCAATTTTCCGGAGGTTCAGCTTCATTTTGTGAGCGATGCATCCGTGGTCCAGTGCCTCAAAAATGGATTTGTAGGCATCCTGCAGCTCCTGATATTTGCCCACCACGCCGATGGTGACCTCGCCCTCCGGATTGCGGATGGCATTGATCACTCTGCGCCAGGGGGTCAGGTCGGCCTGGGGCCGGGCCACCCGGAAATGCACCAGCAGCAGTTCATCGATTCCCTGATCGCTCAGAATCAGCGGCACTTCATAAATCGAGTGGTTCACATCCAGTTCCTCGATCACATTGCTGAGCGGCACATTGCAGAAGAGGGAGATTTTTTTCCGCACCTCCATGGTGAGGGGGACTTCCGCCCGGCAGATGAGAATATCCGGCATAATGCCGATTTCGCGCAGCTTGGCCACCGACTGCTGGGAGGGTTTGGTTTTCACTTCGCCCGCCGCTTTGATGTACGGAACGTACGTGAGGTGGATGTACATCACATTGTCCCGGCCCTCCTCCAGTCCGATTTCCCGGATGGCCTCCAGGAAGATGGAACCCTCGATATCGCCCACCGTTCCGCCGATTTCGCACAGAATAATGTCCACATCCTCCGACTCCATGGCCCGGATTCTGGATTTAATCTCATTGGAGATGTGGGGAATCATCTGAACGGTTCCGCCCAGATAGTCACCCCGCCGTTCTTTCTGCAGCACATCCCAGTAGATGCTTCCTGCGGTGATGTTGGAATATTTCGAGGTCGGGGCGCCGGTAAAGCGTTCGTAATGGCCGAGATCCAGATCCGCCTCCGCCCCGTCATCCGTGACGTAGACCTCCCCGTGCTGATACGGCGACATAGTGCCGGGGTCCACATTCAGGTAGGGATCCAGTTTCATGATCCGGATACGGAGTCCGCGACTGGTCAGCAGGGAGCCGATGGCGGCGGCGGTAATGCCTTTGCCGAGGGAGGAAACAACGCCTCCAGTAATAAACAGGTATTTGGTCATAAAAAAATCCCAACGAGGTGAACCTTGATGGGAAAAGTGTTATAGGCGAAGGCGCTCCCGAAAAAAAGCGGGAACTGGAATTTTCTACGTTTGAGGTATGCAGAGGATGATCACGGGATGTGGGGCAGGTCGACCGGCTGGGGAGGGGAGGGTTTTCTCGCAGGGGCGCAGAGCGCTCGGTGGACAGGGGGCGGTCGTCCGGGGATGGGTGCACCACAGAGGACGCCGGGGATGCGGAGTGGATCGA
>CAZVCO010000012.1:10420-14928 GCA_964625795.1 uncultured Verrucomicrobiota bacterium | reverse complement strand
AGGTTCTCTCGCAGGGGCGCTGAGTACGCGGAGTGGGTCGACTGGCTTTGTTGATTATGTTTTTGGGAATGGAGGGGGATTCACATAACGCGAACCATCGGGTCCTTTTTCACTGCGAGCTCCGCGCCTCTGCGAGAGATAATATGTCGGTATCTCGAAGAGGAGCGGCCGGTTGTGCAATCAGACAGCGTCGCTTTGGAAAAACTCCACCACCTCGCCGCCCGGGGCAATGACAAAGGAGATGCGGGCGGGACAGGGGCCTTCCTGCCCTTTGATTTCCACGTCTCTGGGTGCACTGCGCTCCGTAGCGCCGGCCTCCAAAGCGCGGGCGTGCAGGGCATCGACGTCTATGGTGCGCAAGGCGATATGGATAAAACGCGCCTCGGCCGGGGTTTCGGGATCGCCTCCCTCAAACACTTCGACATGCACCCGTCCACCAGCGTCCAGCATCATGGCCCGGTTGGGGGACTCCCCCCAGGCGAGGGCAGTGGTGCAGCCCAGGGCCTGATAGAAGCCGATGGTCTGGTCAAAATCCACCGCTTTAATCGCGGTGTGGTGAAATCCGGTCAGAAGAGAATCGCTCATGTGGACAGATCTATCCGTCGGTCACCGCTCTGGCAAGGCGGGCCGGGGATTTTCTTGAAGATACACCCGGAAAAGGGGATCTGAGAAAGAGGGGGTCGATGAGAGGGAATTCGGGTTGACATGATGCGGATGAATGAAGTATGTTCCCCGCCCTTTGAATTTCAACCTGGGATGACCCCATGAAACCTACCTATAACCCCTCCCGTATCAAACGCGCCCGTAAACACGGGTTCCGCTCCCGCATGGCCACCAAGAAGGGCCGTCAACTTCTCGCCCGCCGCCGTCGCAAGGGCCGTAAGCAGCTTACGGTCTCCGACGAAGCGTAAGCCGTGCGGCGTGAAGCCGTCGCAAAACATTTCCACCTGTTTGCCCGCCCGACTCCGCGTCCGGCGGGCGGCTTTGTTTCAGGAGGCCTACCGACAGGGACACAAGACGGCTGGACGCTGTTGTGTGCTCTGGCTGCGGAACGGGGAGGATGCCGACCGACGTCTGGGGGTGGTGGCCAGCCGCAAAGTGGGCAATTCGGTGGCCCGCAGCAAAGCCAAGCGCCGGCTGCGCGAATGGTTCCGCCGCAACCGGCACCGCCTGAAAGCACCAGAGGATGTGATTCTGGTGGCCCGGTACCGTATTCTCACTGCCAGCCAGAGCGAACTGGAGGCCGATCTGGAATCGGTCTTTTCCCGTGCCGGACAGTTGCAATACCCCGGCGATTCCCCTACATCTCCGCAAGCCGAAGCCCAGGGCTCCTGATTTCATGAATAAAAAAGATCTTTATACTGTCGTTGTCCTCATCCTGCTGATCCCGGTGTGGCTGTTTATCGATGCCCGGTTCATCAAGCCCCGGTTTCCGAGTGCTCCGCCGGTGGCGACCGCCACCCCGCAGTCCGCCCCGGACGATCAGGGCACAGCACCTGCACCGACCGCCACCCTTACCGCGCCTGTCTCCGAGGATACTGCTCCCGTCACTCCGGTGCTGGAGGCCATGGACGTGGAGGTGGAGCCGAAAACCTTTGTGCTCGGCAATGAAAAGATCGATGTCGAGGTGAGCAATCTCGGAGCGGTGGTCGAGCGGGTCACGCTGAAGACGTTTCCGGCCACCAAGAACGGTGATGAGCCGGTGGTGCTGGACTTTTCCGGAGAATCCCTGCCGGCCCTGACCTTGTCTTCTCCCGGACTGCCGCCCCGCGGCGGCTATGAGATGGAACCTCTGGCGGACGGGTCGGTTGAATTCACCCGCGAAGTGCAGCCCGGCCTCTTTCTCAAGCGCCGGCTCGCCCTGGGCGATTCCTTTGAGTTGGCGGTGACCGACCGCTGGGTGAACCGTTCCGATGTCCCCATGCAGCTTCCAGCCCAGCATATTTCCCTCGGCCCCATGCTTCCCCGGCCGGAGGCCTCGCAGCGGTTCGGCCCGTTTGTCGGGGTGGATGCGCGGCATATTCCCGACGGGGTGGAGCATTACGTCAAAGACATGACCAAAGGGGTCAACCGGGCGGAAGACGGGGTGTATACCAACCAGATCACCGAGCGCCTGATCTGGTTTTCGGTGAAGAACAAATTTTTTACCCAGGTGCTGACTCTGGAGCCCACGGACTGGCTCACGGCGGATGCTCTGGAGATCCGCGCAGTGGCCGGAGAGGGCGACGTCAAGATCGGCATGGCGGAGGCCCGGGCCCGCATCATGGGCGTGATCCTACAGCCGCAGCAGGAGATTCAGCGGAACTTCAGCTATTATGTCGGGCCCATGTCGATGACCGAGCTGCGGCAGCTGGGAGAGAACCAGGAGGGGCTGCTCGACTTCCGTCTGTTCCGGATTTTCCTTCCGTTGGTGAAACTGATGATGACCGGGCTCAACACCCTGCACGGATTCACCAACAACTGGGGGCTGGCGATTATTCTGCTTACTTTCGTGGTGCGGATGCTGTTCTGGCCGCTCACCCAGAAGGGGGCGGAGAACATGAAGCGGATGTCGGAACTGTCTCCGCAGATGAAAGAGATCCGGGAAAAACACAAAAGCAATCCCCAGAAACTCAACGCCGAGATGTCGGCCTTTTACAAGAAGCACAAAGTGAATCCCATGGCGGGCTGTCTGCCCATGCTGGTGCAGATTCCGGTGTTTATCTCGCTGTACGGAGTGTTGCGGGTCGCAGTGGAGCTCCGCTTTGCTGAGTTTCTGTGGATCGATGATCTGAGTGAGCAGGAGGCGATTTTCTATATCGGGAATTTTGCTGTCAACATTCTGCCGCTCACCATGGGCGCCACCATGGTGCTGCAGCAGAAGCTCACACCAAGCAACATGGATGAACAGCAGAAAAAAATCATGATGATGATGCCCATCGTCTTCCTGTTCATCACCTACAGCATGCCCTCCGGTCTGCTTCTGTACTGGACCACCAGTAACCTGATCTCCATTTATCAGACCACCCACACCCGGAAAAGGGATGCCAAAAAGAAGGCCGGTAAAGAAGCGGCCGGCAAAGGGGCGGATACTGCCAAACCGGTGAAGAACCCTAAAGCCAAGCGGCCCGGGAAAAATTAAATTCCTCTCTCTCCTCCCTGTGGTGTTGTTGGGGTCGGCCTGTACGACGATCCTGCAGGTGCGTGCTCCTTTGAAACCGGTGGCGCTTGTGGAGCATCCTCAGTTGACCGAGGGCTCCGGACTGGTGGAGTCGTCCACCCGTCCGGGAACCTTCTGGGCCATCAATGACAGCGGCAATGATCCGGATCTGTTTCTCATGGATGCAGAGGGGCGTGATCTGGGGCGGGTACGGGTGAACGGCGTGGAGAACCGGGACTGGGAGACCCTGGCCGTCGATGAAGCGGGCGGATTGTGGATCGGGGATATCGGAAACAACGCCAACCGGCGGCGGGATCTCACGGTACTCCGGGTACAGGAGCCGTCGGCCTCCTCTCCGCTGCCGCAACAGGTGGAAGTGGACCGCCGGCTGGTGATCCGCTATCCGGATCAGCTTCATTTTCCGCCCGAAAGGAAGAACTTCGACGGGGAGGCCATGTTCAGTTTTCAGGGAGCTTTATACATTCTCACCAAGCACCGTGCAGACCGCGACACCAACCTGTACCGGCTCGATCTGGATGTTGCCGACGGGCCTCAGGAGATGGTGTGGCTCGAACGTGCGGAGGAAGTGGGGCAGGTGACCGGCTGCGACCTTCACCGTGACGGGAGACAGCTTGCCGTTCTCACCTACAGCGGGGTTTGGGTGTTCACCCGTCCGGAGGACAGCGACCGCTTTTTGTCCGGAGAGGTTCGGCATTTCCATTTCCCGGCCTGGTCTCTGCTGCAGGCGGAGGCCATCGCCTGGGCGGGAGAGGATGAACTGCTTATCACCAACGAGCAGCGGAATATCTACCGCATCTCCCTCGGACAGTTCGAGCACCGCTGAAGCGGAATGCAATTATCTCAGACCAATCCGTCCAGCGCGTCCCGGACCCCGTTCAGGACCGGAGTGATGTCCTCCTCCGAGCCCATGGCAAAGCGGAGAAGAGTTTTGGAGAGATTGCTCTCGCGCAGATAGGCATCGCTCTTGTCATAGTAGGCCAGCAGGACGTACGGACAGAACAGGGTTTGATCACTGCCGAGGGAAGGGGCCTTGATGACGCCCGGTAGCGGTGCATCAAAAAAGCAGGCCACGTTCTCCAGGGTGGGCACAGTGAGATCGCAGCTCACCACCCCGCCCAGGCCGTGCAGCCAGTCGGGGCGGCCCTGATTGCCGTAGTACACCGTTTCCACCGCAGGATGGGTCCGCAGGAGTTCCGCCATGGCTTCGCCGTTGCGGTTAAAACGCTTCAGCCGGTCCGGATAGGTGGAGAGCCCCTGCAGGAGCAGGGTGGCGGCCGGCACCATCAGCAGTGAACGTACGACGGTCGACACAGCGTCTGTCTCCGGTCGGGGTTGTCCTTGACGCAGC
>CAZVCO010000012.1:0-10410 GCA_964625795.1 uncultured Verrucomicrobiota bacterium | reverse complement strand
CCGGAAACTCGACCGGTGCCAGGCGGTTACCGGTGCGCTGCTGGGCGACGGACAGGGCCTCGGCATGCGCGGAATCACGGGTCAGAATCACCCCGCCGCCGTGGGTATTGCCGCCGCTGACATATTTGCTGGTGCTGTGAATCAGCACATCCGCACCCAGGGCCAGCGGGGTGGCGTTCAGCGGGCCGGCCATAGTGCTGTCCACCAGCAGGGGAATGCCGTGGTGCTGACAGTGATGGGCGATGGCGGGCAGGTCCGGGATTTCGATCAGCGGGTTGGTGATGGTCTCCACCAGAACGGCGGCCACTTCGGGGAGGTGGATGCGGTCCGCGAGGCCTGCCAGGTCATGGGTGTCGAGAAAATCGGTCTGCACCTCCAGTCCGGCCCAGGCCTGCTCCTCCAGCAGGAGGTGAGTGTCCCGGTAGACATTTCCCAGCACCAGGATGCGGTTGCGGTCGGGTCGGAGAACGTGTTGCAGCGCGGCGGTGACCGCGGCCATACCAGAGGGATAAAAGAGGGCGTGCTCCGCCTCCTCCCAGGTGCACAGCCGTTCGGCACAGGCCTGTTCAGTGTCGGATGAAAGGTCGAAGGCCGTTCCATGGAGCAGCGACTCCGCCACCCGGGCGGAGAGCGCGCCCCCGCGACGGCGGTTGCGCTCAAACAGGGTGGCCGCCAGCTCCGCATCCTCCAGCAGGACGATGCCGGCCTGACCGGCCGGGCTCTGCAGGTCCAGAATGGAATGCGTCCCGGCCGGAAGGTGATCCGGCAGGCCGGAAAACTGCTCGACGGTGGCTGGCTGACCGGAAACCGCACAGGCGTCGAGCAGTTCCTGCTCTGCCAGTGCGGCCGAGGTCAGTGCCACTGCATGGCGGCCGGGATACCTGGCCTCCAGCCGGGAGGTGAGCTCACGCACCTGCGGAGTGGCAATCAGCCGGTAGTAGCCCTGAGTCAGAGATCTGCGGTGCTCCTGCCAGTCGATCACCTCTCCCCAGTCCTTCACGGAGGCGGTGATCCCGTACGGACCGGTTACACTGGTGGTGTGAATCCAGTCGGATTCCGGCAGCGAAGGCGAAACCGGAGGGAGGAGGGTATTGAGGGGTGAAGAAAAGTGCATTTTTGTCTCCTTATCGAAAGCGGTACTGAACAAAAGCGTAAAAATCTGATGCAGATTGACCCAAGCTAGCCAAATATGGTACGGAACCCCTTTGAAATCCCATCAAACCGGTTGATATTCTCTGACTCCTGACTCCTGACTCCTGACTCCTGACTCCTGACCTCTGACCTCTGACCTCTGATGCGCCTCCGGCGCACAAGCCTCTGAACTCTTATACGGCGGGGGACCGCCGAACTACCATGCCTGATCCCATTTTAGACCTCACCAAGCCTGTCCCGGAAGACCACGAGCACGTGGAGCATATCAAGGATGCCAGCAATTTTCTGCGCGGCACCATTGAAGAGGGTCTGGCTGATCCGCTGACTGGTGCGGTGGCGGATGACGATACTCAGCTGACCAAATTCCATGGATCGTATCAGCAGGACGACCGCGAACTGCGCAATGAGCGGCGTCACAGTAAGTTGGAGCCGGCCTACAGTTTCATGATCCGCGTGCGTGTGCCCGGCGGGATCTGCACTGCGCAGCAGTATCTGGACATGGATCACATCGCCAATACCCTGGCGAACCGTACTCTTAAAGTGACCACCCGTCAGGCCTTTCAGTTTCATGGCATTCTGAAGCGGAATCTCAAACAGTCCATGCAGGAGATCATTGCCTCCAAGCTGGATTCTCTTGCCGCCTGCGGGGACGTGAATCGGAACGTGATGTGCAATCCGAATCCCTATCAGACCAAGGTGCACCAGGAGGTCTTCGAGACCTGCTGTCAGATCAGCGATCACCTCACCCCGAACACCTCCGCGTATTACGATCTCTGGATGGACGGAGAGAAAGTGGGTGGAACTCCCAAGTTCCGCACCGAGGTCGGCAATGATGACGAACCCATTTACACCAAGCGGTATCTGCCCCGGAAATTCAAAATTGCGGTGGCGATTCCGCCGGACAACGATGTGGATATTTTTGCCAATGACATTGGACTGGTCGCGATTGAGGAAAAAGGAAAACTGGTGGGGTACAACATCGCCATCGGCGGCGGCATGGGCACCACCCACGGCATGCCCGAGACCTATCCGCGATTGGCCACCGTGATGGGCTTCACCACGCCGGACAACATTGTGGCGGTGGTGGAACACATCATGACCGTGCAGCGTGATTACGGCTGCCGCACCAACCGGAAGCATGCGCGGTTCAAATACACCGTGGATGATTACGGTGTCGATTTCATCCGCGAGGAGGTGGAGAAACGCTCCGGAGTGAAGCTGGAGGAGGCGCACGACTATACCTTCACCAACAACGGGGATCAGTACGGCTGGCTGAAGGGAATCGATGGTCTGTGGTACCTCACGCTCTTTGTGGAGGGCGGCCGGATCAAGGATACCAAACAGCTGAAGATGATGACCGCTCTCCGGGAGATCGCGGAGAATTTCCGTGAGGTTGATTTCCGCCTCACCGGGAATCAGAATATGATGATCGGCCGGATTTCCGACGAGGACAAAGACGGGATCGAAGCCCTGCTCAAAGAGTACAAGATCGGTGAATTCGGAAATCTCAGTGGTCTCCGCCGGAACTCCATTGCCTGTGTGGCGCTTCCCACCTGTGGTCTGGCCATGGCGGAGTCGGAGCGGTATTTGCCCTCGCTGATCAGCAAGATCGAGGACATTTGCGAAAAGGTCGGGTTGCGCGATGATGATATCGTGATCCGCATGACCGGCTGTCCAAACGGATGCGGCCGTCCGTTTCTGGGCGAGATCGGGTTTGTCGGCAAAGCGCCCGGGAAATACAATCTCTACCTCGGTGCCGGCTTCTCCGGAGAACGGCTGAACAAAATGTACCGGGAAAACATCGACGAGGAGACCATTCTCAACGAGCTGACCCCGATTCTGGAGGCCTACGCCAAAGAGCGGGAGGAGGGAGAGCGCTTCGGCGACTTCACCATCCGCAAGGGCTACGTGAAAGAAACGGTGGAAGGAAAGGATTTCCATGACGGAGCCACGACCTGACGACCGGGCGGACGGTCAGCCTAAGAATGTTCTCGGCACACCGCTGATTTCCTGCTGCACCGATCCGGTCACCGGTTTTTACCGGGACGGATTCTGTCAGACTGGACCTCAGGATCTTGGGGCCCATGTGGTTTGTGCGAAAATGACCACCGAGTTCCTCGCCTTCACCGCCTCGCGGGGAAACGATCTTTCCACCCCGGCACCTCAGTACGGATTTCCCGGACTCGAAGCCGGCGATTACTGGTGCCTCTGCGCCGACCGCTGGATGGAGGCGTATAAGGCCGGTGTTGCCCCGTCCCTGGTACTGGAGGCCACCCATGAAAAGATGCTGGAATGGCTGCCTCGGTCGGTGCTGGAAGAGTTCGCGCTTTAGTTCTGATAATGTTCGGGTGAAGTGGTTGGTGATGACGACGAATAACCGAGAGTAAATCGGGGTTCTGTTGTCACAACAGTTTGATAGCCCCGTCGGGACGCCGGGGCCTACGAGCGTAGAATCCATCTTCCCGATGGGTTAACCACAATGGTTTCTGAATACGTTTGGTTATTGCCCCTTAAAATTACGTATCGCGTTTTGATATGCCAAAGCTGAACTCCAGAGCTGCTGGGGCATGCAGTCGTGAAAACGACTCCCCGTGGTAAATCAGGGGCTCTTGGAGGTGGCGGGTCCGCTGGATTCGTTGTAAGTGTCAGGTATGACAGACACGCTGAATGAAGGAATGGAACTTCGCCGCATGACGCTGGCGGATTATCAGGAACTGAAACCCGCCATGCTGGCCTCCTACGGGGGGAATGAGGACATGTGCTGGAAGGACGAGGAGCTGCAGCGGCTGATTTCGCTGTTTCCGCAGGGGCAGCTGTGTGTGGTGATGGAGGGGAAGGTGGTGGCCTGCGCGCTGAGTCTGATTATCCGGTATGACCGCTTCGGCGATCAGCATACCTATGAGGAGATTATTGGACATCACCGCTTTGACACCTTTGACCCCGAGGGCGATGTGCTGTACGGAATCGAGGTGTTTGTGGCGGAGGAATGCCGGGGGCTGCGGCTGGGACGGCGTTTGTACGAGGCCCGCAAAACCATGTGCGAGGAAATGAATCTGCGGGCGATCATGGCCGGGGGACGGATTCCGAACTATTCGACCTACGCGGCGGAGATGAGTTCCCGGGAGTACATCGAGAAAGTCAAACACCGGGAGATCCATGATCCCACTCTGCGCTTTCAGCTGGCCAACGATTTCCATGTCCGCAAAATTCTGAAAGATTACCTGCCCGGCGATGAAGAGAGTCACGAGGTGGCGACTCTGCTGGAGTGGAATAACATTTATTACGATCCACAGGACAAGAAACGGGTACATGCCCAGCCGGTGCAGGTGAGGCTCGGAGTGGTGCAGTGGCAGATGCGGCCTTATGAGGACATGGAACAGCTGATGCAGCATGCGGAATATTTCGTGGATGCGGTATCCGATTACGGATCCGATTTTATTCTCTTCCCCGAGTTTTTTAATGCGCCGCTTATGGCCCCTTATAATCACCTCAGCGAGGTGGATGCGATCCGGCGGCTGGCCGGATTTGCCGAGCCGTTGCGGGACCGCTTCTCCAAACTGGCGATCTCCTACAACGTGAACATCATCACCGGCAGCATGCCGATGCTGCAGGAGGAGAAACTGGTGAATGTGTCCTGGCTGTGCCGCCGGGACGGATCGTGGGATTCGATGTGCAAACTTCATCCCACCCCCTCGGAGGTCAGCGCCTGGGGCATGGAGGGCGGAACCGAGATCCGGGCGCTGGACACCGACTGCGGAAAAATCGGCATTCTGATCTGTTACGATTCCGAATTTCCCGAGGCGGCCCGCATTCTGGCGGATCAGGGCATGAAGCTGTTGTTTGTGCCGTTCCTGACCGACACCCAGAACGGCTACATGCGGGTGAGACACTGCGCCCAGGCGCGGGCGATTGAAAACGAATGTTATGTGGTGATGGCCGGCGCGGTGGGTAATCTTCCCAACGTGAACAACATGGACATCCAGTATGCCCAGTCGGCGGTGCTCACCCCCAGCGATTTCGCCTTTCCCACCAACACCATCAAGGCCGAGGCCACCCCCAACACCGAGATGGTGCTGCTCGCGGATGTGGATCTGGATCTGTTAAAAGAGCTGCGTGAACGCGGCTCGGTACAGAATTTCAAAGACCGACGGCGGGATCTGTACGAGGTGCGTTACCTGCGGTAGCCCATTCAGAGCGGGATTATCTGCAGACGCTTACGCGGGCTGTTCCTGCAGATGACCGGCGTAGAACATGCCCCGGGCATCGGAGTCGGTCTGCAGGGCGGAGACGGGTTTTTCCACGTCTGAGCGGATAATTTTCTCGGACAGCTGTTTCTGCAGGGGAGTGATGGTTTCGGTGATCTCCAGAGAGGGGAGGCTTTCCAGGGCCGCTTTTTCCAGCCAGATGGCCACCCACTCATCGGTATTCTCAATCGGCCGGATGACGCAGGGGTTTTCGGCCGGGCCCTCGCTTAGATGGAAGAGGCTCTTATGGTCGAGTTCGGTGGAGATTCCCATGCGGACCAGGAAGATTCCTTCCGGCTTTTCCGCCAGCACCTTGTCGCGGAGCTCGGCAAACCGGTCGGCTTTTTTGGTGCGCGGTTTTCCCATCACCTCCACGCCGGAGGGCTGTCCGATCAGCCGGGTGGATTCCGCTCCGCCGATAAAGTAACATGAGCCGACTCCCCGGAACGACTGGAGAGTGCCCAGGGAGATCTTCAGCAGCTCCTCGCGGGCTTTGGCCACGTAGTCGGAGTCGGAGGGTTTATTGAAAAAATCATAGCCGATCAGAATGGCGGCGGAGCTTTGCCGGCGTGAGCGGGTATCATCGAATTTCTGCGATTTCCGGTAGGTGAGAGAGGACATCAGGTCCTCTTTCAGTTCCCGGAAGGCATCCGCGTGATCACTGCCGGGTTTCGGGGTCATCAGCAGGTCGTGTTTGAGAACTTTGACCGTGGATCCCGACTCCTTGAGGCGGTTGGAAAAGGCCAGCCACTCGAAATCGGGTACGGGCCGGAAGCCCTCCAGTTGGTCGAATACCTCTTTCTTCACAATGACGCCATTCAGACCCGAGGGTCCGCCGGTAACCTGGTAGCCAATCCGCCAGAGAAGCGAACGCAGGGTCGAGGCCCAGGGGGAGGAGGAGTCTACTTCTTTGCAGATCAGGTGTCCGGCATCCGCCACCCCGCCCAGATGGGTGCTGATGGCCTCCGACCAGCCGCGGGCCGGCAGGCTGCCGGGCTCGAGAAACAGCAGGAAGTCGCCGGTGACACCGGACACCGCCTCGTTCAGCGCGGCGGAGCGGGGACGGGCGGTCGGGGAGAGGGTGCGGGCCCAGTCGTATTCCTTGACCACATCGGCGGTGCCGTCGGTGCTGCCGAGATCGACCACGATGACTTCGTGATCCTGCTTCTCAGGAATCAGAGAGCGCAGGGTGCGTTTCAGGGCGTCGCGTTGATTGAAAACGGGGATCAGAATGGAAATACTCATGGTGGTGGCCGGGTTAAGAGATAATGGTGGATCTCATACGGCACTTTGCGGCGGATTTCCAGTTCCAATCCGTCTTTCCCGTGCTTGGGAATGGTCAAAACCGCCGGTTTGAGCTAAACCGGGTGCATGTCGCTGAAACAAAAAGCAGAAACCCGGTTTTTTCTGGGCGCAGCCGCCCTGCTGCGTCGTCTGCCGCTGGGGATGGCCCTGGGGATCGCGGAGCAACTGACCTTGTTTGCGCACCGGGTGTGCGGATGGCGGAAGCAGGCGACCCGGGACCGAATCCGGGAGGTCTTTCCGGATCTGGAGGAGCGGGAACGCGACCGGATCCGTCTGGAGGCGGTGAGGAATCTGGCCCGGAATGCCACCGAGATTATCCGGGGACCGGCGGTGCTGCCCGATCATATGGAAGGGGTGCAGGAGGTGCTGGACCGGATCTGCCGGGCCCGGGAGAAGGGCAGGGGGGTGATCGTGGTGGTGGCCCACACCGGGAACTGGGATTTGGCCGGTGCGGTGGTGACCCGTCCCGGATATCCGATGTGTTTTATCGCCCGTCAGCAGAAAAACAGCGCGCTCTACGATCAGCTGGTCGCCACCCGGGAGAAAGGAGGCGGCACGGTGGTGGACCGGGATGATCCGCGGCTATTGAGGAAACTGTTACGCTTTCTCAGCGAAAAGAACGGGGTGGTGTCTATTCCGGTGGATATCCGCTCCCGCGCGCCAGCGGCGCCGTTTCAGTTTCTGGGTCATACGGCCTCCATCGCCAACGGGCTGGGGTTGATGGCGGCCAAATCGGGCGCGGTGGTCATCCCGGTGTACATCGGAAGAAAAGGGCGGTACACCCACTACTGGAAAGGATTTCCGGATCGGTCGCTGCCGGTGGGGTGCAGCGACAAAGAAAAGCGGGTCGAACTGATGCAGTCCTGTCTGGATGAGTTCAGTGCGGAGATTCTGAAGCATCCTGAATCTTATTTCTGGTTCAACAAACGCTGGGTGCTGGAGCCGTTTGAATAGGGTCACAGGGAGGACGCAGAGGGCGCGGAGCCGGGCAGTGTTGTTGGGGGTTGACGTTAGGGACGCCTGAACGTGCACCCACCGATCATCATCGTGGGTGCATGACGAAACTCGTCCGAGACATCAAACGGAGGTTGGGCTTTCAGCCCGACTACGGAAAATGACGGCCTGGAAAGGCCATCCTCCGTCTTTAAGTTTTTGTATCGAAGGACGATGTGGGTCATACACCCCCCCATCCGCCCGGCTCGGCGTTCTCTGTGAACTTCCTGTGCTACTTTCCACCCGCCTGGCTCAAGGTCTCCTGCAGTTTGGCGCGGGCTTCCTCGCTGAGGTGCGGAGCATCCGGAGCGGTGGATTCCAGTTGCTCCTCTTCTTTTAGACGAAAGTTACGGGATATGTCCTGAAATTTCATCACCATGCGGTTGTATTTTCCGCAGACAGGACAGATGAACACGTGAAATTTGAGCGTAGCCTTACGGAAAGGGGATAACCGATCGTAATCCTCATTGGAGAGTTGATTGCTGACTTGTTTACAGGTTAAAAACATAACTTTTCCTTAGGAAACGGACCATTTCGATTCCAGGCACTCTTTGAGTTGACCCCGGGCACGATGAAGCGTCACCCATAAATAGTTATCTGTAATGTCTAATTCCTTACAAATTTCTGACGTTTCTCTCTCCTCCACCATTTTCATGTAAAACGCCAATCGCATCTGATCCGACAGATTGTCCAGACATCCCTTGAATGCAGCCCAGAATTCCTCCTGGGCAAAAGCATCATCCGGATTGAAGGCCCAGGGTTTCGGACGGCTGGAAGGCACCCCGGAGGTTTTGAAGAGGAGTTCGCCCACCACTTCCTGAATCTGCTCATCCTGCAGTTCCTTCCGGCGCACAGATTTCCTCACGTAGTCCACGGTTTTATTCCGCAGGATGCCGCGCAGCCAGTATTTCACGTCCACCCGGCCGTCGAACTGGTGTAGATTTTTCAGGGCGGCCATAAAGGTCTCCTGCACGGTATCCTCGGCCACCTGGGGGTCGCGGAGCCGCATCAGGGCGAAGCGGTATAAATAGTCGCCGTATTTATCCACCCACTTGTGGGTTTCATACTTTTCGTGCGGATCTTCTTCTTCAGTCATTCAAGTTCTTTACCGCTTCGGGAGGGTTAGTCAATGGCGGGAGAACCTGCTTGCCTTTCGCTTTTGCAGGGCGCACTACATGATGCCATAACCCGGAATGCTCTTATGAAACTTTTTTTTCTCCTTGTCCTTTTTTCCCTCACCCCCTGTTTCGGTCAGAAAGGGGTGTCCGTCATGGTCAAACAGCACGAGGCCCGCTCCGACTTTTCAGAACGGCCCTACGGCAATGACGACCTGTCGTACGGGGTGTATCTCGATTTGTTTGAAGGAGTAGGCGGATGGCGGTTTGGCGCGGCGATGTCGGATGACCTCTCCGGGGTTGAGGGGGTGGATACGGTCATCACTCCGGAGATCACCCTCCTGGTGGTGGACCAACTCTGGGAGACCGGAATCTCCGCTCTGATGGATTACGTGGACACCGAAGGCGGCAGTGAGTGGGGGGATATTTATTTTCAGACCCAGCTCGGCATCAACGTTCCGGTCTCGGACCGGATTCAGATGGGGGTGCATATTTTTTATCCCATGGAGAGCATCACCGACATTGTGGACTTCAGCTTCAGCGATCTGGACATGGCTGTCCAGCTGCGCGTAATGTTCTAAAGCCTTTTCAATGCTCCGGACCGGAACCCGGTCAGCTGTGGAGGGGTTCCCGCACGAAATGGATGAAAATGGCGCCGGTAAACACACTGGCCAGGGCGGCCTGCCCGGTGATGAAAAGGCCTTGCTGAAATCCCACCCGCAGGGTGGCGGCGATCAGTTCCAGGCAGAACAGTGCACACAGACCCCAGCAGAACAATCCGGTGCGTGACACCGTCGCCCCCCGCAGCGGGATGAGCCTCTCCACCTCACGGAAAAACAGAGTGGCGCATCCCACCAGTGCGGCCCCGTGGAAATAGCTCATATCTCCCAGACCCGGGACAGGCTGGGACAGCAGGGTATTGTAGACTCCGTGCAGTCCGATGGCCATGAGCATTACCTGGAGGGAATCCATGGCCCAGGCTTTTGGATTCCGCACCGCGCGGGTCAGGGCCAGGGCCGTGGCGCCGGTCAGCATAAAGTGGAGCATATTGGCGCTGACAAACCGGCTGACCGCCACCCCTTCAGCGTTGGACATCACATACCCGATGTTCTCCTCCACCGCAAAGCCCAGTCCGACGAAGGCCCCCAGCAGGAGGGCCTGCGCATCGTTTCCCGACCGGACAGTCAGCAGGAGGAACGGCGAAAAAAGCACGACCTTCCATATTTCCTCCCGCAACCCCACCGAGACCAGCATAAACCACAGGGTGGAGAAAAAATCCGATCCCTCTTCCAACCCAAACGCGGCGTCCATCCACATGCCGCTCACCACCGTGGGCCAGGTCGACACAGCCCCCAGCAGCAGAGCCGCCAGACAGAGCAGGATGAACCCCGGTTTCGGCCACTGAGGCAGCAGGCTGAGCAGGAGCAGCGACCACAGGGTCCCGGCCACCAGAGACACCACCAACGGAAGCGGGCGGAGGGCCTCCAGCTGCGATTGAAGGAAATGCCGGAACACCTGCAGCCAGTTTCCGGATTTGGCCGCCCATTCCATTCGGAACCGGCTGTCCATCTCCCGGGCATACTGCGGATCCTGTTCCAGGG
>CAZVCO010000011.1:14818-31309 GCA_964625795.1 uncultured Verrucomicrobiota bacterium | reverse complement strand
TGGGTGTGCTGCATGGCCAGCACGGTGGTGGGCACCAGCATGGCCACCTGTTTGCCGTCCATCACCGCTTTAAACGCCGCCCGCATGGCCACCTCGGTTTTGCCGTAGCCCACGTCGCCGCAGATCAGGCGGTCCATGGGCCGGGGATTCTCCATATCGGCTTTCACCGCCCGCACCGCCTCCTCCTGGTCCGCCGTTTCGGTAAAGGGGAAGGTGGCCTCAAACTCCGCCTGCCAGGCCGAGTCGGCGGCAAAGGCGTGACCCGGATGGGATTCGCGCATGGCCTGGGTGCGCAGGAGTTGACCGGCCAGATCCTGCACCGCTTTTTCCGCCACCGCTTTCTGACGCTGCCAGGCCGAACCGCCCAGGGTGTGGGGTTCGGGCACGGTGCCGCCCACGCCCATGTAGCGGCTTAGCAAATGCGCCTGTGATACCGGCACGTGAAGTTTGGAGCCGCCGGCGTATTCGATGGTCAGCACCTCCTGTTGCTGACCGGCCATCTCGATCTCAAACAGCCCGAGGTATTTGCCGATCCCGTGTTCAAGATGAACCACCCATTCGCCCGGTTCGATATCCGATCCGGAGGTGAAACGCTCCCCGCTGGAGACGTTGCCGCGCCGGGTGGCGGCATGGGGATCATATTTGCTGCGGGCGGCTTTCCGGAGTCCGTACAGATCCCGCTCGCCCACCACGCTGAGCTGCCATTCCGCAAAGCGGAAACCTTCGGACAGCATTCCTGTCGTCACCCAAGGGGTCAGCCCGTGAATTGTAGCATGTTGCCGATGCTCAGAACTCGCATTGGTCAACGTGCTACAATTCACGGGCTGACCCCTTTGGCTGATCTTATGGCCGTAGGCCTCCAGAAAACGGGCTCTGGAGCCTTCGGTGTTGAGGCAGAAGACCACGGACCAGCCGGAGGCGGCCAGGGCCAGTTGCTGATCGATCAGCTTTTCCCGCTCCTGTTCGAGCCGGGTGGTGGTGTCCCCTCCGCCGGGAATGTCCGCGAGTCCGGCGCAGGCGGTCAGGTCGGCCGGCAGCGGGTCGTCGGCGCTTCCGGCACCGATCAATACCCGGCCGCGTCCGCCGGTGGTGCGGATTCCAGTCTGGAGGTCGGTCCAGGTCAGGGTCACGCCGTCCTGCGACTCCATATACATCACGGCGTGATCGGCCACGGATTCCGAATCCAGGATCAACCAGCGGGTGTCAGAGGGCAGATAGTCGGTGAAGGCCGCGGTTTCCAGACTGGCGGATTCGCGGGCCGGCAGGAGCTTGATATCGGCACAGGGATCCTCTGAGCGCTGGGTGACGGGGTCAAAGGCCCGCATAGACTCCAGTTCCGAACCGAAAAACTCCAGCCGAACAGGCGTGGCCAGGTTGGGCGGCCACACATCCAGCACCCCTCCGCGACGGGCGGCCTCCCCTTTGTCGGTGACTTCGGCCTCAAACTCATACCCCAGGGTTTGAAGGGTGAGGCAGAACTCCTCGGGATCCAGCTCCATCCCCGGACGGAGATCCACCACCCGGCCTCCGAGTTTTTCTGGCGCGGGCACCGGCTGCAGGAGACTCTGAACATGGGTGCAGATACAGAGACCTCCGGGCTGGGCGTGAAGGCGGATCAGCGTCTGCAGCCGGTCGCCGGCGATTTCCGGCGACACGCCGTGCAGATCCGCATCGGGGATTTCCTCCCAGCCCGGAAAAAACGCGGTGCGGCTGAGATCGCCATCCAGCAGGGTGTGGAGGTCCTGATAAAACGTATCCAGCGAGCGGGTGGAGTCGGTCACCACCACATGGGTGACGTCCGGTTCCAGGGCCATCCAGCCTCTCACCAGTGCGGCGGCCGCAGCCGGTGAACAGGCGGGCAGAGTATAAGACGAAGCGCCCGACGGCACCGTGGCGGTGGTCGGGTCTGGAGGGGATGCAAAGACCGGTGCGAACACCGGAGTAACGTCCTCACTGGACATAAGGCCACGAACGTAGGGCAAAAATCGGATCCCGCACGCAAAGAGTGGGGAGAAAATCCGGGCACAAAAATGGTGGCCTGAGTCGGATTCCCTGGCCGTCTGCGGGCTGACGCCCGCGTCGGCACGGGCAGGCGAACCAACGACACAAGGATTTTTGGTCTATTCCAAGAGACCTTTTGATTTTAGAAGTTTATGAAGAGCACGGCCACCGGATCCTGTTTTCGATTGTTTCTCACGTTGCAGGGCCTCGTCGCGGGTTTGAAATTCCTCGACATAGATCAATTCCCATGGGGCTCCGGATTTGGTGCTTCGGGTCCGCCCGGAATTATGCTGATGTACTCGAGTGGTGAGGTCTGAGGTGTGGCCTTTATACAGTTTGCCGGTGGAGTGACTTTTCAGGACATAGAAGGCGTAGGTCATGAGAAAATCCGGGCATAAAAAATGGTGGCCTGAGTCGGATTCGAACCAACGACACAAGGATTTTCAGTCCTCTGCTCTACCAACTGAGCTATCAGGCCACCGAAAGTGGGAGGTTGCTGATAGCTTACAGGGTGAGTTTTTGTCAATCTCCGGTGTTTATTTTTTGTGGAGAGTGGCTGCCACTATGGGATGTCCCCTGCGGATGCCTTTCGGTTCTTATTGACGATAACGCCCTCAGGCCGTATATGCTCCGACTCCCAATTTCCACCCCACTAAGGACTCTATGAGCGTTCAAATCGAAGAAATTTCCCCCTGTCGGCGCAAGCTGAACATCGAAGTGCCGGCCGACACCATCTCCAAAGAATTTGATGAGGCGGTATCCGTGTATGCCGGCCAGGTGGCCCTGCCGGGTTTCCGTCCGGGCAAAGCCCCGCGTCAGTTGGTGAAGTCCCGTTTCCACAAAGAGATCACCGGCCGGCTGCGTGACCATCTGCTCCCCAAGAGCTATCACGAGGCCCTGCAGGAGAATCAGCTGAGTGTGGTCAACATTCTGGAAATGGATGAGGACATTCAGGTGAAAGAAGGCGAGCCGCTGAGCTACTCCGTCACGGTGGACATCCGCCCGGAGATTGCGCTGCCGGAGTACAAAGGTATTTCCCTCAAGCGGGAGATCGAGGAAGTGTCCGATGAGGCGCTGCAGGAGCGGGTGGATGCCATGCGCGAGCAGCGTGCCGATTTTGAGGAAGTGGACGACCGGCCGGTTTCGCGTGGAGATATGGCGCAGATTGATTTCACCGGCAAACTGGAGGATACCCCGCTCGAGGAGGCGGTGCCGGAGGCAAAAGGTCTGGGCGAAGGAAAGGATTTCTGGCTGCAGGCCAGTGACGAGGCCTTCATTCCTGAACTGGGACTGGCCCTGGACGGGTTGTCCATCGGCGACACCAAATCGGTTCCCGTCACCTTTGGCGACAACTTCGTGGTTGAGCAGCTGCGCGGCACATCCGTCACCTTCGATGTTGAGGTGAAGGGCATCCGCGCCCGCAAACTTCCGGACATGGATGAGGCCTTTTTCGAGGGCTTCGGGGTGAAAGACGAAGAGGAGTTTAACCAGCGGATCAAAGAATCCCTGGTGTCTGAGAAAGAGCGGGAAGCGGACGGAAAGCTCCGTCAGGACATTGAGGCCCTGCTGCTCGACAACACCTCCTTTGAGCTGCCGGAGAGCATGGTGGCCGAGGCCTCACAGCAGCAGATTCAGCGGATTGCCCAGGACCTGCAGCAGCAGGGCAAAGGGGAGTCCGAGCTCATGGAGAACAAGGACGAGATCCTGGAAACCGCCAATACCGCCGCCCAGCGTCAGGTGCGTCTGCGCCTGATCCTGCAGGAGATTGCCGCCAAAGAGGACATCTCGGTATCCGATGCCGAACTGGAGCGCGAAATGACCATGCTGGCCTATGCCTACAGCATGCAGCCGGACGAATTGAAGAAGCGCATGAAAGAAAACAATCAGGTGGAAGACTTGCGCGGAGACGTGATATGCCGGAAGGTGGTGCAATTCATCCAGGATAACGCTGAGATCGAAGGCCAGAAACCACAGGAGGCCGCATCATGAACGAACAGAATTATGTCCCCATTCCCTATGTCATTGAGCAGACCAGCCGGGGCGAACGCTCTTATGACATCTATTCCCGTCTGCTTAAGGACCGCATCATCTTCCTCGGCACCGAGGTGAACGATGTGGTCGCCAACGTGATTATCGCACAGCTGCTGTTTCTGCAGAGCGAGGATCCGGACAAAGATATCAATCTCTACATCAACTCTCCGGGCGGATCCGTCACGGCCGGACTGGGGATCTATGACACCATGCAGTTTCTGAAGTGCGATATCTGCACCTACTGCGTGGGACAGGCCGCCAGCATGGGCGCCTTCCTGCTGTCCTCCGGGGCCAAAGGTAAGCGTTTCGCCCTGCCGAATGCCCGGATTATGATTCACCAGCCCTGGGGCGGTTTTCAGGGACAGGCCACCGACATCGATATCCATGCCAAAGAGATTCTGCGTCTGAAAGAGCGCCTGAACCAGATCATGGCTGACAACTGTGGCAAAGACATCCTCGACCTCACCAAGGACACCGACCGGGACAACTTCCTCTCTGCGGACGAGGCCAAGGCCTACGGTCTGGTGGACGATGTCGTGATGAAGCCGCAAAAAACCAATTCCTGACCCATGTCTGAGAAAGAAGATCAGGAAGCACGCTGCTCGTTCTGTGGGAAATATCAGCGCGAAGTCGAACGGCTGATCGCCGGTCCCGGCGTTCAGATCTGTGATCAGTGCGTCCATCTCTGCACTTCGCTGATCGAGCGGGAGTCCAGTGAGGATGCGGCCCCCCGCACCCACATCAAGGTGCCCAAGCCGCAGGAAATCGTGGACATGCTGGACGAACACGTGGTGGGCCAGGAGCACGCCAAGAAGATTCTCGCGGTGGCGGTGCACAATCATTACAAACGCCTGAAGGACATCGACCGGGGCGGTTCCGGCGATGAGCGCTATCAGGATGTGGAAATCGAGAAGAGCAATATTCTCATGGTCGGTCCCACCGGCAGTGGAAAAACCTACCTCGCCCGTACGCTGGCCCGTTTTCTGGACGTGCCGTTCTGCATTGTCGACGCCACCACCCTGACCGAGGCCGGCTATGTGGGAGAGGACGTGGAGAATATCCTGCTCCGCCTGCTGCAGGCCGCCGACTTCAACGTGGAGGAGGCCGAGCGGGGAATCATTTACGTGGATGAGATTGATAAAATCGGACGCCGCACTGAAAATGTGTCCATCACCCGGGACGTCTCCGGGGAAGGGGTGCAGCAGGCCCTGCTCAAGATTCTGGAGGGCACGGTGGCCAATGTGCCTCCCCAGGGCGGCCGCAAACATCCGCAGCAGGAATACCTCAAGGTGAACACCGAGAAGATTCTCTTTATCTGCGGAGGGGCCTTCAACGGACTGGATGAGGTGGTGAAGCGCCGGAAAGGAAAAGGGGTGATGGGCTACGGTTCCAGAGTGCTCAGCTCGGAAGGGCTGACCAGCGACACGGTGGTGGATCCTCATGATCTGGTGAAATTCGGTCTGATTCCGGAATTTGTCGGACGGCTGCCGGTGGTGGCGGTTCTCAATGAACTTTCGGAACAGGATCTGGTTCACATTCTGACCCAGCCGAAAAACGCCATGGTCAAACAGTATGCCAAACTGCTGTCGATTGATGGAGTGGACCTTTCGTTTACCCAGACGGCCCTGCAGGAAATCGCCCGGGTGGCGCATCTGCGCGGTACCGGTGCCCGCGGTCTGCGGGCCATTCTGGAGCGGGTGATGCTGGATATCATGTTTGATACCCCGCACCAGAAGGGGAAAAAGTCCTCCTACCGCATCACCAAACCCATGGTGACCAACCGTCTGGCCGATCTGGCGGAAGATCTCGATCAACTGCGGATTGCCTAAGCGCGCTTCGCGCCTGGTCAGGTTGTGCCTCCGGCACGTCATTTGTCACTTGTCATTATGATTCAGGTCACTAGCCGTTGACCAGTGACCAGTGACCAGTGACCCTTTCCCACATTCATGAACCTTCCCAATAAACTCACCACCAGCCGGTTCGGTTTTGCCTTTCTGCTGCTGCTCTGCCTGACCTTTTCCTTTCCGGGGGCCAAGACGCTGGCGCTGCTGCTGTTTTTGATCGCCTCCGCCACCGACTGGCTGGACGGATATCTAGCCCGCACCAAGTACGGCGTGAGTGCGTTCGGCAAACTGATGGATCCCCTGGCGGACAAAGTTCTGGTCACCGTGGCCCTGGTTTCGTTCGTGGAAATCCGCTTCGATCCCGGTCATCCGGAAAGTCCGCTGGTCCCGGCCCTCTTGGTGGTTCCTATTCTGTTCCGCGAATTTATGGTGACCGGCCTGCGTCTTCTGGCGGTCGAACAGGGCATCGTTCTGTCGGCCGGCACCCTCGGCAAATGGAAAACGGCACTTCAGATGACCGCCATTATTTTCACGCTCTTCTCTCTGGCGCTGGTCGAGGACTGGCTGCCGGAGATGGAAGCCAGTACCTTGACATCCATCCACTTCACCCTGCACTGGCTGATCTGGGGGCTGATGGCGGGTGCGACCGCCATCACCCTGGTCTCCGGTTGGGACTATTTTTCGAAAAACCGTTCTCTCTTCACCCCACCATCCAATGAAACTCCGTAATCTCCTCCTTCTTTTCTTTTTCACGGCCTGTGGGCTGATCCAGGCACAGTCAGCGGGACAGACGCCCGACCCGGACACAGCGGTCGCGGCTCCGGAGCCGACGGTGGTGGAGGAAATCACCGGCCAGCTCAATCTGCAGCAGATCATGGAGAGCGGTGGGTTTATTCTCTACATTCTGGCCGCCATGTCGGTGGTGGCGGTGGCATTGGTTTTGTTGTTTCTGATCTCGCTCAACAAAAAGCGGATCGCACCCACTGGATTGGTGACCACCCTTCAGGCTCATCTGGAAAAGGGCGAGCTCACAGAGGCGCGCGCGGCCTGTGAAGCGAGGCCTTCTCCGGTCTCCGCCCTGGCGCTGTCCGCGCTGGACTATCTCGACCGGGCCGGGAACGAGGCCGATCCTGAACTGCTGCGTCAGGTAGTGGAGGGGGAGGGCGTCCGCCAGGTGGGCCGTCTTCAGTCCCAGATCACCTTCCTCATGGATATTGGAGTGATCGCCCCCATGGTCGGACTTCTGGGCACGGTGATGGGGATGCTTAAATCCTTCAGCGGAGTGGCGCTCAATCTCGCACAGGCCAGACCCCAGGTGCTGGCCGACGGCGTTTCACAGGCACTGGTCACCACAGCGGCCGGCCTGTTTGTGGCCATTCCGGCCATGATGTTCTACTCGCTTTTCCGCGGACGGCTGTCCAAACTGACCGCCAACCTTGAGCTGGTCGCAGCGGATATCGTCACCACACTTGCCCACCGGAAGAGCGAATGAGGTTTAACCCGGACAATACGCCGGATGTACAGTTCCAGCTGGCGCCCATGATTGATGTGGTGTTCCTGCTGCTGTGTTTCTTTATGACCACCACCCTCTACTCCCAGTGGGAGACAGAAGTGGATATCACTCTCCCCACCGCCACCAGCGGAGACACCCCGCAGCGGCTGGCCGGGGAGATCATTATCAACGTCTATCCGGACGGCCGCTATGTGGTGAACAGCCGGACGTTGACCTCGCCGGAGCTGGGGGATCTTCTGTTGAAAATTTCCGATCTCTATCCCGGTCAGCCGGTGGTGGTGAGGGGCGATGAGGACACCGATTACCGTTACATTATGGACGTGATGGACCGCTGCCGTCAGGCGGATATTTTCAATATCAGTTTTGCCACCGGCATCCCGGAGTCCTGAGCCGATGCGCGCGGTCAGGGTGTTCATCGGACTGATGTGTGGCCTGGGGCTGGCTGCAAGCCTGCTGGCCCAGACCGCTCTGCCGGGGCAGGACCGCCAGCGGCTGGCCGACGGCCTTTACTCCCGGGGATTGTACGAACTTGCGCTGGAGGAATACCGGCGTCTGCTGGAGGAGGTTCCGAACATCGGAAACCGGGAGATGCTGCTCTTCCGAACTGCGGAAAGTACCCGTCAGCTGGGAAAGACCAGAGAGGCGGAGGAATTGTTTCTTCAGGTGGTGGAGCTTGCGGGGAAAAAGGATGTGGGGCAGCGGGCGCGCTACCGCCTGGCCGAACTGGCCTTTGCCCGCGACGACCTGGCGTCTGCTGGCCGGTTTCTGCGGGAACTGGTGCGGTCTGCGCCGGACCCCGGCCTCGAGGCACCCGCCCGTTTTCTGCTGGGTCAGGTCCTGGAGGCGCAGGGGGAGGTGGCCATGGCGCTAAGTCAGTACAGGCTGCTGATGGATAAAGCACCGGAGGGGGAGCTGGCCGGGATTGCCGCTCTGCGGATCGCGGGGCTGGGCGAAGGGTCGGTCGAAGAAAGGCGTGAGGCGTTTGAACTGGCACTCCGCCGTGCTGCCTCCGATGACATGCGGGTGGAGGCTTTGTGGGGACTGGCAGGGCTTGAGGCGGCGGCCTCCCGCCCCGATAATGCCGCAAAACGGTATTGGGAGCTCTGGACCGGTTTCCCGGACCATTCCCGCGTCCGTAACGGTCTGCTGACCATTGCCTGGTCTCAGCTGCAGGCCGGAGAATTTGCCCGGGCTCTTTCGCTGTATGAGAAGACCACTGCGGAGAACCGTGAGTCTGTTGCCGACGCCTGGGCCTACCTCCGGGCGGTTTCCCTGCAGCGGCTCGACCGGTCGGAGGAGGCGCTGTCTGCATACATATCGTTGTTGGACAGCTTTCCCGGGAGCCGGTTCCGGTCGGTGGCCGGTTACGAGGCAGCCTCCCTTTCCGCCGCGGCCGGGAATCATGAACGGGTGAAGGAATATGAGGAGGAGATCCGGCAGGTGCCCGGCCGCAAGGAGGAGGGACTCTGGATGCTGGCTGAAAGTGCCCGGGCCGCCGGCAATGAGGCGCGCGCACTGCGTCTGTACCGCGAACTGGTGGAGGAGGTCCCGGAGGCCAAACGGGTGGTGGATGCCCGGTACCTGATGGCGTTGATGTTGCGGAAAGAGGAGCCTCTGCAGAGCGCCGCTGATTTGGAGGAGTTTGCCGGTGACTATCCGGAAGATGCCCGGGCGATTCCAGCCCTGCAGACGGCCGGTGATCTCTATCTGGCGGAGGACAGGCCTGAAAAGGCTTTCACCGCCTGGTCCACCGCAGTGTCGGGGTCGGCGTCGCCCGATGCCGGACTGCTTCGACGCACCGCCCTGCTGGCCGTTCGCCTGGAAAAGGATGAAGAGGCGATCAGGCTTCTTAACGCCTGGCAGAGTCTCGATCTTCCGAAAGCGGAGAAAGCCGACGCCAAATACTGGCTGGGCGTGGTGCTGGAACGGAGCGGAGAGGCCCCGGCGGCTGCGGAGGCGCTGAGGGAGGCTCTGTCACTCGCGCCGGATGCGGACTGGACCGGACGGGCCAGGATGCGGCTGGGCCGTCTGTTTCAGCAGGAAGGGAAAGAGGGAGAGGCTCTGCGTGCCTTTCTTCCGCTGGTGGGAGAGAGTGAACGGCCGTTGCCGGACGGATTGCTGATCTGGCTGCTGGAGGTGGCCAAAGGGGAGTCCGATACCCGGGCACAGTTACGGATTGCAACCGCCATGCAGCAGGCAGAGCGTCCGAATAACCTGCGCGAAAAGGGAGCCTATGAGGAGGCCGCCGCCCGCAGGGAGCTGGAGGATCTGCCGGGAGCCATCAAGGCCTGGCGGCGCGGGCTGGCGTTTGACTCCGGTACGCTGGAGGCGGTCGAAGCCGGTCTTGCGCTCGGCAATGCTCTGCTCGATCTGAAACAGTGGGAGGAGGCGCTGGAGGTGTTTTCCGCCGCCGCTGCCACTGCGTCCGCCCTGGAGCGCGGACGGGTGCAGGCACAGGCTCTGACTGGAATGGGAAAGGCGGAAGAGGGGCGGGATAACTGGGAGGCGGCCGCCCGCCATTTCCTCAGTGTGTCGGTTCTGTTTGATGATCCGGAACTGGTGCCCTTCTGTCTGAAGGCCGCTGCCGAGAATTTTGAGCGGGCGGGACAGTCCCGCCGCGCCGCCGCCGCCCGGCGGGAACTGAACGAACGATATCCCGAGGCCGGACATCCGGACCCGAATTCAGCATCTGATGAGGAGACCTTATGAAACCATCCCCTGGAAACTCCTGGGAAGTCAAAGCCCGTGCGCACATCTGTGCGGCCACTGGAGAACCGTTTATGGAGGGACAGACCATCGTTTCCCGGCTGGTCCCGACCGTGGACGGACTGGTGCGGGAGGATTTTGAGCGGGGGCAGTGGGATGAAGAGAAGGAATCCGGCTCGAAATTTTTCTGGAAAACCACCTATCATCCTCCCCAGCCCAAAGAGGAGGCGCCCTTCAGAGAGGAGCAGGCGTCCGAAGTTTTGCAGGAGCTGCTGAGCGAACAGGATTCCGCCAACACCAATACAATCTTTTTCCTGGCCGCCATGCTGGAGCGCAAGCGGCTGTGGGTGGAGCGGGAAGTGCAGCGGGATGACGAGGGCCGCCGCATCCGGATCTATGAGCAGAAAGACAGCGGAGAAACCTTCTTTATTGTCGATCCCGAACTCAACTTGGAGGATCTGGCGGCCCTGCAGGAGGAAGTCGCTCTCAAGCTGGGCTGGATCAAACCCGAACCGGAAGCGGAGGCAGCCGAATCCTCTGAAGAGGCCGGTGAAGAGTTGGAAGAAGGGGAGAGCCCGGACAGCGGGGAAGCGGAAGAGGTTGAAGAGCCGAAGACTGCAGAGAGCGCCGGGGATTAGAGGAGCGCCGCTGGCGCCACACCTGCGCGAGGCGGCGGCGTAAGGGATGCCAAGGTCTGTCAACCGACGCTACGCGACGTGTTGACCTGTCGCAGAACCCCAAAAGATGGTTGGCATCCTCACGGCTTTGGAGCGGCCGTTTCGATTACGATTAGGATCATGATCACGATTACGTCTGCCCGGGACGGAGCTCGGCGACGGCCAGGGATTAGGAGTGCGATTCTGCCGGGATCGGTTTGAAGGTGTCCTGATTCGAATTATCACGACCCATACCAGCGCCTTAGCCGATCCGGGGAAATTCCGAAGGCATGGCCGAGGAGAATGGCCTGATTGAGCAGGGTGGTGCGGAGGATTCCTCTGCGTTTCCACCTGCGGTCGGAAACGGAGCTGGAGCCGGACAGAAGGTCGAGTTGACCCCGGCGCGCGGCGCGACGCACCAGATCGAGATCCTCCAGCAGGGGCAGGTCGGCAAAACCGCCCAGCCGGACGAAGGTCTCCCGCCTGAGGGCCAGAGCCTGATCGCCGTACGGCCGCTGCAGCAGGCCTGAACGGAACCGGACCCCCGCTTCGATCCAGCGGTAGGCGCTGCGGCTTCCCTGAATGCGGAGGTTCAGGGCGGTGAGAACGGTGCCGGGCCGTTGCAGTGCCGCCCGGCTCTGTTCCACCGCCCCGGGAGAGAGCCGGCTGTCGGCATGGAGAAACAGCAGGGTGTCGAAGACCGCCCGGTCGGCCCCGGAGTTCATCTGCCGCGCCCGTCCGGGCGGCGAGTAGATCACCCGGGCCCCGGCGTGCCGGGCGCGGTCTACGGTTTCATCATCGCTGCCGCCATCCACCACGATCACCTCATCCGCTTGGTTGAGCACAGAAGTAATGGCCTCCCGTATCAGGGCCTCCTCGTTTTTGGCGATAAGAATGACGGATACGCCGGGAGTGCGTTCGGCTGTTCTGAACGTCTCCAGTTCCCGCACATCCTCCGGTTCATCAATGTCCGGCAGGGCCGGAAGAGTCTCAACCGACCACTGCAGATCCTGCAGGCGCTCCCGGGTTGTCTCCAGTACCTCTCCGCTACCCCAGGGAATGTTCCGGAAGAGCGTCTCTGAAAAGGTCTTGCACCCCAGCAGGGTATAACCGCCATCGGTGGCGGGTCCGATCACCGCATCCCGGTCCTGCAGGGCCTCGAAGGCCTGGGTCAGCAGGGCGGTGGTGACCCCGGGGCAGTCGATTCCCATCATCACCACCTGTTCCGCGCCTGCCTGAAACGACTGCCGGGCTGCGGCGGAGAGACGGTCGCCCAGATCCCCCTCCGCCTGGGGAACCACCTGCACATCGGGGCCCAGCCATTTGGTAAAACGCCGGGGGGAAGCCCCGGTGGTGAGGAGGCGGAGTTCCCGGTCAGGTGCTGCGGCCCATAGGCGGGCCTGCAGCAGGGCATGACCGGTCAGCCATTCCTGCAGGTCGGCGGCTCCTTCCGGACCCAGAGCGGGAATGAGCCGCGTCTTGGTCCGGCCCGGTTCCGGCCAGCGGGTGAAGACAAGGAGATGCTGAGTACTCATCCGGAGGGGCTGTGGTCAGGCCGGGAGGGTGACGGGGTTCAGGTGGAATCCCCCAGCTGGCGGACCGTACGGAGCAGTACCTGATTGAGCTTCTCGACATTTTCCGAGAACACCCGGACGAGATCCTCCACCCGGAGCGGCGGCTCGTCGGTCTTCCAGCAGTCGTAATCGGTGACCACCGCCACTGCCGCGTAGGGGAGGCTGAGTTCGTTGGCGAGGATCACCTCCGGGGCCACCGTCATGTTCACCAGATCCGCCCCCCACATCCGGAACATGTTCGATTCCGCCCGGGTGGAGAAGCGGTTGCCCTCAATGGTCAGCAGAGTGCCGGTGGGATGAAACGGGATATCCAGTGCCTGGGCCGCATCGCTCACCACCGTTCTGAGACGGTCATCAAACGGTTCGGCCATGGGCACGTGCACCGCATTCATGATGCCGGGCTCAAAGCTGTCGTGAAAGGTGACCGGCCGGTGACGGGTGAAGTCGATAAACTGATCCGGGATGACCAGGTGACCCCGGTCCATTTCCGTCCGCAGAGATCCGCAGGCGGCGGTGGCCAGAATGCCTTCGCAGTGCTGTTCCTTCAGGGCCCAGAGATTGGCGCGGCTGTTGATGGCGCCTGGAGGGATGGTGTGATCGCGGCCGTGCCGGGAAAGAAAGACGACGTCGGTGCCCTGCAGTCTGCCCCGGCGCAGGGAGGAGGAGGGTGGACCGTATGGCGTCTCCACCGAGATGTCTTCCGCATTCTCTAGCAGAGAGGGATCGTCCAGTCCGGAGCCGCCGATGATGCCGAGTTTCATGATAGGGTTCCTTGAGATAAAGTTCGCAACAACATAGATTCAGAGTGCGGCGTTGGGATCGCTGCAGCTGGCGCCGCAGGCAAAACAGGAAAAGCAGCGGTGATGACGGAGCATCACCCGGGCGCGGAGACTTTCGGAGAGGGTGTCGCCCAGATCATAATCCGGATCATCGTCCACCAGGGTGCAGGCATACACCCCGCAGCGTCCGTTTTTCTTCACCACCATGCGCGAGTAGGCGCACATAAATTGGGAGCGGGAGTCTGCGGTATGATGTTCCGTCATGCAGTCCTCGGTAATCACCGGGGTGCGCCCGGGAGTGTTGGGACGGAAAAATTCGGGGAAGCTGACAATGGACATGGTTTCGTCCAGCCCGTGGTCGGCGAACATGTCGCGGAAGTCCTGATCGACTTTGGCCACGTCTTCGTTGTTGGCCCGGTGGCGGGCCACCGAGAGTTCAAAACCCTCTTTCTCCAGCACACGCATGGTGTCGATGGCCCGGCGGAAATTCCCCTGACCGCGTCCGCCGTCGTGACGCCGCTCGTCCGCATAGTCGAGGCTGACCCGGAAGCGGAGAGGGTGGGGGGCCTGAAGGTATTTACGCACCCGGGGGAGGTTTTCAAACAGAGGTTCGGTGCCGTTGGTGAGGACCAGACAGGGACGGTGCTGCAGGGCCAGATCGAGTATATCCGGAAAATCGGGAACCACGAAGGGTTCGCCTCCGGTGAAGGAGAACTGTTTCACCCCGAGGTCTGTGGCCTCTTCAATGAAGGGGGTCGCGTCCGACAGGGTCAGCATTTCAATGCGGTGCACGTTCGGACCTGAACCCTCCAGGCAGAACGGGCACTGCAGATTGCAGACGGTGCCGGTGTGAAACCACAGCTCCTTCAGCTGTTCCGCGTCGATATACCCCCTGCTCTCCCCGTTGGGGCCGTGGGTCCAGTTTCTGTCGGATCTATGCGTGTTGAGTTCCATACCTCTCCCTGTTGTCCTGTGCTCTCCACCAGAGGCGGCCTCCGGGCGGCAAGGTGTAAAGAGTCAGACGGGAAATCCCTTATTTTCTTACGGATTAAATAGGTCCTACCACCCCCGGGGGGAGAGACGAAACCGTTTTCCGCAGGTTTTGCCCTTTCCTTTTTGTGCAAATCCCGGAAATGTCCGGTATGAGCCCGAACGAGATTTCCTGTCCCCATTGTGCCCGGACCCTGAGCGGTTCCGACGGCATGGTGGAGCAGACCCTTTTCTGCCCGGACTGTCAGGCCTCCTTCAAGCCGCCGGAAGTGCGCCTGGGGGTCAACGCAAGGTGCTACGCGCGGCCGTCCGAAAAAAGTACCTCAGCGTATCCATCCTCCATTCTGGGACAGGATATGCTGGCGGCTGAACTGCTGGTGGACAATCTGGAATCCCTGTTCCGCCGCAAAGAGGAGATGGGAAAACAGATTGATAAGCTGGTGAGCAATGCGGAGGTCTGTCGGAAACAGATTGAACTGCTGAAGCATCCGGCTGCGGAGGCCGCTGCCGGCGCGGCCCCGCCCGATTCTGAACGGAGACTTCTGATGATCGCGGTCGCGGTTACACTGACCACCCTGTGTTCCGCCCTGGTGGTGCTGCTGCTTTCCAGATGAGCTGCATCTCCTCCTCACGCCGGTCAGGACTGTGCCGTTTTCCTTTCCTTTCCGCTTTTCAGGCGGGACAGAACCTTTTAAACTGAACGTTTCCCTTTGAAGAGAACTGATATGGAACATTTTGCAACCTTACCTGACTGGACCCCGGACACCCTGCAGCAGGTGCTTGGCACCGCGGCCGATCTGAAGGCGGACCCGGATGCTTTTGCGGACCGTGCGGCCCGCAAGGTGCTGTTTATGATTTTCGAGAAGCCGAGTCTGCGCACCCGGGTTTCGTTCGAAACCGGCATTCTGCGTATGGGGGGACACGCCATCAATTATGATGTCACCACCAGTCCTCTGGGCGCGGGAAAAGAAAGCCTGTCCGATACCATCAAAGTGGTCAGCCGCTATGCGGATCTCATCGTGGCCCGTCTTTTCAAGCATTCCGATCTGGAGGAAATGATCGCCCATTCCGGAGTGCCGGTCATCAACGGCCTCACCAATTACACGCATCCCTGTCAGATCGTGGCGGATCTGCTGACCATTCAGGAGCATAAACAGGGGCTGAAAGGACGCACCCTCTGCTTTCTGGGTGACGGCAACAACAACGTGACCCATTCCCTGCTGTTCGGCTGCGCAATGACTGGAATGAACATCCGGGTGGGCTGTCCCTCCGGTGAAGGATACGAACCGCTACCGGGAATTCTTGAGAAAGCCTCGGCTCTGGCCGCCGCCAGCGGAAGTGAGATCACGGTGACGCATGACCCCTTTGAGGCGGCTGATCAGGCCGACGTTGTGTACACCGACAGCTGGATGAGCTATCACATTGATCCGGCGGAAATGGAGGAGCGGGTGGACCGCTTTATGCCCTATCAGGTCACTGGGAAACTTATGGAGGTCACCCATCCGGATTCGGTCTTTATGAACTGTCTGCCGGCGGCCCGGGGCTTTGAGCAGACCGCCGAAGTGATCGACGGACCGAAATCCGTGGTCTTTGACCAGGCGGAGAACCGCCTCCACGCCCAGAATGCCGTGATGCTCCGCCTTCTGGCCTCCGTGGAACAGGATGCCTGACGTGAAACGCATCCTGGTCGTCAAGCTCAGCGCATTTGGCGATCTGCTGCATGCGGTGCCGGTGGCGAACCGCCTGGCGGAACATTTTGGGTGTCCGGTGGACTGGGTCACGCAGCCGGAATATGCCGGGCTGGTTAACCTGCATGAGAATGTCGACCGGGTGCTGTCGTTTCCCCGCAGGGGCGCGGTCCGGAAGTTCCCCGCCTTTGTGAACGTGCTGAGGCAGGAGCGATATGATCTGGCGGTGGACCTGCAGGGACTGGCCAAAAGCGGCCTGGTGCTGGGGCTGGCCCGGGCGGCCCGGAAACTTTCCTGTCCGGGTTCCCGGGAGGGGGCGCATTGGTTTGCCAACGAGTATCCTCCCTCCACCGGCCGCACCCATGCCCTGGAGATTCTCCGGGATGTCCTCCGCTATCTGGAAATTGATCCGGATCCGGTGGTCTATCCCATGAACTGGCCGGTGCTGCCCGATCCTGAAGGCGCAGCTCCCCGGATCGGAGTTGCCCCGCGGTCCCGCTGGCCCGGAAAGGACTGGCCGCTGGAGAAGTTTGTCGAGCTGGGGCAACAGTTGACCCAGGTTCATAGCGCCAGCGTTCACGTCTTCGGTTCGGCCGGAGATCATGAACTCGGTGCGGAGCTGACCCGGAGAATCGACGGAAACGTGTTTAACCACTGCGGCCGTTACTCGCTGCCGGAACTCGGAGGCGCGCTGAAGCAGATGGACGCA
>CAZVCO010000011.1:12743-14717 GCA_964625795.1 uncultured Verrucomicrobiota bacterium | reverse complement strand
CCGCTGGTGGCGCTTTTCGGTCCCACCGATCCGGCCAGGACCGGGCCGTGGGGAGAGGGGCATCAGGTGCTGCGTCCCGCTCCGGAGGGGGAGGCCTATCCGGATCACCGTTCCTACAAGCAGATGGATGCCTCCTTTATTGCCGGGATCCCGGTGGACGAGGTGACCGCCGCCGTGGTCCGGGCGGTGGGACAGAGTTCCGTCTGAGCGGAAGGTATCCTTCTTATCCGAAGATCGGATCGATCAGCAGGGCGATCAGATTGTACCCGCCGTGAATGACCACGGCCGCAATGATGAGAAAGGCTCCCTTCTCCATGCGGGGCGGCTGACGCTCCGATAGTGATTGCCGCCGGATGGCCGCGACCCCGCATCCGGCCGCAAAGCTGCATCCGGTGTGCAAGGCCACGCACACCGTCCACCGCCAGGCGATGATGGCCGCGCCTGGGTTCTCGATATAGACATTCAGGTACAGCAGATTTTCGATCACCGAGAAGACCAGGCCTCCGGCCAGGGCGCAGACCACCGGCTGGGCGCCGCTGGTGAAGCGGGCCGGGTTCCGTTCCACCACCATGAGGGGGGCGATAATTTTTCCCATCTCCTCGACCAGGGGCGCAATGACGACCATGATCAGGAAAGACGATCCTCCTGTGGTGTTGGTGAAGGCGGTGAAAATCGCAAGGGGGCCGGCGATCAGAGAGAGCAGCAGAGTGAGGGACCAGGCCCGGCCGGGGGTCTGCTGCTTGAGCTGTTTTTCCAGCCAGAGGCCGTAAAGATCCGATTTCTCCGCGGCCGAGGGCTCCAGATGGACCGAGTCCAAGGGAGGCGCCTCCTCATCACGCACGTCCCGGGAGGGCGGGTTGAGATGGGGCTCGTCGAAAACGGAATCGGTGTTCGACCGTGACCGCTTCATCCCTCGGAACGGTATCCGGTTGCGGAGGCCTGGATGGTGACCATAGACGCTTTCCGGGCCATGGTCGCGTTGCCGGAGATATCCACGAAATCGACCCGCAGATTGGCCACCGCATTCATACCCTCTGCATGTGCCTGTTCCATGACGCGCAGAATGGCTTCGCGGCGGGCTCGGTCCAGCGTGGCCTGATAGCTCCGTACTTCCCCGCCGAAAATATTTTTCAGACGGCCCATAAATCCTCTGAAATGATCAATCCCCAGGGTGACCTCAGCGTTGAGCATCTGTGGACACGGGGCGGAGGGGTCCGGGCGGAGGTAGGTGGAGATGTCCGAGATCTCCATGGCTCCCAGTGCCTCCCGGCGGAGCGCCATCTGGGCTTCATGCCGTTTGGCAATCCAGTTCCCGGCAAAGAACGCCAGGGCCAGCATCAGGAGCGGGCCCCCGAAGTAGATCACCAGTATGATCAGATCCGCCATGGTCCCGTCCTCAGGAAACCGGTATGGGAGGCGGAGGCGTCTGTGACTCGTTCAGTTTGACCGCGGTGCCGTACACATACAGTTCCGCGGCACCCTGGGTGATGGCACTGGTGCTGAAGCGGACATTGACCACGGCGTCGGCTCCGAGTTCGGTGGCCTGGGCCAGCATCCGGGTGACCGCCTCTCTCCTGGCCTCGGTCAGCAGTTCGGAGTATCCCTTTAACTCGCCCCCCACGATATTCTTGAAGCTGGCGGCGATATCACGGCCCACGTGTTTGGCGCGGACGACGTTGCCCTGGACAATGCCGAGGGAGGAAACGATTTCATGACCCGGAAGGGTCTCGGTGTTGACTACAATCATGAGGCTCCAAAGGTTAGGTCGTGAGGTTGATCCGTTTTTTCCCCACCGTCAATCTGCCAGATCAGGAATCTGAGTCCGACTGCTGCTTCCGCAATTCCCGGGCCAGGATAACATCGATCAGCGCATCGGGGAAAAAACGGCTGGCGAACGCGCCGAACTGGGCGGGAAGGGGGACGCGGTAGCGCCGCCGCGGCCGTTGAGCACGCGCTGCGTGTCGCCTGGAGTAC
>CAZVCO010000011.1:12325-12733 GCA_964625795.1 uncultured Verrucomicrobiota bacterium | reverse complement strand
GGGGAGAGGTGAGGGCATGGGCGATCTTTGCGGCCACCGCCTCCGGCGGCAGGGCGAAGGGTGCCGCTCCGTTTTCCACCCGCCGCTTTGCCAGAGTCTTTTTGTAGAGACCGGCAAACCGTGACTCCGGGGCTTCGAGGGCCGGAGAGCCCTGTGACACCGCGTTGGTGGAGAATTCGGTGCGGATGGGGCCGGGCTCCACCAGGCTGACCCGGATTCCGGTGCCGTTCAGTTCGATCCGCTGCACATCGGCCAGGGCCTCCACGGCAAATTTGCTGGCGGAATAAATGCCCATAAAGGGCAAGGCCACCCGGCCGACCACACTGGAGATATGCACCAGACGTGCGTCACCGTCCCGCATCAGATCCGGCAGCAGCCGGTGGGTGAGATCCAGCAGACCGAACACAT
>CAZVCO010000011.1:0-12294 GCA_964625795.1 uncultured Verrucomicrobiota bacterium | reverse complement strand
CAAACTGATAGCGAAGCTGGTCCCGGGTGAGATCCTCCAGTGCTCCCGGCTGTCCGAATCCGGCATTGTTCACCAGCGCTTTGAGATGTCCGCCGGTGGCCTCGCGCAGGGTGCGGACGGCCTGATCGATACTGGCCGGATCGCTGACGTCGAGTTCCAGAGCATTCAATCCCTCCCGCCGGAGCTGTTCCAGATCCTCCGGTTTGCGGGCCGTGGCCCAGACCGACCAGCCGCGGTCTTTCATTTCCTGCGCGGTGGCGTTGCCGATTCCGGAGGAGCATCCGGTGATTAGTACGGTGGGGGTGTCGCTCATTTTTCCAACTGGGCCGGGCCCTGTTTTCCGGCCACGCGGTTATATTTGCCGGTGACCTTGTCTTTCTCGTATTTGGTGAAGCCCGCCTTCTCGATGGCCTCATTACTGGTCAGCTTTTTTTCCCGGCCCTGAGTATGTTTCACGCCCAGGTTCGGGGCAAGGATGACCCGGCGCACCGGGGCTCCGGTTTCGGGGTGGGTGGTAAGCGGCGCATCATTCATGGACTGATGACATTCAAACCGGTCTCCGGTTTCCAGCGTTTCGTACACGTAAATCGGCATGATCTTAGTCTGGCATACGCAGGCGGACTTTGAAACCATTCTCTGTGGTGTAGGTGTCCGGACCCGGAGTGGGGGTGGGCGGTGGAGGTGGAGGGTTGTTTTCGGCCTCTTTTTCTTTCCGGAGGGCCTCCACGTTTTCGTTCAGCCTGGTCCTGGTCTCCTCCAGCAACCTGGCGTATTCCTTTTTCTTCTGGGGATGGGTCTCGTTCCGTTCCATCTGCATCCAATTGATGACCTCATTGGAGAGCAGGACCATTTCCTCGATCCGGTTCCGTTTTTTTCCATCCGGCTCCTCTTTCGCCAGGACGGAGAGCTGGATTTTCAGGTCATTGAGCCGGGCGATCTCCATCTCAAACGGATCCGGAGAGACCGGTTTCCCGGGCGGACCAAAGGGGTCATCAGGCTGAGCGATTCCAATGGCGGCGCCCCAGAGCAGGAGACCGATCCAACCCGACAACAAGCGGTGTCCGTTCATGGTCAGCAACTCCGGATCAGATTCAGAATCTCGTCGCGTTTGGCCTCCATTTTCTCCCGGGTGGGAGCCTCCAGGTTCAGGCGGCAGAGAGGTTCGGTGTTGGACATGCGGACATTGAACCACCAGTCGTCCACCTCCACGCTCAGGCCGTCCAGCTCAAACATCTCCGCATCCGGGAATTCGGCCCGGATCCGTTCGAACACCGCCTGAGGATGGTTCACTCTGGAATTGATTTCACCGCTGGCGGCATATTTACGGATGGGCGCGACCCATTCGCTGAGAGGTTTGTCGGAGGACGCCACCAGGTTGGCGATAAAAATGACGGCCAGAGCGGAGCTCTCCGTGAAAAAGTTTTCCCGGAAATAATAGTGGCCGGAAAGCTCACCCGCGAACACGGCATCGGCTTCGCGCATCTGGGCTTTAATAAAGGCGTGTCCCACCCGGCACATCCGGGCTTCGCCGCCGTTTGCCTCAATCAGCTCCTTCACGGCTTTACTGGAGCGGAGGTCATAGAACACCACCCCTTTATCCCCTGAGTCGGAGGGCGGAAGCTTCTGCAGCAGCGCCTCGGCAATGAGGGCGGTGATCATGTCCATGGAGATGATCTCTCCCTTTTCGTCCACAAAGCCCACCCGGTCGGCGTCCCCGTCGAAGGCGATCCCGAAGTCATAGGTGTCGGACTGTACCTTGGCCGAGAGGGCCTCATAGGTGGATTCATCCAGCGGATTGGCTTCGTGATTAGGAAAGCTTCCGTCGTACTGGTCGAACAGGGCGTCATAGGTGAAGAGGCCTTTGAGAGCCTCCATTTCCGCGATGCCCATGGCGTTGGCAAAATCCACGCACACGTGCAGCGGGCGCTGCAGGTCCGCGTACTGACGGATTTTCTCCCGGTAGCCAGCCACCACATCCCGCTTGGTGACTGTGCCCGGCGAGGGGGGAGTAGCGGCGAAGGAGCGGTCGAGCACGATCTGTTCGAGTTCCTTGATGCCGGTCTGGCCGCTGATGGGCACCGCATCCGCCCGGCAGAGTTTAAACCCGTTGTATTCCCCCGGATTGTGGCTGGCGGTGATCATGACCGAGGCATCGGCCTGATAGGTACCGTTTGCGTAGTAGCACATCGGAGTGCTGGCCTGACCGATATCGATCACATTCACCCCCTGCAGGGTGAGGCCGCCGATCAGGGCGTCGGCCAGACCGGGAGAATGGGGGCGCATGTCCCGGGCCACCACCACGGTGCGTGGCTGCAGCAGGGTGGCGAAGCCGCGTCCAATGTGGTGGGCCAGGGTTTCATCCAGTTCCTCTCCCACGATGCCGCGGATATCATACGCTTTGAAAATACTCATAGAAATGTCCCGGGGTTATGTGTTCAGATCAGATGTCACGGGAAAGAAAGTGGATGCAGAGCGGTGCCCTCAAATCAAGCCTCCCACCACGATCCCCACCAGAGCGCCGGCAAAAACCTCCAGCCGGGTGTGGCCAAGCAGTTCAGCCAGTTTCTCTTGGGGAAAATGGTGATGGGCCTTCAGCTCATCCCGGATCTGATTCAGAATTTTAGCCTGTTCCCCGGCGGCCCGAAGCCGGCATCGATTCCGATCTTGGTGGCCAGTCCGCACACACTGGCGGAATGCGCGGACGGCATTCCGCCGGTGCTGACGAAAAAGGTGAAATCCAGTTCCCGTGATTTGATGATCTCAGCGGTGAATTTGATAAACTGGGCCACCAGCCAGGCCAGCAGGGCTGCGAGAATGGCTCCGTTGCCCAGATCCCGGGCGATGGCGAGTGGCAGGGTGACGTGGAGCATGGGTCAGCGTTTTACCCGGGCATTGCCTTTCCAGATGCTCCAGACCTGATCCTCATCGGCCGGGGTGCCATAATCGGTGAGCAGGGTGGCGGCCAGGGCGCCGCTGGCCCAGCCGAACTGGGCGCACTGTTCGGCATCCCAGCCCTTGAGGATTCCGTAGAGCATGCCGCCCACGAACCCGTCGCCGCCGCCAATGCGGTCGAGCACGTAAATATCCCGGGGCTCCACCACCTGCCATTCGTCTCCGGAGGAGAGAATGCAGCCCCACTTGTGATTGTTCACATGCACCACCTCGCGCAGGGTGGTGGCGAACATGGTGGTGTGCGGGAACATCTCTTTGGCCCGGTTGATCATGCCTTTGAAGGAATTGATTTTCGCGGCAAGGTCCTCGCCGCCGGCCTCCGGACCCTCCACGCCCAGACACAGCTGGAAATCCTCTTCGTTGCCCACCAGAATATCGGTGACCGAGGCGATCTCGGTGAAAATATCGTGCAGTTCCTTTTCCCGGCCCTCCCAGAAGGTCGCGCGGTGGTTGAGATCGAAGGAAATCAGGGTGCCGTGTTTTTTGGCCGCCCGGGCCAGCTCCAGGCAGAAGGTGCCGGTATCGGGAGAGAGGGCGGCGATCAGGCCGGAGAGGTGAACGATCTGCACGCCCTCCTCACCGAAGATCCGCTCGAGATCGAAGTCGTCCACCGAAAGGGTGCGGCCGACTTCGCCTGCCCGGTCGTTCCAGACCCGGGGGCCGCGGGAGCCAAATCCGGAATCGGCCATATTGATCTGATGCCGGAGTCCCCAGGGACCGTCCTGATCCACCTCGGGGCCCTCCACCTCGATGCCGCGGGCGGCCAGATTGCTGCGAATCAGCTTGGAGACCGGGCTGTCTTTGACAAATTTACTCAGCACTTTGGCCGGCATGCCGAGATGCGAGGCCACGCTGACCACGTTGGTCTCGGCGCTGGTCACCTGAACGTCGAGGGAGTCCGCGGTGTGAAAGGGTTGACCGTTGGGAGGGGTAAGCCGCAACCCCATGCTGGAGGCGGTCATAATGGCGGTTTTGGAATTGGGACGTAGTTTGAGCATGAAGGCGTCTATGCCCGATCAGTGCGCGCAGGTCAATAGTCAGGTGATGCGGATAGGGGGTGTCTGGAGGTCAGAAGTCAGAGTGCAGAAGTCAGGATTGTCTTGCGGTCCACAATGAGAAAATTACTTTCTGACCTCTGACCTCTGACCTCTGACCTCTGCGCGTTCCGCTCAGCCATCCATCGACTCGATGAATGCATCGGCCTCCGCGATCGAGGCATTCATATCCTGAATGAGCTCTTCTATCTGCCGAGTGACGTCTGCCGCTTCGGTTTGAATGCTGCTGATGGCCCGGCTGTTCAAGTTGTGTTTGAGGAAAAGAATCTGATCCCGGAAGGCCAACAATACGGGGCGCATTTTAGATTCGGCCTCCTTCATTGACTCCAGCATGCCCTCGAATTGTTCCTGCGTGAGATCCAGCTGCTCTTCGCTGGATCGACGCAGGGTTTCACTTTGATACTGATCCAATTCTTTTTCCCATTCTTTAAACAGATCCCGGGAAACCCGCTCTACCTCTTTGATGCGACTGCTGACCGCTTCAGCCCGGCTTTCGCTTCTCTCAAATTCTCTGTTCAGTTTCCTGTATTTTTTCTCCAGCTCCCCCCCGTCCACATTCACCACGCTCTGGAATTGCTCCAGGGCGGAGGCAAACTGTTCCTTGGCCGCTTCCTGAGAGTCCCGGGCTTTCTCCACATCACTTACCAGGATATCCCGTTTTTCGATGCCGAATTTTTCCTTCATCGCGTATTCGGTTGAACGGCAGGAGGGAAGGAAAACGAGCAGAGCAAGGCCGGGGAGAAGGAGAAAAATATTTTTCATAGGTTGTGCATCCTCTAAGAATTTCTCAAAAGTACAAGCTTCCCTTGATATTGACTCATCAGTGCAAATAAGGATTGACCCCAAGCTGAACATCATGATAGGTGGATCCTCCCAGATTTCAAGCACCCGTGGTGGAACTGGCAGACACGCTAGATTCAGGTTCTAGTGCCCGCAAGGGCGTGGAGGTTCGAATCCTCTCGGGTGTACCATGTAAAGCTCCGCTTCGGCGGAGTTTTTTTGTACGCCAGGCAATAACATTTGACGTTCAGATCCGGGCGATGGTGTAATGCGGATCGTCTTCGGCCAGTTCCACCTCGACCAGGCCCTCCGCGGTTTCCAGCAGGGTGACGCATTCCGGGCTCAAATGCCGGAGCCGCACCCGCTTTCCGGACTTTTTGTACCGTTCGGTCAGGGCGCTGAGCGCCTCCATGCTGGAGTAATCGCAGACTTTGGCGTCTTTGAAATCGATGATCACCTCATCCGGGTCGTTTGCGGCCACCATGCGTTCGGTGAATTCACGTACGGAGCCGAAAAAGAGCAGGCCGTGCAGATGGTAGATGCGGGAGCCGTCGGCCTGGTCCACCGGATGAAGGGTGACGTGTTTGGCGCTCTTCCAGGCAAACACCAGGGCGGACAGCAGGACGCCGGCGAACACAGCCAGGGCGAGGTTGTGGAGGAACACGGTGATGAGCGTGACGCTGAGAATGACGAAGATTTCCGATTTCGGAACTTTGCCGAAGGTGGAGAAGGTGGCCCATTCAAAGGTGCCGATCACCACCATAAACATCAGTCCGGTGAGGGCGGCGATGGGGATCTGCCCGATCACCGGTCCGCCCACCATGATGAAAAAGGCCAGGGCCAGGGCGGCCACCACGCCGGAGGTGCGACCGCGTCCGCCGGACTGAATGTTGATCAGGCTCTGGCCGATCATGGCGCAGCCGCCCATGCCGCCGAACAGGCCGGAGAGCAGGTTGCCGATGCCCTGAGCCACCGATTCCCGGTCGCTTTTGCCCCTGGTTTCGGTCAGATCGTCAATCAGCTGCAGGGTCATGAGGGATTCGATGATGCCCACCATGGCAATGGTTGCGGCGATTTTCAGAATAAACACCGTGTTTCCGGCATTCCAGATGATGCCGCTTGGCAGGGCGGGACGCGGGAAGGCTCCGGCCAGAGCGCCGCTCCCGGTGTTCTCCAGCAGGACGTCCGACACGGTGCGGGAGTCCGTGCCGTAAAAACTGATCAGGCCCACCACTACGATGGCCACCAGAGAGGAGGGCACCGCTTTGGTCAGTTTGGGAAAGAGGAAGATGATGGCCATGGTCAGCAGGACCAGAGCCGACATCATGGCGATTTCATTCATGGGCAGCCATTCCTGACTGGCATTCTGAAACGAACCGATCTGCGAGAGGAGAATAATAATGGCGAGACCGTTGACGAATCCCATCATTACAGGATGCGGCACCAGCCGGATGAAATGTCCCAGTTTCAACACTCCGAAGAGGACCTGCAGCCCTCCGGCGATCATAACGCAGGCAAAAACATACTGCAGGCCAAGTCCGTCTCCCTGCAGCTGTCCGTACTCGAAAGCCTTTCCGGCCACCACCGCGATGGCACCGGTGGCCCCGGAGATCATACCGGGACGGCCGCCGAAGGCGGCGGTGATGAAGCCCATAAAGACTGCGGCCCACAGGCCCACCAGCGGGGGGACCTCGGCGGCAAAAGAGAAGGCAATGGCCTCCGGGACCAATGCGAGGGATACCGTCAGCCCCGATAGCGTGTCGTCTTTGAGGGTGCCGCGTTTTTTGGTGAAAATCTTGTACAAGGGATGTCTCCGGTATGAAAAATCCCGCGGTGGGTTCCGCAGGGGAGGGCTCCTATAAGGGGATTGAGATCGAGTTGAAAGCGTAAACGAGCGGAGACAGCGGCTGGATTCCGCCGGAAATGCAGCCAGACGACCGGGAAATGGAAAATTTCCTCAACTTCTGCTTGGTCGGACTGTCCTGATCTGCAAGCTTCGCGGGCCTTATGGCACAACAATACCCAGCTCCCCCCGATGTAGCGAAAGCTCCCGAAGAGGCGATGAAGACCGAAAGCGGTCTGGCGTCCACTGTACTCACTCCCGGAAGTGGCGATGACTGCCCCACCTCCACGTCCACGGTGACGGTGCACTACACAGGGTGGAAGTCCTCCGACGGTTCGATGTTCGACAGCTCCCGCCTGCGGGGAGAGCCGACCACTTTTCCTTTGAATCAGGTGATTCCAGGCTGGACCGAGGGGCTGCAACTGATGGTGGAGGGCGAGTCCCGCCGCTTCTGGATTCCGCAGGAACTGGCTTACGGTCCGGAGGTTCCGGGATCCGGCCGCCCCGGTGGTCAACTGGTGTTTGATGTGGAACTGATTGGTTTTGAAAAAGGACCCGAGCCGGTTCAGGTACCTGCGGATGCCGCGAAGACCGAAAGCGGAATCGCTTATGTGATTACCGAAAGCGGCGGGGGATCCTCTCCGGCCGGAGATCAGATCGTCACCTTTAACTTCAACCTCATGGGCCCCGGCGGTCAGTCTCTTCAATCCACCCGTGAATCCGGTCCCCAGCTGGCTCCGTTCGAACGGCTGCCTCCCTTTTTCTCAGAGGTGTTTGCCGAGATGGAAGAGGGCACCAAAGCCGAGGCGTATATTCCCGGAAAGATGCTGGGGGCTCCGGATGAACTGCTGAAGTGTGAACTTGAGCTGGTGCAGGTGAAAGATCCGGTTCCGCCACCGCCGGTGCCGGAGGATGTGGCGGCGGTTCCCGCGGATGCGGAAAAGACGGATTCCGGCCTGGCTTATAAAATCCTCTCGAAAGGAGACGGCGGAGCCAGGCCCGGCGCGGCCAGCACGGTGACGGTGCATTACTCCGGATGGGAAACCAGCGGCGAGATGTTTGACAGTTCGGTAGTGCGGGACGAACCCGTGCACTTTCCGCTCAGCCAGGTGATCAAGGGATGGACAGAAGGGGTGCAGCTCATGAGCAAAGGAGACACCTACCGCTTCTGGATCCCGGAAAACCTGGCCTACGGCCCCAAACAGGAGGGGTCCGGCCGTCCGGGCGGGCTCCTGGTGTTTGATGTCGAATTGATCGACATCCACAGCGATTCCTGATCCTGCTGGAGATGAGTCGGACTGAGACTTTGTTTTCAAGGAACCGCAAAAATCACAAAAAAACACAAAAATACATATTTCGGTCTATTGTGAAAAATCCAACCGAAGAAGGTTCTGTGACTTCTGTGATTTTTGTGGTTGCGAAATTCCAGTGATCCTCCCGCCAGGGCGGGAACGTCGCGTTAAACCTTGAAAGCTGGCGGGATGAGATTAGGAACATCGTTATGAAGCGTTCCCGCAAATATTTGGTGGGCGGCCTGGTCGGTGTCGGTCTGGTCAGTCTGCTTGTGCTCCTGTTGAATATTGTGTTTCTCGACTTTGTGGTCGATGCCCTTTGGCATGAGTCGCTGGGCTATCTGAACCTGATGTTTTGGAAGCTGGGTTACAAGTATCTGGTGTTTGCCGGGGTCACCTTCGCGTTTTTCCTGCTCATGTTCCTGAATTTCTGGGTCGCCTCGCGATATCTCGGCGTCACCATGTTCCATAAAGAGGACCGGGTGCGGAAAATTATCAAGGCATTCCGGGTGGGCTCGATGAAAGTCTATACTCCGGTGTCGCTGCTCCTTGCGGTGCTGATGGCCTTCCCTCTCTACCGTTCCTGGGAGGAGGTGCTGCTCTATTATTTTGCCCCGGATACCGGGGATGCCGATGCGCTTTTCGGGCTGGATGTCTCTTTTTATCTGTTCGGACTGCCGGTGATGCAGATGGTGCAGGGGCGGCTGTTCTGGACTCTGATTCTGCTGCTGGTGGCCCTGGGTATTCTGTATGCGGCCGAGCTGCGCATGCTGTCGCTCAACGGGCGCAGTCTGTACAGCGGCGCACGGGTTCACCTGGCCCTGGTGCTGTTTCTGGTGCTGGGCGTTCATCTGGCCACCTATGGATTTGAAGCGCTGATGCTGCAGTATTCCGAAGCCAACATGGACCTCTTCTATGGCCCTGGCTATGCCGAGATCAAATGGGGACTTCCCATGCTGGGAATGGCGGCGGTGGCCATGCTGTTGTTCTATGTGGCTTTGGTGTTTTGGCTTTTCCGCCCCAAAAAGGTGAAAGGGGTAATCTTCTTTGCCGTCCTTGCGTTGCTGGCGCACAATTTCCGGGACCTGGAGGCGGTCAGAAATTCAGTCAATACCGTGGTGGTGGAGCCGAACGAACAGACCCTGCAGTCCCCTTACATTCAGCAGACGATTGACTCCACACTGACGGCGTATGGCCTGAACGATGTGGAGCGGCGTCAGTTTGCCGTAGAGGATTCCAGGGCCTGGACGCGTAATCTGGAGGATACGGTTCAGCTGGAAAGCATTCCTCTCTGGGATCCGGAATTGCTGGAGGATGTCTTCCAGCAACTTCAGGCCATCCGTCCTTACTATGAATTCAGCGGCGTGGATGCGGCCCGCTACATGGTGGATAATGAGCTGCATCAGGTGTACATCGCCGGCCGCGAAATTACCACGGAGCGGCTGCCCGAAGGCGCGAAGAGCTGGGTGAATCTCCGGCTGAAGTATACCCATGGATATGGTCTGGTCATGACGCCGGCCGCCCAGAAGGCGGAATCCTCCATGGTCTGGTATATTCACAACATGCCCCCGGAATCCGATGTGGGATTCCAGGTGAACAATCCCAGCATTTATTACGGACTGGGGGATCAGGAGTATGTGATTGCCCCGAACAAGTCCAAGGAGTTTCATTATCCCGGGCTGTCTGACGGGATTTCGGTCGAAACCAGCTACACTGGCGACGGCGGAGTAAAAATAGGCACGTTTCTGCGCCGTTCGCTGTTTGCCCTGTTTTTTAAAGACCGGAATCTGTTTTTCACCGGACAGACCCTGCCCGAGAGCCGCATCCATTTCCGACGGAATATCATCGACCGGATTGAGCGGCTGACGCCGTTTTTCCAGCTGGATGAAAATCCCTATCTGGTGGTGACCCCCGACCGGCTGTACTGGATTGTCGATGCCTACACCACCAGCAGGTGGTACCCCAATTCCCAGGCGTATGAAGGCGAGTTGAACTACATCCGGAACTCCATCAAAATCACGGTGGATGCGTACAACGGAGCGGTGAAGTATTATCTGGCTGACCCCACCGATCCGATCGCCCTGGGGTACCGGGAGATGTATCCCGGACTGATCCATGATCTCGATGACATGCCGGAAGGAGTGAAATCGCAGATCCGCTATCCACGGGATCTGTTCGAAATCCAGATGCGCATTTTTGCCAAGTATCATCAGACCGATCCCAGCACGTTTTATAAGGATGAGGATCTGATGGAGTTCGCAAAAATTTCCCGCCAGGATTCTCTCATCCGCATGCGCCCCTATTATCTCACCACCGATCTGATCGTGGATGACAAGGACGAGTTCCTGCTGTTGGCGCCCTTCCTGCCGGTCAATCTCGACAACCTCCGTGCCCTGGCGGTGGTCAGTTCCGAGCCGGACACCTATGGTAAGATGATTCTCTTTTCCTTCCCGAAAGGCAGCCTGGTGTACGGGCCTCCGCAGATCAACGCCCTCATTGATCAGAACACCGAAATCGCCCAGAGCCTCACGCTGTGGAATCAGCAGGGATCGGAAGTGAAACGCGGGAAAATGATCATTCTCCCCATCAACGGCAAAGTGTTTTATATTCAGCCTCTGTATATGGAGGCCACCGGTCAGCCGCGTATTCCCCAGCTGAAACGGGTGATCGTCTCCGTGGATGGACGGGTGGTGATGGACACCTCGATTGAAAAAGCCCTTCATCGCCTGCATGCACAGGTGACCGGGCTGGACCCAGAAGCAGCCGAAGCGGAATAATGTCCGGGCAGAAGATGATGGTGGCGCTGTCTGGCGGGGTCGACAGCGCGGTGGCGGCGGCCCTGCTGGTGGAGCAGGGGGTGGAGGTGTCGGCCGCCTACATGAAGAACTGGATCAATGAGGACAACATCCTCGGGGACTGCCCCTGGCAGCAGGATGTGGAGGATGCCCGGGCGGTGGCGGAGACCCTGGGGATTCCCTTTCAGGTGGTGAATCTGATGGATGCCTACAAAAGCAGGATTGTGGATTATCTGCTGCAGGGCTATCAGGAGGGAATTACTCCGAACCCCGATGTGATGTGCAACCGGGAAATCAAATTCGGCGTCTTCCGGGACTGGGCGCTGAAAGAGGGATTCGACACGGTGGCGACCGGTCATTATGCCCGCAGCCGGGTGGCGGAATCGGGCCGGCGCGAGATTCTCACCGGAGTGGATCCCAACAAGGATCAGACCTATTTTCTGGCCATGATGCAGCCGGAGCAGGTGCAGGCTGCCCGTTTTCCCGTGGGCGAATTACTGAAGCCGGACGTGCGGGCGGCCGCAAAACGTTTTGGACTCCCGAATGCGGAGAAAAAAGACAGTCAGGGGATCTGTTTTATCGGGGAGATCAAAATGTCGGATTTCCTGGAAACCTATTTGCCGGACGAGCCCGGGAACATTGTCGATCCGGACGGGAATGTGCTGGGAGAACACCGGGGCCTGCATTTCTATACGCTGGGGCAGCGGAAAGGGATCGGAGTGCCGTCTAACCAGTATAAGAAAAATTACGTGGTGGTGGAGAAGCGTAAAGAAAGCCGGGAGCTGGTGATTGCGTTTGAGGGACCGGAGGCGCCGGGACTGTTCACCCGCTCCGCGGTCATCCGCCATGTGAGTTTCACCGGGGAGCCCGTCACGGAGGAAACGGACATGCAGGCCCGGCCCCGGTACCGCGCTCCCTCGGTGGACATCCGGTTCACACCGTTGGAGGACGGACGGGCCCGCATCGAATGGGCCTCCCCCCAGCGGGCCATCGCGGTCGGACAGATCTGCGCCCTCTACGACGGAGAGGTGTTGAAGGGTGGGGGGATTTATTCCGGAGGGATTTGTTAAGTGGCACACTTCGTCCCCCTGGCCATCGAGGCACGGGCAGGCGAAGTGTGTAGAGCATGATGTCTTCATTCTTAAACCTCTTCCTTTGTTATATAACTCTTAAACTTCTCACCTCGCCTGCCCGTGCCCGCGCAGGGCGCCAGCCCGGAGACGGCCAGGGGGACGAGGTGAGCCACGATGCTGATGACACCTTCCGATAATCCCTGGATCACCCATTCCTCCGACATCCCCTATGATAATCCCTGGTTACGGGTGACGGAGTATCAGGTGACCCATCCGAACGGCGATCCCGGCATCTACGGCGTGGTGCATATGAAAAACACCGCCACCGGGGTGGTGCCGGTGGACGACGAGGGCTTCACCTGGCTGGTGGGACAGTGGCGGTATCCGCTGGGAGTCTACAGCTGGGAGATTCCGGAGGGCGGGGCGCCCGAAGGTGAAGACCCTCTGGTGGGGGCGAAGCGCGAGCTGCTGGAGGAAACCGGGCTGACCGCAGAGGAGTGGACA
>CAZVCO010000010.1:18140-32864 GCA_964625795.1 uncultured Verrucomicrobiota bacterium | reverse complement strand
AGTGATCCTCAGCAATCTGTTCGACCTGCAGACCGGCGCCACCCTGATTCTGATTCTGGGCGTGGGATTCGCCATCTCAATCTCGCTGCGGCGGAGGCGGTAGTAGCGAAAGACACGGGTTCCGGATCTTTGTGCGACCCCGCCTCCGGCGGGCAAGCCCTCCGGGGTCGTTCTTTTGTTTTGGAAACGCATCCCCGGGTCTGCGATCTGTGACCCCGCCTCCGCCGGAGGCGGGGTCGAAGATTGCAACCGTGTGCGACCCCTCCGGGGTCGGCCTTTTTCTTCTGTCGTCATTCCCCGGGTCTGCGACCCGGGGCTACGATCTTCGACCCCTCCGGGGTCAGTGGATGCTCGACCCCGGAGGGGTCGCGGATCGTAGCCGGTTGTGGAGCGCAGCGAGACACCGGGGAGATGTGACCGCAAAATTAACGACGACCCTGGAGGGCTTGCCCGCCGGAGGCGGGGTCGCAGATCGCAGCAATAAGTGCGCCCCCGGGGTCTATGAGGGCGATGTTACCAGAGATATTCCTCCCGGTATTCAATACCCGCTTTATTCAGCAGCGAGATATATTCCTCCTTATAGGTGACCTTGCGATGATGCTGCTCCTGATGTTGAATATAGCGCGTGGCCGCATCGAGATTTCCGGCAGACACCGTAAACGCTCCATACCCTTCCTGCCAATGAAACACTCTTCGCCGTAATTCCTCCCGGATCCATGCGGAGGAGGCCTTTTTCAGTTCCTGAACGGTATCTGCAACACATTGGGAAGTCCTCAAATCGTAGAGCAGGTGAACATGATCCGCCACGCCTCCCACCCTGCGGGGATGAGCGCCCAGTTGGGAGAGCGTTCCGGCGAGATAGGAATGAAGGCGGGTCCGGAAAGGTTCAGGAAACCAGGGCTCACGGTTTTTTGTGCTGAACACCACGTGAAAATGAAGAGCAGTGTGGGTGGATGACATGTATACATGTGAATACGTTCAGATGATAGAGTCAAGGGGGTTTTGAGGTAATGTGTAACCCCTCCGGGGTCAGAAGGATTGGGATGCGCGAAAACCCGGTGTGATACTGCTCATCACGCCCGGCTACGGTCTGCGACCCCTCCGGGGTCGATCTTTTATTTTGGAACGACATCCCCGGGTCTGCGACCCGGGGCTACGATCTGTGACCCCTCCGGGGTCCGTGGGGCGGTGACGGCATGTGACCCATCCGGGGCCCGGGTGGCGACCCATGAAACTTCTTCGACCCCGGAGGGGTCATAGATCGTAGCCGGGCGTGGAGCGCAGCGAGACACCGGGAGAAGGTGAACGCAAATGACAAACGACGACCCTGGAAGGGTCGCAGACAATAGCCGGTTGTGATGCCTTCAGGGTCAGCGAAAGGGTGGAATGCCCGCGAATCCGGTTTGATGCGAAGGGGTATCCTTCCATTCATCATAGCACTGGAGAATGAGGTCCAGGGTCCGCTGGGCATCCTCCACCGTAAGCGGGAATGGCTCCCCGTCCTGCAGGTCCCGGAGGATATGACGGTAGACGGCCTGATGTCCGTTGCCGTACACACTGTGAATTGAGGTCTGCGGACTGGCAGCCCGTTCATCCTGTTCGGGATGCGGCTCCTGAAACTCCCACAGGTCCAGCGCGTCCATGGCCAGCCCTCCGATTTTGACCGTGCCGCGTTCCCCGATCAGCGTGAGGGATCCCTCCTGATCCGACGTCCCGGCCATGGTGACAAAGAGATTGCCCAGCGCCCCGTTTTCAAACTGAAACAGCATGGATCCGGTGTCCTCACATTCGATCTCCCGGGCCTGCCGCCCCAGCATGGACTCCATCCGGGTCACTTCACCGCCCAGATAACGCATGATATCGAGAAAGTGTATGCCCTGATTCAGAAACGCCCCTCCGTCCATGGCCCGGGTGCCCCGCCACGGCGCCAGGTCATAATAGGCCTGCGTCCGTTTCCAGATTACGGTGCTGTTGATGGCCAGGATGCGTCCGAACCGTCCGGCATCCAGCGCCTCTTTCACCAGCTGAACAGTGGGGTTGAAGCGGTTTTGAAAGACGGGATACAAATTCACGCCGGCCTGGGAACAGGCTGTCTTCATGCGCTCCACAGCCTTCAGGGTGACGTCCAGCGGTTTTTCCACCACCACATGTTTGCCGGCCTCCGCCACCGCGACGGCATGATCGGCATGCAGACCGGAGGGGGTGCAGATGCTGACGACGTCCAGTTCCGTCAGTGCCAGCATCTCCTCCGGTTTTGTAAACGTCTGAACAGACGCATCCGGTTCAAACTCGTCCAAGGCCTCCGCACGGGAGTCGCACACCGCAACCAGTTCCGCCGCATCGCCTGCCTTGCGGATGGCCTGAACATGAGTGGGTGCCACCCGTCCGCACCCCAGGATCCCGAATCGCACCGGGCACTGACTCATCCGTTCAGCAGCCCTTTCCCGATCGCGTACACCTCGAATCCCTCATCCAGATAAGCCTGATGGTCGAGCAGGTTCCGTCCGTCGAACAGGAACGCCGGTTTGTAGACCACGTCGTACAGGTCCGCCGGCACAATGTCTTTGAATTCATCCCACTCCGTCATCACCGCCACTCCGTGCGCCTGGGTGGCCGCCTCCATGACCGAATCACAGATAATGACGTTTTCATCGATCAGTTTCTGATCGCGCTCATGCACGTCACCGGACTCCTGACGGAAGACCTGGGCCAGATCGGCCCGGATCTGTTCCGGGTCCACTTTGGGATCATAAATCGCCACCGTGGCCTGTTCCTGCAGGAGATCGCGGCACACGTAGATGGCCGCGGACTCCCGGGTGTCATTGGTGTCTTTTTTAAATGCAAATCCCAGCATGGCGATGCGTTTTCCGGAGACGGTATTGAACATCGTCCGGACCATGTTGCGGGCGAAGCGCTCCCGCTGGTAATTATTCATTTCCACCACCGACTCCCAGTAATCAGCCACCTCATGCAGTCCGTAAAACTGGCATAGGTAGACCAGATTCAGGATATCTTTCTGGAAGCAGGAGCCACCGAATCCCACCGAGGATTTAAGAAACTTGGGTCCGATCCTGCTGTCCTGCCCGATGGCCCGGCCCACTTCGTCCACATCCGCCTGGGTGGCTTCACACAGGGCGGAGATGGCGTTGATGGAGCTGATCCGCTGGGCGAGAAACGCGTTTGCGGTGAGTTTGGAGAGTTCAGAGGACCACAGGTTGGTGGTGAGGATCCGGTCGGGATTCACCCAGTTCGCATACACGCCGACCAGGGTGCGGATGGCTTCTTCCGATTCGCCGCCGATCAGCACGCGGTCGGGATTCTCCAGGTCCGCCACGGCGGTTCCCTCCGCCAGAAATTCCGGATTGGAAAGCACCTCAAAGGTGGCTTCGTGGGGAGTATTAGCCAGAATTCGTTTCACGGTTTCCGCTGTGCGCACCGGCAGGGTGGATTTCTCCACAATGATGGTGTGGCCGGTGGCCACTTCCGCGATACGGCGGGCGCAGAGTTCCACGTATTTCAGATCCGCCGCTTTCCCTTTCCCCACCCCGTATTGCTTGGTGGGGGTGTTGACGCTGATGAACACCATGTCGGCATCCCGGATATGGTCATCCACCGCAGTGGAGAAATGCAGATTGCGTCCGCGGTTGGCCTCCACCACCTCCTGCAGGCCGGGTTCAAACACCGGGAGTTCATCTGAATTCCAGGCATCAATCCTGTTCTGATTGATGTCCACCACGTGAACCTGAATGTCCGGACATTTGTGGGCGATCATGGCCATGGTGGGTCCGCCGACGTACCCGGCACCTATGCAGCAAATTTTCATAAAGAGGTCTCCTGGAGTAAGGGGTTTCCTTATCCCGCCCACTCCCGGCTTCAAGATTTATCGGGCGTTTGATGTTCAGCCACTTCCTTCCCTATGGACGCGGATCGCAGGTTCTTTTCGTAATCGTAATCCTGATCGTGCTGGTAATCGAAACCAACTTCTATCGATTACGGGTACGATCAGGATTACGATTACGGTTCTCTCTGCGACCCGGGGTTGCAGTCTGTGACCCCTCCTGGGTCGGCCATTTTCTTCTGTCGACATTCCCTGGGTCTGCGACCCAGGGCTACGATCTGTGACCCCGCCTCCGGCGGGCAAGCCCTCCAGGGTCGTATCCCGGCGACTCCTGATGGATCGCAGAGAGTACAGGGAGTTCAAAGAATAAATGAAAAAGCGGCAGACCCAAATGAGTCTGCCGCTGCGTGTTTCAGAAGAAGAAGGTATTAGAGGTCTACCGACAGGCCGGCATAGAAGGACCGCTCGGCTGTCCCGTACCCCCGGACTTCCTGATAGTCTTCGTCCAGAAGGTTTTCGGCCCGCACATGGACCTTGATCTGAGAGGACAGTTGCCAGGAGACGAATCCGTTGAGGACCCAGTAGGAGGGAAGCTCCGAGGTGGGTGCCGCTCCGGAATAGTCCAGATCCTGTACCCCGGAGATGTAGGTCGCGGTGGTGCTGGCCGTCCAGTTTTCGTGAGAGTAGACCAGCATCAGGGCCAGATCATGTTCCGGCACCCGGAGAAGCGGATCGCCATCGGCATCCACCGACTCTTCAATCCAGGTGTAGGAGGCCGTGAAGGACACCGCCTCGCACAACTGCCCTGTGAGGGATGCCTCGATCCCGTTGGACTGACTTTCCCCTTCCACCGTGGTAAACCCGGCCGGAAAGAGGAAATCGATTTTGTCCTCCAGGGTCAGATTAAAGTAGGAGACACTGACCTTCCAGCGGTCTTCGGCCCAGGCGTGATCCACTCCGGCATCCCAGCTGAAGCTGGTTTCAGGGTCCAGATCGGGATTCCCGTAGGTGGCATCAAACAGTTCAAACAGAGAGGGGGCGCGGAACCCGGTCCCCACACTCCCCCGAAGCCTCGACGCGTCGGTCAGCTTGATCGCCGCGGTGGAGCGCCAGGTGGCTTCCCTGCCGAATTCCGAGTGATCATCCACCCGTCCGGTGGCCGACAGGAAGAGCTGTTCGGTCGGCTCGATCTCCGCCTGCAGAAACCCGCCATAAATGGTGGAATCCTCTTTCAGGCCGCTCCCGTTGTCCACCGCCTCCTCATATCCGTTGGCGCCAAAAAGCAGGACCAGGACGTCCGAGACCTCCTGATTCCCCACATAATCCAGCTCCATGCGGTCACCCAGAAAGGTGGAGGGGAAAGATCCGCGGGTTTCCCGGTCCATTTCGAAATAGGAGACCTGAAGGTCATGCACCTGACGGCCGTCCATCCGGGTTGCTGTCACTCCGGCCATGGCCTGGGTGTGCTCCCCTTCGGTTTCCTCCCCCTCGGCATCGGTGGGGCCCACGCCAAAAGTGAAGCCATCGAACTCGTTGGTAAACTCGGACCGCCGCACCAGACCTCTCAGGGTGACCTGCGGCGTCAGGTCAACCGTTCCTCTCAGGGTGACGGTGGTGTTTTCGTAGCCGTCGTCCTCAGTGGCACCGGCTGTCTCATCTGCAGCGGAGAATCCTTTGCTGTCCAGATGTTCCACCGAAGCCCGCAGCGTGCCGCGGTCGCCGTTGTGGGAAGCGGAAAGCGATCCCTGAATCGTGTCAAATGACCCGCCCTCCGCTTTGGCCTGGACCGAAGTGCCCTTTCCGGCCGCCTGTTTGGTGGTGATTTCAATCACCCCCGCCACCGCCTGTCCGCCATATAGAGAGCTTTGCGATCCGCGCAGCACTTCGATCCGTTCGATGTCCGAGGTGAGGATATGCTGCACCAGCGGTTCGACCTGGCTGGAGGCCGGGTCGGAAATATTGATACCATCCACCCGGATCAGCATATATTTCTGGGTACTTCCCCGGATGGAGAAGGTATTGAGGGATCCCCGGGGGCCGCTGCGGGCAAAGTGGATGCCCGGAATACTGCGGAGGGTTTCGCCCAGAGGCCGGTCACCGAATGCTGCCAGGTCCTTAGAGGTCAGGACGGTCAGGCTTGCGCCGGTTCTGGAGGGATCCGAGGGGATTCGGTTGGCTTCCACCACCACGGGATCCAGTTCTTGTGCGGGTTCCTGGGCAAAACCGATGGCCAGCAGGCTGACGACTCCCACGAGCCGTAGAGATGAGTTCTTCATGTGTGTTCCTTTGCCCCTTGCGCGGGGGCGTCGTATTGAATGATCAGTTCGGGACTGATCTGGGAACCTCCGCCTCGTCTCCTGGCTTCCGGAAGTCTCCTTCCGGTTACAGTGGCGCGACCGCAGCTGATTTTCACAGCTTTCCGTTAGACAAAGGTCCTGTCAGCGAATTTCGCATGCTCCCTTTAGCTTATCCCTCAGAGGAAACACAACCGTATTCGTCAAATAAATACTAATTCGTATGCGTTACATCTGATTTAGGCGCAAGATTGACGGCACGGGTCAGAATATGCTAATTCGCGCGACCCGTTATGATTCAGCATGCCATTCAGAAAGCCTCTGTTCTCATTGACGCGATGCCCTACATTCAGGAATTTCGCGGCGACATTGTCGTAGTGAAATTTGGCGGGAGTATTCTGGAGGAAGAGGAACAGTATCTGGATATTCTGAGGGATATCGCGTTCATGGAGATTATCGGTTTGAGGCCGGTGGTGGTGCACGGCGGGGGCAAGGCAATTTCCCGCAATATGGAACAGGCCGGTATCGCCCCCCATTTTCTCAACGGACTGCGGGTAACCGATCTCGATACCATCGCCATCGTGGAGAAAACCCTGAACCACGAAATGAATGTGAAGGTGTGCGAGGCGCTGAATTCGTTTCAGGCCGAAAGCAAGGGACTGCACGGACAGGACCTCTTCCGGGTGGTGAAACACACCGAAACCGATCCGGCCACCGGAGCCACCCTCGACTGGGGATTCGTGGGGGATGTGGTCTCGGTCGACACCTCTCCCATCCTGGAGGCGGTGAACGCCAACCGCATTCCGGTGGTGACCCCCCTGGGTTCGGACGAACACGGAAACATCTACAACATCAATGCCGATGTCGCGGCCGGAGCCATGGCCCGTCAGCTGCGCGCCCGGAAATTGGTGTTCCTGTCGGACGTGCCGGGAATTCTGAAAGATCCCGGAGATCCCTCCAGCCTGATCAGCTCGGTCACGCTGCAGGAGGTGGAGGCCCTGATCGCGGACGGCACCATCGCCGGGGGCATGCTTCCCAAGGTTTCCGGTGCGGTGCAGGCCATCAAAGCCGGCATCCGGAAGACCCACTTTATCGATGCCTCCCTGCCCCATTCTCTCCTGCTGGAGCTCTTTACCCGCGAAGGGGTGGGTACTGAAATCATTGCCGATAAGACTTCCTCATGAAAACCGACCCCCTGCTGGATGAAATCTCAGATCTGCATCAGCAGCATCACACCCCGAATTACGCGCCGGAACACCTGTTCGTAAAAGGCGAGGGAAGCTATCTGTGGGATTCCGCTGGAAAGAAATATCTGGATTTTTCTTCCGGTATAGCGGTAACATCGTTGGGCCACTCCCACCCGGCCATGGTGGAGGCGTTGACCACGCAGGCCTCGCGCCTCATGCACGTCTCAAATTTATACTATAATGACCAGGCGCCGCGGCTGGCTAAAGAACTCAATGAGATGACCCTGGGGGGAAAAGTGTTTTTCTGCAATTCCGGGGCGGAAGCCAATGAGGGGCTGATCAAAGTAGCGAGAAAATGGGGGTCGGCCTCCGGACGCGCCCATATTGTCACCATGCGCAACTCCTTCCACGGAAGGACCTTGGCCACCCTTACCGCCACCGGACAGGAGAAGGTGCAGAAAGGCTTCGAACCTCTTCCGGAAGGGTTCTCGTACGCGGACTTTAATGATCTGGCCTCCGTGAAAGAGGCCTGTACCCCGTCCACGGTGGCCGTGATGCTGGAGCTGGTGCAGGCCGAGGGCGGTATCATCCCGGCCGATCCGGACTTTGTTACCGGTTTAGCGGAATTTTGCAAAGAGAAGGGCATTCTCCTCCTCATTGACGAAGTGCAGACCGGCGTGGGCCGGACCGGGATCTGTTTTGCTTACAAACGGTATGGGATTGAACCGGATGCCCTCTCGCTGGCCAAGGGTCTGGGCGGGGGCTTCCCCATTGGCGCCGTGGTGTGCGGCCCGGGAGTGCAGGATGTCCTCACACCTGGAAGTCACGGCACCACCTTTGGCGGTCAACCGCTGGCCTGCGCCGTGGCCAGAACCGTGCTTCGGGTGTTCCGGGAGGAGAAACTCTGCCTTCATGCCCGGGAGATGGGCGCCCTGCTGTGTGACCTGCTGCAGCCGGTGGTGGAGGAAAATGACGTTATTACCACCCTGCGGGGACAGGGGCTACTGCAGGGCCTGGTCATCGACCGCCCCGCCAAGGAGTTGGAACAACTTCTTGCGGAACGGGGTTTGCTTACCATATGCACTGCCGGTAACGTCATCCGGATGCTTCCACCTCTCACGGTGACACCCGATCAGATCCGGGAGGCGGCCGCCATCATTTCTGACGCCTGTGCCGATTGGCGGGACGGGCCCTCATCCAAGGAATCCTAACGTGAAAAAGAAAATTGTCTTAGCTTATTCCGGAGGTCTCGACACCTCCATTATTCTGAAGTGGCTCCAGGAGGAGTACGATGCGGAAATCATCTGCTACGCCTGCGATGTGGGTCAGCAGGAGGAACTGGACGGACTGGAGGAAAAAGCCCTCTCGCATGGTGCGGTCAAATGTATTGTGGATGATGTACGCGCTGAATTTGCCCGGGACTATGTGTTTCCGATGATCCGCGCCAATGCGGTGTACGAAAGCGGTTATCTGCTGGGCACCAGTATTGCCCGTCCGCTGATCGCCAAACGTCTGGTGGAAGTGGCCCATGAGCACGGTGCCACCGCCATCGCGCACGGCGCCACCGGGAAAGGCAATGATCAGGTCCGGTTTGAACTGACCGCCTACGCGCTGGATCCCTCCATCGAGGTCATTGCCCCCTGGCGGTTCTGGAACTTCACCTCCCGCACCGAGCTGATGGACTATGCCGCCTCCCGGGGCATTGAGGTCCCGGTCACTGCGAAGAAGCCCTATTCCATGGACCGCAATCTCCTGCACATCTCCTACGAGGGCGGCGTGCTGGAGGATCCCTGGCGGGCACCGGACAAAGACATGTTCCTGCTCACCACCGATCCCGAGGACGCACCGGATGAAGCGGAGGAAATTGAAATCGGCTTCGAGCAGGGAGACGCGGTTTCGCTGAACGGCAAGGACATGTCCCCGCTGGACATCATGCTGGAACTGAACATCCTGGCTGGCAAACACGGCGTGGGCCGGATCGACATTGTGGAAAACCGCTACGTGGGCATGAAAAGCCGCGGGGTGTACGAAACCCCCGCCGGCACCATTCTCTACAAAGCCCGCGAGGCGGTGGAACAGCTGGCCATGGACCGGGAGGTCCTGCATCTGCGTGACAGCTTCGCCCCCAAGTATGCCGAGCTGGTGTACAACGGATACTGGTTTGCCCCCGAGCGGGAAATGCTGCAGGCGGCCGTGGATGATGCGGCCAAAAACACCACCGGCGTGGCCCGGGTCAGGCTCTACAAGGGCAACACCATCGTCGTGGGACGGAAATCGCCCAACTCCCTCTACGATGAGGATGTGGCCACGTTCGAGACCGACACCGTATACGATCAGAAGGATGCCCATGGCTTTATCCGTCTGAACTCTCTGCGGCTGCGGATGCGCTCCAACCTTCAGAAGGGATAACCCGATGTTTCAAGGTGTTTATACCGCCCTCGTCACCCCGTTTACCGATTCCGGTGAGCTGGACACGGCGGCTCTGGACCGGCTGGTGGATGCCCAGCTGGAGGCCGGAGTACAGGGCCTTGTCCCGGTGGGCACCACCGGAGAGTCCCCGACGCTGGAAAAACCGGAACACATCCAGGTAATCCGCAGAGTCACCGAACGGGTGAACGGTCGGGTACAGGTGATCGCCGGCACCGGAGCCAATTCGACCGCCGAGGCCATTGAGCTGACCAAAGCGGTACTGGATCTCGGCTGCGACGCCACCCTGCAGGTGACGCCGTACTACAACAAGCCTTCCGATGACGGCCTGCTCGCGCATTTCACCGCCGTGGCCGACCTCGGTCTGCCGGTGATGCTCTATAACGTGCCGGGACGCAGCGGAAAAGCGCTGTCGATGGATCTGATCTCCGCCTGTGTGCAGCACCCCAACATCGTGGCGGTGAAAGAGGCCGGCGGCAGTGTGGACCGGGTCAGCCAGTTGCTGACCCGTCATCCGGATCTGTGCGTGCTGTCCGGAGATGATCCGCTCACCCTGCCCATGATGTCGGTCGGGGCGCGCGGCGTGGTCAGCGTGGCGTCGAACGCCGTGCCGGACCGCGTGCTGGAGGTGGTCACGGCCGCCCTCAACAGCGAGTGGGACAAGGCCCGCGGGGCGCACCTGTGTTATCATGACCTGTTCAGCACCCTGCTGTGTCTGGACACCAACCCGCTGCCGGTCAAAACCGCGCTGGCCCTGATGGGACAGGTGTGCGAATCCTTCCGTCTGCCCATGTGTCCCCTCTCGGCAGAGAAAAAACGGGTATTGAAAGACGTACTGACACGAAACGGAGTTCTCTCATGACACGGATTGGTTTGATTGGCGGCGGTGGGCGGATGGGTCAGGCCCTGGCCTCCTGCCTGCTGGACGGGATGGTGCCGGACCTGAAACTTACAGCCGCGGTGGATATCTCCAGTCATCCCTCCCAGGGACAGGATCTGGGCGTGCTGGCCGGACATTCCCCCGCCGGCGTGGAGCTGGGGGCAAGTCTGCCTGCCGTACTGGAGAAGGCGGATCTGTTTATCGATTTCAGCTTCCACACCGGAATCCGCGAGCGGCTGAAACTGCTGGCCGATGCCGGAAAAGGGGTGGTGATCGGCACCACCGGACTCACGGCGGAGGAACAGGCCACCGTGGAGGAGCTGGCAGAAAAAACCCCCCTGCTGTATGCGCCGAATATGAGTCTGGGCGTCAATCTTCTGGCCAATCTGGTGGAAAAAGCCGCCGCCACCCTGAAAGACAAAGGCTACGACATTGAAATCACCGAGATGCATCACCGCATGAAAAAAGATGCCCCCAGCGGCACCGCCCTCTTTCTGGGGGAGGCCGCGGCCAGAGGCAGCGGCTGGAACCTGTCCGAGGTCCGCAAGGACGGGCGTTCGGGTATGGAGGGCGAACGGCCAGCACAGGAAATCGGTTTTCATGCCCTGCGGGGCGGCGATGTGGCCGGAGATCACACCGTGCGTTTCGCCGCCGACGGGGAACTGATCGATCTTTCCCACCGCGCCACCCGCAGAGAAACCTTTGCCATCGGTGCGCTGCGGGCCTGTGCATGGCTGGTCGGCCAGCCGGCCGGCCGCGTCTATCATATGTGGGACGTGCTGGAACTGGAGTAATCCCTTATGACGGATTCTGTCGACATCGGCCTGTCTCTGGGCAGCAACCTGGGAGACAAACGTTCCCACATTCAGGAGGCCGCAGACCGGCTTCTTGCGTTTTCCGACACCGTTCTGGTGGGTAAAAGCAGGCTGTATGAAACGGAACCGGTGGATGTGAAAGAGGAATTTCAGCATCTCACCTTTCTGAATTCCGTGCTGATTGTCTCGTCGACCGCCTCTGCAAAGGAATGGCTGAAACGAATTGGAGAGGTGGAGGCCGCGCTGGGACGACGGAGAGAAGCAGACGACAAAAACGCACCGCGTCCGGTGGATGTGGATATCATTTTTTACGGGGATCAGCTCATCGGTTCCGGCGGGCTGACCGTGCCGCATCCCCGCTGGGCCGAGCGCCGTTTTGTGGTGCAGCCGCTGGCTGATCTCCAACCGGAGCGGATTCTTCCGGGTATGGACAGCACCGTGGCGGAGGTCATGGCGGATTTGCCCGGTTCCGAAGGCGTCACCCCGCTGGATGCGGACTGGTGAACCGGGTCCGCTGGATCCTGGCGTCTCCTTTTCTGCTGCTGATTCATACCTACCGGCTGTTGGTCTCTCCGGTACTGCATGCCCTGACCGGCGTGCTGGGCGGAGGATGCCGCTTTCAGCCCACCTGTTCCCGCTATGCCCTGGACGCTCTGCACCATCTGCCGCTTTACCGCGCCCTCCCCCTCATCCTCTGGCGGATTCTGCGCTGCAATCCCTGGGGGGCAAGCGGCTACGATCCGGTTCCCGGCACAGATCGGCCTTCCTCTCCGGATCCGACCGGTGAAACCGCCGGGAATTAAATTAGTACGGTTGGTAATATTTGTATTGCTCATCCATAGGGCGGATTGATATTATTAACATTAAGATTTTTATTTTATCGCCATGATTCATCTTCCACCTTTTAAATCCACACGCTTTTTGAGCGCTCTGCTTCTCGGCAGCTTGTTCAGCGGGATGGCACATGCGGTCACCACTGTTGTGGGGGTTGGTCAAACCGTGGTTATTGGCAACGATGAGGCTGAGCTGCGCGAAGTCGCGTATGATTTCCCAAATCCCGGACAATCCACTTGGGTCTATCGGATTAAATCGGGAAGAAAACCCAATATTTCCCACACCAATTTCCAATTACTTTGTCCCGGCATTCAGATCCTGGACGCCGGCGTTGTGTTTTATAAAGATCCCGCAGGTCTGGGACCCGAAGACCTGAGATCAAAAGTAGGATCTCCGGTACCCGGCAGTTTTCCAGGAACTCCTGGCAAAGACGGGTCCATAAAAGATTTAAAGAAATCAGAGCAAAAATTTCTAAAGTTCGACACGGGTATCAGTGATTTCAACGAGGTGTTTTACTATTTCACGGTAAACGGAAATTACGAAATTGGCGGAATCAAGGTGATTACCAAAGCTGGAAACGGGTATGATACCGGCATACTTCCCGGTCCGAACAATTCCTGCACGGTGAAACCGGAACCCACCGCGACTCCGACTCCGGTTCCGACGGCAACACCTACCCCGGTGCCAACGGCTACCCCTACGCCGGTCCCCCCCACGCCTACTCCGACTCCAGTTCCAACGGCAACGCCCACTCCGGTACCAACGGCCACACCGACGCCGCTGCCAACAGCAACCCCGACTCCAGTACCAACCGCGACACCGACTCCGGCCCCAACCGCTACTCCGACTCCGGGGCCAACCCCGACTCCTGAGCCGACCGCGACCCCTACTCCAACTCCGGTTCCTACGGCTACACCCACACCGATTCCCACGGCTACGCCAACTCCGTTGCCAACAGCTACGCCGACTCCACTTCCCACGGCAACGCCAACACCTGAGCCAACGGCGACTCCCACACCGGCTCCGACCGCAACCCCCACACCATTGCCGACGGCCACACCTACACCGGTGCCAACGTCTACCCCGACTCCGGTTCCGACCGCGACACCTACTCCTTCCGCATCGATCGAGCTGATTAAAGAGGGCGTCTTTACACCTGGTTCTTCGGACCCCTGGGCTGAATGTCTTGTCTTTGGACCCGCCGCCAACTTCAACGCCATTATTTTCGGTGACTTCACCGCTTCAGGAGGAGATACAGACGGACGGCTTGGCGTACAGGGGAATGCCTCTATTCCAGCCTCATACAGTGTCGGCCAGGTCATCAAAGGTCATCCCATCCCGGATCTGATTGGCAGTGCAGTGGATATGCTCATCGTACAGGGCGATTTTGAAGACGGGACATGGGGAGTAAATGGAAATATTGTTGTGGGAGGTACCCGCACGGGACCCTATCGGTGGATGGCGAATGGCAACATGGTTCGGCAAGTATCCCCCATCACGCTGGACGATGACGGCAATGTGCCTGCAGACGGTTCCGGTCAGAAATTCAATCAGTGGAAAGGCCGACTGAAAGCCAGAAGTGCCACCCTGGCCAATATGACACCCACCGGCACCGTGGACGCATCGGAAACGTACGAGTTGCTGCTGACCGGACTCGAACCAGGTCTGAATATTTTTGCCGTGACCGCCGCTCAGTGGAACCGCCCCTCACAGGAAATCGTGATCGATGCTCCTGCAGACTCCACCGTACTGATCAATGTGACCGGAACCACCATCCACCGGGTGAATGGAAGCATGCGTCTGGTGGGTGTGGATCACGAACACGTCTTGGTGAACTACCCGAACGCCACCGACATTACCATGTCCGGGTTTTTACATGAGGCATCCTTCATGGCGATGTCCGCTCAAAATACGGCTTTCTCCGGCGGCTCTATTGACGGCCGGGCGGTCATCAGCGGAACCGTCACCAGCGAAAATGGCTTTGAGTTCCATAATTTCTATTTTGACGGGGTGATTTGCCTCTCTGGATCAGGCGGAGGTACTGCCGCTGAACCCCCCCATATTGATTATACCTTCACCGTGGAAAACACTGGGGAGGTAGACCTTTCCAATATCCTTATCATCGATCCATCCGTGGATGTGGATGGAACGCTGGCTCTGTTGCCCGCGGGAACCACAGATACCACAAGCTTTACTGCGACGTACTATCCGAGCCAGTCCGAAATCGATTCAGGCGAATTCGTGAACATCGCGAAAGCCTATGGAACGACCCCAAATGGACAGCAGGTCACGTCCACCGATACTCATGTTCTCACCTTCCCCTTCACTCCCGCTCCGACACCTGCACCCACTCCGGTCGCCACACCGGCAGCGACGACGACAACGATATCGTCGACAATCACCAGGGTGCGCCGCTACAGAACGACTGCTATCTCTGCCACGGCTGGTC
>CAZVCO010000010.1:12216-18130 GCA_964625795.1 uncultured Verrucomicrobiota bacterium | reverse complement strand
TGAAGCCGGACTTTGAGGTCACCTCCATTACCCTGAGTCCAGAGCCAGGCACCGTGAATCAGGCATTTTCTGCTGAGGTTGTGATTACAAATATTGGATTCCGGGATGGCGATGCCTCCACTCTCCGGATTTGGCCTGATTACTTATCAGGTGGTTCATCCGACATTTCCACAGGTTCTCTGCAGGTAGGAGAATCTGCCACCTACATGATTGACGGCCTCACCTCAGGACCGACGGCCCGTTACACCCATGTTCGGGTGGAGATTGATGCCGATGACGATGTTGTGGAAGCGGCTGAAGGGAACAACCATAACATGTCCTATTATTCCATGGTATCTGCAGAAATGGCCAAACCCGACTTTATCGTTCAGTCCGTGACATTGGATCCAAGTCCTGCTGTAGCCGGCAGTGAATTTGATGCGGTGATTCAGGTGAAGAACCAGGGTCCGGTTGCGGGTGATGCCGGAGTACTTGCGGTCTGGGGTGCAAACGACCGTTACACCTCGGCTCCCTCCCTTGCCGCAGACAAAACCACTGAGGTTGGCGTTCTGGGTCCTGATGAAACCAAAGAAATCCGGGTCTCCGACCTGACGGCTCCGGGTACAGAAGGCACCTACCATGCGATGGCCGTCGTGAATGCCACCGGGGTCAGCACAGAATCCAGCTATGGAAATAACCACGTGGGATCCACCTACACGCTGGAACGCCTGAACATCACCATTACTCCCACGTTGGCAGGAATGAAGTTGTCCTGGAACGGAAGCCCGGGATATTATTACTTTGTGGAACGGGCAGACAGTTTGCTGGATCCTTTTGTGATGATTGGAGATAATCTTCCTGCGACTCCGCCGAAGAATGCCTACATCGACACAACTCCTTCACCTGGTGTAGCGATCTACCGGGTCTGGGGTTGGCGGCCTTAAGTTTCCGGGAAACATAAATCAGGATTGGCACACTCTCTTCTCTGGCGTAGGGTGTACCCTATGTCACATCGCCCGATATTTTTCCTGTTCACCTGTCTGATTTCTGGATGGTTCCATTTGTCTGCGCAGGTCGCTCGGAATCCGAATCAGGAAATGGCTGAGCGTCTGGCCACGCCGGAACCCCTTCCCTTCGGACCAACGCTCATGAAACAGGTGCGGGACAATCTCCCGTCCATGCCACTCCGTCTCACCGGGGAAATCCGTACCCGTTCCGATGAGGGGAAAACAACCCGCAGGCTGACGTCCGAATTGCATTTCGGCAGCACCCCACCTTATATGACCTTCGCCCTCTATGACGCCTTTGGCGCCCCGCTGGAGCGATTTCGCGTGTCCTGGGGGGAAACGGACTCCTCCTGGGCCCGGAACGGCTCCCCGGTGGAGATGCCGGAAAATCTTGTCGACACCGGACTCAACGGATCCGATCTCGCCCTGGAGTTTTTGTGGTGGCCAGGGGCGGAAGTGACCGGTCTGGAACGGGTCCGCGCCCGGGATGCGTATGTAGTCCGGATTCCTTCCCCGGGCCGGCAGGAATCGGTGCGGCTGTGGATCGACAAACGGGCTCTGTTTGTGGTGGCCGCAGAGACGCTGAATCAAGAGGGTGAGGTGCTGAGACGTTTGGAGGTGGACAAGTTGAAAAAAATCCGGGAGGACCTCTGGATGGTGCAGGACCTGGTGGTCCGTGACCGTGAAATGGACCGGACGATCAAAATCCGTTTTGACGACGTGGAGGAGCTGGAAAAATGAACACCATCTCCAAAACCATCCGTCTCTTTCTCGACAGCATTGGCCGTCGGTCGGAGTACGAATTTTATCTGAAAAAGTTTCAGGAGAACCGGTCTCCCTTTTTCGCCCTGGTGCTTCCGGACGGCGGCAGTATCCGGGAATCCGGAGATCTCATGAGTTTCGATCTCCACTTTCTGCTGCGGCTCGAACTCTGTCCCCTGGTGGTCCTGTTCGGCGAGCATGCCCGCACCCATGCCGAGGAACTGACCTGCCATGGCCCGACGCTACTGCTGGACGCGACGGTTCTCCAGGAACCGGAGGCACAGCTGCAGTCCATCACGGCCCAGTGTCTGAACGAGGAGAAAATTCCTATCCTTCTGCTGCCGGGTTTAGATGAACAGGATCTGACCCCCGCCGTCGCTCCGGCCCTTTCCGCCCGCGTCCACGTACTGAGAAACTCGGGAATGCTGCACGCTCCCAACGGGGATCGCCTGTTTTATCTGTACCTCAAACGTAAACCCCAGGTACCGCTGGTGCCGGAAGACCTGGGCGTGGTGGAGTGGGCCTCTTCCTGGCTGCAGCACCACCCCTCTCTGCACGTCAGCGTTTCCTCCCCTCTGTACCTCCTGCAGGAAATGTTCACGGTGAAAGGCCGGGGCAGTATTATCCGTCCGGGCAGCGAAATCCTTCACCTGACAGGAATCGAATCGCTTCAGAAAGAGAAACTGGTGGCCCTGATCGAGGAATCCTTCGGCAAACCTCTTTCCAATCCGGATTGCCTGGAAGATGCGGTGGACCTTTTTCTGGAGAAAGACTACCGGGGAGCGGTGCTGTTGGAGGCACATCCCGCCGGGCGTTACCTCAGCAAGTTCGCGGTGGGCACACAGGCCCGCGGTGAGGGAGTCGCTCAGGAACTATGGGATGCCGCCTGCGCCTCTCAGGAAAAACTCTTCTGGCGGTCCCGCACGGATAACCCCATTAACCAGTGGTATGAACGACATGCCACCGGCCACCATATCGAAGGCGGCTGGACGGTGTTCTGGAAAGGAATTCCCCCGTCGGATCTACCGGACATTATTCACTACGCCGTGAGCCGTCCGCCGGACTTCCTTGAGAAGCCGGCCTGACGCCGGGACCGTTAAAGCGACAGGCGTTTAAAAATAGACTCGGGAATCGCCCGGATGATCCAGAGGATGTACCGCCAGAAGAACGGCACATACACCACATCCCGACGGGATCCGGTAAGCGCACGGTGAATGAGACGTCCGGCCTTATCCGCCGAAATAAACAACGGACCTTTGTCCATCTCCGCCGTCATGGGACTGTCCACAAACCCGGGCAGCAGGGTCAGCACACGGACGCCGTCCGCGTGCAGCCGGTTGCGTAATCCCTGCAGAAACACATTCAGCCCGCCCTTGGCCGCCCCGTAGAGGTAATTGCTCTGTCTGCCGCGGAGTCCCGCCACCGAACTGATTACTGCCAGGGTTCCGTGCCCCTGCTTCGACAGAAGAGTGGCCAGCACCGTGCACAGCCGGACGGTGCTGGTGAAGTTGATCTCCACGTCACGGGCGGCGGCTTCCGGATCAGCTTCACATACCTGCTGATCCGGCAGGTGGCCATGCGCAATAAGAATCCGGTCCAGTTGTACCGTCAACGACTGCAGCGCGTCCAGAAGCGCCTGAATGCCCTGCGGTGACGAAGCGTCAAAGCCGGGCAGGATTTCGACCGATGAGGCCCCGCGCACCCGCAGATCCTCTGCCACCGGCGCAAGGGCGTCCGTATTCCGGGCCGCGAGCAGCAGGTGTTCGCCGTCGGCCGCCAGCCGGCGGGCCGTGTGTTCCGCCATGGCGGAGGTGGCACCAATGATCAGCGTGGTCTTCATGGGGTCTCCAGAACCCGACGCTGGAAACTGCTTCCGAACGCCGGATCGATGTATGAGGTGAAATGGTTCAAGGCCGGCATGGATTCCCGATACAGTTCCCCGTCCATTCGGGCATCTTTCGCCGGGTAAAGCGTGCCCCCGGCCGCGCGTACAATCGCATCGAGCTCCTGCATCAGCCGCAGCGTCTCTTCACCGCGGTTGGGGAAATCCAATGCCAGGGTGACACCCGGACGGGGAAAACTGAGCAGACCTTCCGGCGGCTGGGACCCGAACACTTTCAGCACCGCCAGGAAAGAAGCCTGACCACTGCGGCCGATCCGGTCCAGGATCTCGCGTATGGGTCCGCCGTCCCCCTCGCGCGGCACCACGCATTGATGCTGATAAAATCCGCGCCGGCCATACAGCCGGTTCCAATGCTCCACTCCGTCCAGCGGATAGAAAAAGGGCAGGTAATCCTCTTTTCCCGCAAAACGGTCATCCCGCAGCGTATTGGCGTACAGGGTATTGAAGGCTTTCACCGTCCAGCGGTTGAGTAGAAATCCAGGAGCGTGTACCGGCACCGATAGCCGGGCGGAGCCATCCGGCGTAAGCGGACCGGGATCGGGATCATGATTTCCCCGGATAAAGATCCCCCGCCCGGTCTCCGAACCCGAGGCCAAGCAGTCCACCCAGGCCACGGTGTATTCATGAGAGGAATCCGATTCGTCCGCCAGAGCAAAAAAGTCTGTCAGGTTTGCCATCCGGATTTTCTCCACCTCGATCTGCCGGGATGTGATGGGACGAAGTTGCAGAGAGGCTCTGGTGATCAGTCCGGTAAGCCCCAGCCCTCCCACCGTGGCCCGAAACCAGGTGGCGTTCTCCGTGCGGGAACAGGTGCGCCGGGTTCCATCGGAGCGGAGCAGATTCAGTTCGGTGACGTGGGCGGCAAAGGTACCGTACCGATGATGATTCTTCCCGTGAACATCATTCGCGATCGCCCCCCCGACCGTCACGTGGCGGGTGCCGGGGGATACCGGAAGGAACCAGCCGGCCGGAACCACCAGACGCAGAATTTCGGCCAGGGAGACGCCCGCTTCACATTCCAGAACTCCGGTTTCCGTATCAAACCGGATCCATCGGTCCAGCCCGCGGGTCAGCAGGAGCGATCCACCATCGTTCAGACAGCTGTCTCCATAACTCCGTCCCAGACCGTAGGGAAGCATGGACTCCTCCTCCCGGGGCAGCGCGGACGTACGGCTGGAGACGGGCAGGAGTTTCTGGGTGGCAGAGGGCAGGAGTCCCCAGGACATGGGTGACGTGGACATCATGTGTACAACAGCACTCCGAACGAGAGCCCCCAGCAGAGCAGGTTGAGTTGGGTAAACCGGTCGGTGAGGACCACCTGAGTGGGGGATCCGCTTTTTTCATGCACGAAGGTGATCTGGAGATACCTTAGAATCCCCATGACCACGAACAGGGTGGTCAGATAGACATGCTCTGATCCCAGCCGGGCCGTGACCTCGGCCGAAGTGGTATACTGAAGATAGGCCACAATACTGGATGCCGCCAGCAACGTGATGGCACTGTTCAGCATCTCGAGATTGTATCCCCTGGAGGCCTTGCGGAGTGATTCACCCGTGCGGGCATGGATCACCAGATCATCCCGCCGTTTGGCCAGGGCCAGAAACAGTGCCAGCAGAAAGGTGGTGACCACGATCCACTGTGAGAGAGGGATACCGGCCACAAAGGAACCGACAAAGAGCCTGAGGGCAAAACCGGTGGCGATAAGACTGACATCGAGCAGCGGGATCTGCTTCAGTTTGACGGAATAGGAGATGTTCATTGCCAGATACACCGCCAGAATAATGAACGCCTTTACGGAAAGCACCACCATCAAGGTCAGTCCGCATAAGGCCAACAGGCCCGACCAGATCCAGGCCTGTCGGGAACTCACCTCTCCAGCGGCCAGAGGCCGGCGTTGTTTTTCCGGATGGAGACGGTCCTCTTCGCGGTCAAACAAATCATTCAGCACGTACACCCCGCTGGCCACCAGAGAAAATGACACAAACCCCAGCAGGGTGGGAACAAGCAGCTCCGGGCGGGAAAAACCGCCGGCAAAGAAGAGCGGCATCAGCACAAAGACATTCTTGATGTACTGATGCGGCCGGGCCAGACGGATCCAGGATGAAGCGGAGGGCATAGGAATTCCCTAGCCCTTTTCAGCACCGGGCTCAACGCAAACCCATGGGGATTTGACCCTGGTGAACAATGAACTGATTCTGCCATCGGGGCGATGGCGCTACAAAAAAACCCTCCTTGCGGAGGGTAAATAATGGCGGGATCCGCC
>CAZVCO010000010.1:2501-12149 GCA_964625795.1 uncultured Verrucomicrobiota bacterium | reverse complement strand
TCTCTCCTTGATCCCGATTTTAAAAACTTCTCCCGTAATCTTGCCTCCGTATACTCACTCACTTCTTCTGTATAAATGAGCTCAAATGAATACAGAAGTTGGCCGGCCTTGGATTCTTTGCATCGGTGTTCCGTGAGTCGACGAGATAGATTATTGGTTATTCCCACGTATCTTTTACCGTTTTCTGTGCTCTGAAGAACGTAAACCGTAATCATAATCTGACCCAAAAAAACCCTCCTTGCGGAGGGTAAATAATGGCGGGATCTACGGGACTTGAACCCGCAACCTCCGGCGTGACAGGCCGGCGCTCTAACCAATTGAGCTAAGACCCCGCAAAAAGCTGGGAGGGGGCTTATGCCTCAAACAGGGTGAGGAGGCAACTCCAATTTCCGGAAAAATAGAGAGCCCCTCATAGAGAGGGGAGATCCGAGGTCCCTCCCGGTGGTGGATTCCGCTCAGCCGTAATACTGGATCTCAAGGATGCCGACGGTGACCGCAGTGAGCAGGCACACAAAGGTCAGCAGGGTGAGAATAAACGCCCAGACGGGAACCGCGGGCTTGGGAGCGGCGGGCTTGGGAGTCTGGGTGTCCTCGGGTTCCTCCAATACAATATCATCACTCATATGGTTGTCTCCTTACGGGTTAAGAAGACTGTAATGGGTAATGTTAGGATCCGGCAAGAATAAAATTCACCCTTTAAGGTTTATTTATTATAAGTATTTTAATATAAACCGACAAGGGCCTGCGTCCCTTTGTCCTGGTCTCCGCGAGCCATGAGCTTCTCATATTGCTGCAGCGCCAGCTCCAGAGCCGGTAAATCCAATGACGCTTTTTCGGCGGATTCGAGGGCGATCTTCAGATCCTTGACGAAGTGTTTGACAAAGAATCCGGGCGCAAAATCCCCCTCCAGCATACGGGGAGCCAGATGGGTCAGGGACCAACTGCCTGCGGCACCGCCCTGGATACTTTGCAGCACCGTTTCCGGGTCGAGCCCGGACCGTTGCGCATAGATCACGGCCTCGCACACTCCGAGCATGCCGCCGGCAATCGCAATCTGATTGGCCATTTTGGTCCGCTGCCCGTTTCCGGCCTCCCCCTGATATACGATGTTGGGTCCTAAAATTTCGAGTAGCTGGCGTGCAGAATCGAAGGTGTTTCGATCGCCGCCGACCATGATCGACAGCGTTCCTTCCCGGGCTCCGGAGTCCCCTCCCGATACCGGGGCATCCAGCACCTCGATGCCTTTCTCTTTTCCTTTTTGATACAGAGTCTCGGCCAGATCAGGACTGCTGGTGGTCATATCCACCACAAGGGTTCCGGCTTCAGCCTGAGCAAGGATTCCTTCAGGTCCCAGATAGATGGCCTCCACATCCGCAGGATCACCCACTATGGTCAACACCACCTCCGCGTTCCGCGCCACCTCGGCCGGCGTGTCAGCCCATTTGGCTCCGGCCGACAGAAGATTTTCCGCCTTGGATTTTGTACGGTTGAATACCGTCAACGCATAGCCGGCCTTCAACAAATGACCGGCCATACTGCCGCCCATCACCCCGGTGCCAATAAATCCGATTCTCATGATTAATTTTTAACCGCTAATGTACGCTCATTATCGCTAATAATTAGCGTGAATAAGCGTTGATTAGCGGTTTACTTAAAGAACTCCGCCACCATCTCCGCCATGTCGTCCAAGGTCTTGGCGACGGGCACACCGGCTTCGCGGAACGCGGTCTGTTTGGAGGCCGCCGTCCCGGCATTCCCGGAGACAATCGCACCGGCATGACCCATGGTGCGTCCTTCGGGAGCGCTGGCGCCCACGATGTACGCGAACACGGGGGTCTTGATATTCTCTTTGATGTACGAGGCCGTTTTCTCCTCCTCGTCTCCACCGATTTCGCCAATGAGCACCACCGCTTCGGTGTCGGGATCCTGTTCAAACTCGGCGAGGATATCCCGGAAATTGGAGCCGACAATGGGGTCGCCACCGATCCCCACACAGGTGGACTGTCCGATCCCCTGGGTGGTGAGGGCATGAACGATCTCATAGGTCAGGGTGCCGGAACGGCTGATGACCCCCACCTTGCCGGGTATACAGATGCTGCCGGGCATAATCCCGACCTTGCTTTTCCCGGGGGTGATCAATCCCGGACAGTTCGGACCGATCATCTTCAGGCCTTTGGCTTTCACCTCATGGTACAGGCTGACCATATCGTTGACCGGAACCCCTTCGGTGATGCAGATGATCAGCGGCACTTCCGCATCAATGGCCTCCTGCACGGCGCCTTTGGCAAATTTGGCCGGCACATAAATCACGGTGGCATCCACTCCGACCGCCTCTTTGGCTTCCTGTACGGAGTTGAACACCGGTTTACCGTGAGCCTCCTGTCCACCCTTGCCCGGGGTGACCCCGCCAACGATGTTTGTGCCGTACTCGATCATCTGACCGGTGTGGAAGGATCCGTCACGTCCGGTGATGCCCTGTACGATGACCTTGGTGTTTTCGTCGATCAGAATACTCATGCCGTTTCTCCTTTTCCAAGTGCGATGGTTTTCTTGACCGCCTCCGCAAAGGTGGCCGCCGGGATCAGGCTGGAGCCCTCCAGCAGCGCACGGCCCTCCTCTGCGTTGGTGCCGGCCAGCCGTACCACCACCGGAACTGTGATGTCCATGGTGTCAAATGCTTTCAGAATACCCTGGGCGACATCATCGCAGCGGGTGATACCGCCGAAGATGTTAATAAGAACGGCCTTCACGTTTCCACTTTTCAGAATGAACCGGAAGGCGTGCACCACTTTTTCGGGGTTGGAACTGCCACCCACATCGAGAAAGTTGGCGGGATCTCCGCCGTACAGATTAATCATATCCAGCGTGGCCATAGCCAGTCCGGCACCATTGACCATACACCCGATATCCCCGTCCAGCTGAATGAAGGAGAGTCCCTTCGACTTCGCGTCCAGCTCATCGGGATTGTCTTCTTTCAGGTCTCGGAGCTCCTCCAGCCCGGCCTGACGCATCAGGGCATTGTCATCGATGGTGATTTTTCCGTCCAGCGCAATCACCCGCCCCTCTCCGGTGAACACCAGCGGGTTTACTTCGGCCATCTGAAGGTCCTTCTCGATATAAAGACTGAAGAGATTGCGCATGACCTGCAACGCCTCCTCCGCTCCATCCCCGCCAAACAGCTCTGCCGCCGCTTTTTCGGCCTCCTCTTCCGGGAAGGTATAATCGGTTGAGCCAAACCGCAGGATTTTATCCGGCGTGGTGGCCGCCACTTCCTCAATGTCCATCCCGCCTTCCGAACTGGCAATAAATCCGATGCTTTTATCTGACCGGTCGAGGATGACGCTGAGGTACGCCTCTTTGCGGATATCGCTGCCCTTCTCGATCCAGATCTTGTGGACGGTGTGCCCCTTGATGTCCATGCCCAGAATGGAGGTGGCATGCTCTTTTACCTCATCCGCCGTTTTGGCCAGTTTCACCCCGCCGGCTTTTCCGCGGCCCCCGATATGCACCTGGGCTTTTACCGCGACAATGCCGCCGCCCAGTTCCTCATAGGCCGCCAGGGCCTGATCGACCGATTCAGCCAGCCGCCCTTCCGGCACGGGAATCCCGGCCTCCGCGAACAATGATTTTGCCTGATATTCATGAATGTCCATAGAATGTCCTTCTCCAAATTATAAGAGCTGATGGGTAAACCACCCTGCGAAGGTTGCAAGGTTTTTGGTGCGCGAACCTGGGCCCAGCTCAAACCAAAACACGTCTCACCTGAGACATGTTTTGGTTTTTTTACAAAATTCTGCGGAAAATCAGGTATCCCCGGACTTCGGGTGGATATGAAACCCCAAACCGAACTTCTCCTTTATCAGCTTTTGTGGCGGTTGGAACAGGTTCTCGCACCCTCCATCCTGAATCTGTCACGCAATTTTGAAGAATGGACGGTCAAAACAGGCTGCATGGACCGGATCCACGAGTTGGAGGCGCTTGGATTCCTCGAACGGCACCCCGAAAGCAACGCGAGAGGAGCCTGTATTGTCCTCACAGAAACCGCGCGGAATCTAAGCTCACACAAAGCCCACCCTCCATCTGCCTGGAGCCGGAAATGGGACGGCACGTGGCAACAAATCCTATTTGATTTGGAGGCCGATGAGGTCACCGCCCGCAAGCAATTGCACAGGGCGCTGCGTCATCATGGGTTTGGTTGTCTTCAAGGCAGTGTCTGGGTGCACCCTTTTATGTCTGATGATCTCCGGAAATGCTGTACACATCTACCGGGACGGCCTGCGAACCTCCTTTTTCTTTCCGGTTGCTGCCAGGGAAAACATACCGACCGGTGGATCGTGGAGGATGCATGGGATTGGGACCGCATTGAATCCGCCTACGACACCTACATCCGAACCGTCCCGGAATACAATGGCCCTCTCACCGTCGCCAACTGTCGAAACTGGGTCCGCATGGAGAAACGGGCCTGGCAACAAGCCACCCATGCCGACCCTTTCCTGCCAACCAGGCTCCTTCCAGAGGGGTACTCAGGTAAAGAAGCCTGGAGACATCGAACGAACCTTCTCGGGAACATGGATCACCGGATTCAGTGTCTTCATGCCCGCACCCCCCGGAATTCAGGAACCAGACATGCCAATACCTGTCTCAACTGAGACAGATTCCGGCATGGGGTGTTGTTCCGGATTCAGGGCAGCCGTTCCTTCACCTGCTTCACATATTTTCGGGTACTGGAAAACGGAATGTAATCCTCGAAGGCAACGCCTTCCGGAACCTCAGACATCCATTTACGTGCACGGGTGGGACCAGCGTTGTAGTACGCAAGGGCGTAGGCCAGCGGGTCTTCGGTGTCGGCAAACTCCTGCAGTCCCTGGCCGATATACCAGGCGCTGATGCGGGCGTTGAGGGAGGGCCGGAAGAGGTCCCGCTCGGTGGGAACCGGATTCCCGGTCTCCTGCGCCCAATGCCTGGCGGTGTTGGGCATGATCTGCATCAGCCCGATCTCGCCGGCCGCCCCCACCGCTTTGGGGTTTAAATTGGTTTCCTGTATGGCCACCGACCGCAGCAGCAGCGGATCCACTCCCTCGGCCCGGGCGGCGGAAACCAGCACGCGGTCCAGACGGAACTGCCACCAGGCCGCAGCCGCGACTCCGGCCAGCGCGGCGGCAAACAGAACCCGGCGAATGGAGAAGGAAAAGGTGATGGTCATGGCAGACCCTTCCCCTCCTTCTCCCGGGAATCAATCAAAAATCTCTATGCATCCTGCTTCATCCGTGATTACAGAGGAACCGCATGTCCTCCTCCCCACCCACCATTGCCCGGGTCATTGTCGATGTCGCACTGGACCGGGAATTCGATTATGAGATCCCCCCCGCACTCCGGGGACATCTCGAAATCGGCATGCAGGTGGAGATCCCCTTCGGACGCCGGAACACGGAGGGCTTTGTCCTGGGGTTCCGTGAACAGTCGGAATTCAAAAAACTCAAACCCATCACCGGGCTCGCCCAGAAGGAGGCCCTGCTGTCACCGGAGATCATGCGGCTGGCGGTCTGGATGGCCGATTATTATGTCGCCCCCATTGAACAGGCTATCAAAACCGTGCTGCCCGGGGCGGTTCGGAAAAAGGGGGCCTCCCACCGGAAACAGCTGATGGTGACCCCGGGCGAAGCGGCCTCGGATGAACGGGTGCTGGCGGAGCTGCGCCGGAAAGCACCCAAACAGGCCGCGACACTGGATATTCTGCTGAGCGGGGAACATATGCTGATGTCCGACCTGGCCCGGGCGGCCAAAGTGACGCATCCGGGCATCCGGGCCCTGGAGAAAAAAGGCCTGGTGCGCATCACCGAGGGGGTGCGGGAGCGGGATCCCCTGGCCGGTCAGGAGTTTCTGCGCACCCGCTCTTTGACCCTGAACGACGAGCAGGCCGCAGCCCTGGAGCAGATCAACACGGGGATCAGCCAACAGAATTCCAGCGTCACTCTGCTGCAGGGTGTGACCGGCAGCGGAAAAACCGAAGTGTATCTGCAGGCCCTCGCCTATGCACTGGAACGGGACATGGGCGCGATTGTGCTGGTGCCGGAAATCGCCCTGACCCCCCAGACCGTGGAGCGCTTCCGTGGACGCTTTGGCGAGGGTATGGCCGTTCTCCACAGTCATCTGTCCGATGGGGAGCGGCATGATGAATGGCACCGGGTGCGGCGGGGAGAGGCCACGGGGGTGGTCGGCGCCCGTTCCGCTCTTTTTGCTCCGGTGAAGAATCTGGGGCTGATCGTGGTGGATGAGGAGCATGAGGGCACCTATAAGCAGGAGGAAAGTCCGCGGTATCACGCCCGGGATGTGGCGGTGATGCGGGCACATTTCGAGGGTTGCGCGGTCGTGCTCGGCTCCGCCACCCCCTCGGTGGAAAGTCTGGAGAACGTTCACCGGGGAAAATACACCCTGGCCCGGCTCGATGCACGCGCGGATGACCGGCAGATGCCGAGGATCAAAGTGGTGGACATGCGCCATCAGCGTTATGAGGGTAAACCCACCTCGTTTTCCAGCGATCTGATCGAGGGCATCCGCCTGCGTCTGAATCTGGGGGAGCAGGTGATCCTCTTTCTCAACCGCAGGGGATACGCCAAAAATCTCACCTGCCCGGAATGCGGTCATGTGCCGGAATGTGAACACTGCAGCGTCGCCCTTACCTATCATAAACGGCTCGGTGTTCTGCGCTGCCACTTCTGCGGGTATACCGTACACGTCCCGCCCCGCTGTCCCATGCCGGAGTGTGAGGGGACGGACTGGACCTACGGCGGCTCCGGCACCGAAAAAATTGAAACCCAGCTGGGACGGATTTTTCCCCAGGCGAGTCTACGCAGAATGGACAGCGACACCATGACCTCCAAGCACGCCTATCACCATGTGCTGGGTTCCTTCCGCAAGGGAGAGATCGATATTCTGATCGGTACCCAGATGATTGCCAAAGGGCTGCATTTCCCCAACGTGACGCTGGTGGGGGTTCTCAACGCCGACACCACCATGCACATGCCCGATTTCCGGGCGGGTGAACGGGCCTTTCAGCTGTTCACCCAGGTGGCGGGCCGCGCCGGCCGCGGGGATGTGGCCGGAGACGTGTTGATTCAGACCTATACCCCCACCCATCCGGCGGTGCAGGCGGCCCGGCGGGGGGATTTCGACGTGTTTATCGACGAGGAACTGGAGGCCCGTCGCATGCTGCATTACCCCCCGTTCCGCCGGCTGATCTGCGTCCTGTTCCGCGGAGAGAATCCGGCGGAGGTGGAGCAGGCCGCCGGACGCATCCACGCCCTCCTGGAAAAAACCTTTAAAGACAACGCGGACATTCTCATGGCGCCCCCCACCGAGGCTCCTATCGCCCGCATTCAGAACACCTACCGCTATCAGCTCATCGCCCGGGTGCCCAAAACCGGTCAGTTTACCCGTCCGCTGCGTCAGGCTCTGGCTCTCGCTCCCCCACCCCGTTCGGTACAGGTGCAGGTGGATGTGGACGCGATCAACCTGATGTAGGCTCCTGGATTTTATTCTTGTCTATCTGTCTGAGTGACAGAGAAAATAGCTATGGTTGGGGAACTGTTATTCAATTTGGCTGCTCTGGTCGCCTTCTGCGTGCTTTCCACGTTTTTACTCGACCACTGGCCACTGGGACGCACCCGTTCACTCTGGATGCAGGGAGCCTTGTTCGGACTCATCGCGGCGGCGGGAATGGCCTTTCCCGTGAGACTGCAGTCCGGGGTGATTTTCGACGGCCGTTCGGTGGTGCTCTGTCTGGCCGCTTGGCATTTCGGGTGGCGGGCCGCCCTGCTTTCCTCCCTTATCGCCATCCTCTATCGCCTGGGACTGGGCGGTACCGGCGCCCTTACCGGCGCGGGGGTGGTGCTCTGTACATCAGGTATAGGCCTTGCCTTCCGCAAATGGGTCAATCCGGAACAGAAGGATCCCGGGCTCCATCATCTCATCCTATTGGGATTTACCGTCCATCTGGTCATGCTGGTCTTGCTCCAGCTCACCTTTGAGGGAGAGGATCTCCGGTTTTTCACCCGGGTGGTGGTTCCTCCACTGCTCTCGGCCTACCCACTGGCCACCATTCTGGCCGGACGGATTCTAAGTGACTCCCAGTCCAAAATGCGAGCCCATCGTCAGATGGCCCTGAATGAACGCATGATCCGCAGTCTGTTCGATGAGAGTCCCCTGGTGATGCTGATCCTCGATCCCGACAACGGTAGAATTCTGGATGTGAGTAACAAGGCCGTGGACTTTTATGGCTATCCGAAAGAAAAACTGGTTTCCCTGACCCTCAAAGATCTACAGATCTCTCCCCCGGTGGAGATGCGGGAAATGTTCAACCTGACACCCTCCATCCAGAAGGGTTTTCATCGCCTGCAACACCGTCTGGCCGACGGCAGCACCCGGGAGGTGGAGATCTGCAGCGGGACGGTTCACTTTGAACAACGTGAGGTGGAACTGATGTTTGTGGTGGATATTACCCGGCAGATACGGTCCATCGAACGCACCCGGGCCTCCCTGCGGGAGAGGGAGGACATCCTGCAGACGGCCATGGACGGATTCTGGATTGTGGATGAGCACTCCATTATCCGCGAGGTGAATTCGGCCTATTGCTCTCTTTCCGGCTATCTGCCGGAGGAACTGGTCGATGAGAAGCTGGGCAAATTTGACTGTCGGAAGGAAACGCATAGTCTCTACTTTGAATCGGGCCCCTACGGAGAGGCCTCCCGTTTCGAAACACAACACCGCACAAAAGACGGTCAGATCCTTGATCTGGAGGTGAGTGTTCGGAAAAGCACCACACAGGAGAACAGAGTCTATGTCTTCTTCCGCGATGTCACCGCAGACAAAGCGGCGAAAGACCGCATGCAAATGCTCAGTGCCTGTCTGGCCGCCACCGAAAACACCGTGGTGATTTCCGACCCGGAACAACGGATCGAGTGGGTGAATGATGCCTTCTGCCGCATCAGTGGATACCGCAAAGACGAAGCCTACGGAAAAGCCACCGCAGAGATTTTTAAACCCGGGCAGGAGAGCCACGCGGCGGCGGAACGAATGAAACAGGCCCGACAAAGGGGGGACGCCTGGAGAGGCGAGCTCACCAATCTTCGCAAGGACGGAACCCCCTACACGGTGTATGCCACCCTGACCCCCCTGAAAAATGAGCGTGACGAGGTGATCCGGTACATCGGCATTTTGCAGGATATAACTGAAAAAAAGAAACTGGAACGGCTTTACCTGCGGTCTCAGCGGATGGAGACGGTGGGGTCTCTGACCAGCGGCATCGCCCATGACCTGAATAATATTCTTTCCCCCATCCTGATGTCAGCCGAAATGCTGACCATCTCCGTTACTAATCCGGAACATGCGAAGCTGGCGGACATCATCTTCAAGTCGGCGGACCGGGGCGGCGAACTCCTGAAACAGCTGCTGGGCTTCGCCCGTGGCACCTCGGCCGAGAAACAGATACTGCCCATAGGCCCGCTGGTGAAAGAAACCTTCAAAATGTACCGGGAGACCTTCCCGAAAAATATCGACATGCAGATCAGTCTCTCCGCAGATCTCCCGTCGGTCGCCGTGAACCCGGGACAAATCAGCCAGGTGCTGGGAAATGTCATCGTCAACGCCAGA
>CAZVCO010000010.1:0-2491 GCA_964625795.1 uncultured Verrucomicrobiota bacterium | reverse complement strand
GTATCGATGGAGGAGGTCGGCCCGGAATGGGCCGCCGCCCGGCCCTATGCCCGGGCGGGATCCTTTATACGTATCCGGATCCAGGATACCGGCAGCGGTATCGCCCCCGAATATCAGGACAAAATTTTTGAACCCTTTTTCACCACCAAACCCTCCGGCAAGGGCACCGGACTTGGCCTGGCCACCTGTCTGAATATCGTGAAAGGGCACAACGGATTTATCGATCTTACCTCCAGCGAAGAGCAAGGTACCAAGGTGGATCTCTTTCTCCCGGTGAGCGACGCTCCACCGCAGCGCCAGACAACAAACCCTATGAAGGCCGCTTCTGCCTACAGATCGGGCAAAGGCCGGCATCTGGTGGTGGTGGATGATGAAAAAGCGGTCCGGACCATCGTGTCCACCGCATTGGAAACCATGGATTATACGCTCCATCCGTTCAGCAGCGGCCAGGAGGCGCTGGACTTTCTTTCCAAACATCCTGAAGTCGACCTCGTTCTGCTGGATGTTGAGATGCCCGGCATGAACGGGAAAGAGGTGGTCTGGGAGATGGACCGGCGCCGACTGGAGATTCCCGTGCTGTTTATCACCGGTCTGAAAGAGGAATCCAACGAGCCGCAGATCGATTTCCGGGGCAGGCCGGTGCTGATGAAACCGTTTACGCTGGACGAGCTCCGCAAAGCGGTTGAAACGCACCTGAAGTCAAAAACAACTTGAAGTCCGGCTCCTCCGGTCCAAACGTCTGTTATGAACTATTCCCTGTGTTATTATGGTCATCCGGTCCTGCGGACAAAAGCTGAGCCCATCACCGACTTTTCCGAAGAATTGAAGCAACTGGCCGAAGACATGGTCACCACCATGCGGGAGGAGGCGGGAATCGGTCTGGCCGGACCTCAAATTGGAAAGTCCCTGCGGATCTTTGTCATGGAAATCCCGGCGGACATGGATGTGGATGAGGCCGGTCAGCGCCTCAATCCTGAGTTGAACGGCCCTTTGGTGGTGGTCAACCCTGAAGTCGAGGTGGTGGGTGAGGACCGCGATGAACTGGAGGAGGGATGCCTGTCCATTCCGGACATTCGCGGCCGGGTCGAACGGCCCTACGAAATCAATCTCACCTACCAGACGGTGAACGGAGAAAAGGTTACCCTCCATCTGAAGGGACTGGCCGCCCGCTGCGCCCAGCATGAGCATGATCACCTGAATGGGATCCTGTTTCTCGACCATTTGGGATCCGTCAAGCGCATGGCCATCAAAGGCAAACTGAAGAAACTCAAACAGGCCTACGCCTCCTGAACCGTTAAAACCCTTCAGGTTAAGGCTTGCACCGACAAAAGCTATACATCAGTACGGGGATATGACGTCCGCCGATTTCCCTTCCGAACCCTCCGTGCCCGGCCTGGCCCGACTGGCGTCTGCAGCCGTGGTGGGGGTGGAGGCGGTGCCGGTCGAAGTGGAGGTGAACACCGCCCCCACCGAGGAGAACACCTTCTCCCCCAGTATCGTGGGACTGCCGGATGCCGCAGTGCGGGAAAGCGTTGACCGGGTGGGCACCGCTCTCAGCAACAGCGGTCTGGATACACCTTTTCAGATGAGATGGCTGATCAATCTCGCCCCCGCCGATCTGAAAAAAGAAGGCCCGAGTTTCGATCTTCCCATTGCCCTCGGCACCCTGGCCTCCCTGGGTGCACTGGAGCCCTCCGCTCTGGAGGACATTCTGGCAGTAGGCGAACTGGCGCTGTCCGGAAATGTCCGGAGAGTACGGGGCGTGCTGCCCATCGCCCTGAAAGCCAAAGAACTGGGCTTCCGCAGACTCTTCGTTCCGGCCGAGAACGGCGAGGAGGCGGCGGTGGTGGAGGGACTCGAGGTGTATCCGGTCCAGCATGTCCGTGAGGTGGTCGAGTTTCTCAACGGTGAGATCACCCTGCAGCCACTGCGGCTGGAGCTGGACCGGCTTTTTGCCCAGGTGCAGTCCTATCCCCTCGATTTCGAGGAGGTGAAAGGACAGGAGGGGGCCCGCCGTGCCCTAGAAATCGCTGTGGCCGGGGGCCATAATTTGCTTATGATCGGAAGCCCCGGCACCGGCAAGAGCATGATCGCCAAGCGGATCCCCACCATTCTGCCGCCCCTCTCTCTGTCCGAGTCACTGGAGACCACCAAAATTCATTCCATCGCCGGCACCCTCCCGCCGCATCAGGCTCTGGTGGGTATCCGTTCCTTTCGCAGTCCGCATCATACCGTTTCGGACGCCGGGCTGCTGGGCGGCGGCACCCATCCCATGCCGGGGGAAGTCAGCCTGGCCCATAACGGCATTCTGTTTCTGGACGAACTCCCCGAATTTGCCCGCAATGTTCTCGAGGTCATGCGCCAGCCCCTGGAGGACGGACAGGTCACCATTTCCCGGGCCGCGGCCACCGTCACCTTCCCCTGCCGCTGCATGCTGGTGGCCGCGATGAACCCCTGTCCCTGCGGGTACTACGGCGACCCCAAACGCGAA
>CAZVCO010000009.1:28741-33084 GCA_964625795.1 uncultured Verrucomicrobiota bacterium | reverse complement strand
CCCGAACTGGATTCGCACGGATATAGTGCTGATAACGCCTGAAGTATCGCAACGATCTCACCAGATGATCAAAAGGCTCTCTGTCCCAAAGTGACCCTTTTCTTCCGATACGTTGATTGATCTGACGCGCAGAATAACTGCGAACGCTCTCCAGAATGGATCGAAGCGATTTCTCTGGAGAAGGTTGAAATAGGACATGAACATGATTTGGCATAATCACGTAATCAAATAACCGGCCACTTCGACCATCATGAAAGTGTAACGCATCAGAGAGGATTTTTGAAAGGTCAGATTGGACCAGGAGGCAACTACCTGCACCACGGTCGAGTGCACGATGATAGCTTGCAGAAACCATTCGTTGAAAACGACGGAGTTCGATATCCCCAAGAATTTGTCGAATCTCTTCAATCTGCGCATCCGCAGGAAGGCCCCGCTGCCTGCACCAGCATGCGCGTTTATTTTTCCACTCACCCGCCACCGATCTCGGTATGGCATCCGCCAACATAAAGGTAATGAACGCACAGACCCCCGGCTGCTCCAAGTGGGGTAAATTGCCCCGTCGCATGGTCGTGTGTCGATCAGGGTGATAAAAACGTAAACCTAAGGGCTGTTTCATGATATACATGTGTATATCTTTTGAGAGGTCTGCAAGGTAAATCTCTAAAAATAACCGTAGAGATAATCACCCCGGGGACGGGATGATCCACGTGGCGCGGTTCGTCCCGAACTGCGAATCTTCCAAACCACTCAATTCTTTCTTATCACCCCGGGACGGGATGATCCACTTTGCATCACCACCGCCCCCTCAAAACGCCAATTTTAAAATGAACAGCACGGACAGGACCACGAGAAAGAGGTTCACTTTCCGGATATTTCCGGTGAAGAGATGGATGCCGACATAACTGAGGCATCCGAACATGATGCCCTCCGCGATGCTGTAGGTCAGCGGCATCATGATCAGGGTCACGAATGCCGGGAAGGCCTCCAGAATGTTGTCGAAATTGATCCGGAGAACGGGCGACATCATAAAGAACCCCACCAGAATCAAAGCCGGTGCGGTGGCGGAGGCCGGCACCATGATAAACAGCGGGGCGAAGAACAGAGAGAGGAGAAACATGCCGGCCACGGTGAGTGAGGTGAGCCCGGTGCGTCCGCCTTCGGCCACGCCGGAAGCGCTCTCCACATAACTGGTCACGGTGCTGGTGCCAAGGGCGGCCCCCACCGTGGTGCCCACCGCATCCGCGAAAAAGGCGGCTTTGACGTTGGGAATCCGGCCCTCATCGTCCAGCATCCCGGCCTTGTCACTGACCCCGACCAGGGTGCCCACGGTGTCGAACATGTCGACAAACAGAAAGGTGAGCAGAATCACCAGCATGTCCAGCGTGAAGATCTGGCTGAAATCCATCTTCCAGAAAATCGGAGACAGCGAAGGCGGCAGCCCCACCAGTCCACCGCTTTCAGGCAGAGTGGTGACCCCCAGGGGGATGCCGACCAGGGTGGCGGCGAAGATGCCGATCAACAGAGCCCCGCGCACCTTCATGGCCAGCAGGGAGGCCGAGAGCACCACCCCGAACAGCGTCAAAAGGGCGGCCGGGGACTGCAGTTCACCCAGTCCAACCAGCACGGCGTCGTTGTTGGCAATCACTCCGGCATTCTGAAGCCCGATAAAGGCAATAAACAGCCCGATTCCGGCCGAGATGGCATGTTTCAGCGACATGGGAAGAGCATTCACAATGGCTTCCCGCACATTCAACAGCGTCAGAATCAGAAAAAGAATCCCCTCCAGGAAAACGGCCGTGAGGGCCATCTGCCAGGAGTGTCCCATACCGATCACCACACCGAAGGCGAAAAAGGCATTCAGCCCCATGCCCGGCGCCAGGGCAAACGGCAGTTTGGCCACCAGCGACATCACCAGCGTGGCCACCACGGCCGAGAGTGCAGTGGCGGTGAACAGGGCCGGTGCGTCCATACCGGCCGCACTGAGAATTCCCGGGTTCACGGCCAGAATGTAGGCCATGGTCATGAAGGTGGTCACCCCGGCCAGCACTTCGGTTTTTACCGAACTGCCGCTTCCTGTAATGTTGAAAAAACGGTCGAGCATGGGGGATCCTTAGAAGGAGGCTTTCACGGCGGCGGTCGGGAAGATATCCCAGCCCTCCGTCAGGGCAAAATTATACCCGAATTCGATTTCACTGCCGACCGCCCAGTTCTCTGTGATGTTGTACCAGATCTGAGGCTCTGCCAGAAATGTGACATCGTCATCCACTTCGCCATCAAAATCATAATCAACATCCTCGCCCCAGAAATCAGCGAATCCGTTGAAGGTGACTTTCCCGTCCATCAGATTCATAAACCAGACCACAGTCAGCTGAAAGGAGTCCTGTTCAATGGCACGGACATATTTGTACATGGCCTGAAAAGTAATGCCGCGGGAGAAATCCTCCGAGAGAAAGGTTTTCTCAATGCCCACCAGGTAGGCATCACTGATGGTATACGCCACATTGCCATCGGGAGTGGAAAACTGCCCCTGTCCCCCGTTGTATTCCACGTGCAGATCGAATGGGACATCCTCGGAAATCTTAATGGCCCGGGCGATTTCGAAATAGCTTTCCGACACCCCTTCGACATCGTCGACGTCATAATTAAAATCGATAAAGAAAAAGGTACTTCCGTACGCATCCGGCTTAAACATCTCCACGGTGGTGGTCAGATAATCGCGGTCATCGGTGAAATCATAATGCAGCTGAATGTTCTGGGCGGTGACCAGTCCGGACACGGAAAGGAGAAGGAGAAATTTCAGGAGGTGTTGCATGGTTGTTTCCTTTTGAGGGGTTGGGTTAAATAACGATGTCTTCATGTTCCGGACGCTCCACAGGGTGAGAGGTGCCGGGTAAAACGAGATTCAGGAGCACGCCGATCACCGAGGCCAGGCCGATACCCGCCAGCGTGAATTGCCCCCATGAAATGGATGCGCCTCCAATTCCCACCGCCAGCACCACAGAGACAATCACCTGATTGCGCGTCTGATTGAGGTCGGTTTTGGAATCGATGAGAATTTTGATGCCCACACAGCCGATCATCCCGAACAGCAGCAGCATGATTCCGCCCAGCACCGGAGCGGGGATGGTCTGCAGGGCCGCGGAGATTTTACCGATGAACGAAAAGAGGATCGCGGTTACGGCGGAGATCCGCAGGACCCGGGCGTCCGTAACGCCGGTCAGAGACAGGGCGCCGGTGACTTCGGAGTACGTGGTATTGGGAGGTCCGCCCACCAGTCCGGCACACAGGGTCGCCACCCCGTCCCCCATCAGAGTGCGGTGAAGTCCGGGCTTGGCGACAAAATCTTTGCCGGCAACTCCGCCAATGGCATACATATCACCGACGTGCTCAATCATGGGCGCGATAGCAACGGGCAGTAAATACAGGATGGCCTGGGGGTTCCAGGCCGGCATCACGAAACCGGGGAGCGCGAACCACGCGGCCTCCGAAATCGGTGTCGGATCAACCAGTCCGATGAGAGCACTGAATACGTAGCCCACCACCAGCCCCACCAGGATGGGGAGCAAACGGAGCATGCCTTTGGCCACCACCACGGTGATAATCGCAGCCGCCAGCACGAGGGACGCCACCAGCCAGTTTCCGGAGGCCATATCGACGCCCACGCTGCTGAGAGAGAGCCCGATGACCATGATGACCGGCCCCACCACCACCGAGGGGAAGAGCTTCATCAGGCTCGTGGGACCTCTCCACTTAATCAGTAAAGACGAACACACATACACCAGCCCCACCGCCATCAGCCCACCCAGAGTGCCCGGGAGTCCATACGAATCCGTTGCGGCCAGGATGGGGGCGATAAAAGCAAAACTGCTGCCCAGAAAGACCGGAACCTTTCCGCCGGTGATGAGGTGAAAGAGGAGCGTCCCTGCCCCCGCGGTACACAGGGCAACCGCCGGATCAATTCCCACCAGCAGGGGAACCAGCACGGTGGCCCCGAATGCCACAAAAAGAAACTGGACTCCAAGAACAAGGCGTTTGAGTGGGGATTCAACCATCGGCATACGGATTTTCCAGGTTAGCGTTTGATGAGCGGACTCTCTGCTAATCCCCCGGGAAGCCTTTGACCAGATAAAAAATTAATTAAGAGGCGCTTTATCCGATTTGGTCTGGACCACAGGAGGATTTCCTGGGTCTATGCGGGTTGATACGGTTCTGGATTACCTGCGGCTTCTACCGCGGGAACCACCGCCACTGCGGGGTCCACCCCGTCCACGGCCACCCCCGGAGCGGCCTCCGCCTGAACGTCCACGTCCTCCGCCGCCACCGCCACTGCGGCGTTGACGTCT
>CAZVCO010000009.1:17394-28731 GCA_964625795.1 uncultured Verrucomicrobiota bacterium | reverse complement strand
CGGTGAACGTAGTCCTCCGGATCTTCGGGCAGATTGTAATTGATGACCAGCCCGACATCGTCGACATGGATTCCGCGGCCGGCCACGTCGGTCGCCACCACAATGGGCATGGACCCGTCTCGGAAGGCCTCCAGGGTTTTCACCCGTTTAGCCTGCGGCACCGCTCCGGAAAGCAGAGCCACATCGAATTCATAGGCTTTAAGTTTGTCCACCAGATCCTGGGAGGTGTCCCGACGGTTGGCAAAGATCAGGGTGCGGTTGGGGGTGAGGTTCCGCAGCAGATTGACCGTGAGGGCAAATTTCTGATCGTCCGTCACGATAAACACCGTCTGATCCACTGTGTCGGCGGCCACGTTCTCCGGTTCGATCACCACACTGATCGCATCCCGGGTCCAGGATCCGGCCAGACGCCGGATATCGTCGGTGAAGGTGGCACTGAAAAACAGGGTCTGCCGTTTATCTTTGTGCGGGGTGGCATACACAATGCGCTTCACGTCGGGAATGAATCCCATGTCCAGCATGCGGTCGGCCTCGTCCAGCACCAGAATCTCCACTTGGGAGAGGTCCACCACTTTGGAGCGCATGAAGTCGATCAGCCGCCCAGGGGTCGCGGCCACGACATCGACCTGATGATACCGCAGGGCTTCTTTCTGGGGCTCGTAATCCAGTCCGCCGTATACCGGCAGACTCTGCAGGTCGGTATATTTCATCAGTTCCGCCGCCTCTTCCTCAATCTGGAGCACCAGTTCGCGGGTGGGCGCAAGAATCAGCATGCGTGGAGTGCCGTTGGGCTGTTCCGGCCGGGGATTTTTCAGGAGATGGTTCAGACTGGCCAGCAGAAAGGCTGCGGTTTTTCCGGTACCGGTCTGGGCCTGACCCATTCCGTCGCGTCCTTCCACCAGGGCAGGCAGGATTTCTCGCTGAATCGGCGTGCAGTATTTATAGCCAAGATCAGAGATCGCGTGGAGCAACTCGTCCGCCAGATCCAGATCGGCAAAGCGGAGTTCGCCCTCTTTGGTCTCCACCTGATAATCGGCGGCTTTCCAGTCACCGGCTTCCGCTTTCGGACGGGGAAAGGAGAACCCCTTGCCCCGGGTGGTGCCCGACGCATTGTCCCGACGGGAGGAGCCGCCGCGTTTCTTTTGATCCCCGGACCGTGAGGAGCGTTTCTCGCCCCGGCGTCCGTTGCCGGAGGAAGACCGCTGACCGGAAGAACCAGACGAACCGGATGAGTTCCTGGCCTGGGAACCCTCATCTTTGCCTGCGTCATTCTGCTCCGGTTTTTTCGAGCGGGGGCGACGTCGGCGGGTATTTTTTTCAGGGGGAGTCGAAGTCTCTTCCCGGGCGGAGCCGGGGTTCGGCCGCGCGGACCTTTTTGGCGTTTTCCAGCGGCTTCGGCACGTGGTCATGTTCTTTTGCGGCGGAATCCGTCTCCGGTTTCCGGGGGGCGGATGGCGCCTGAGGCGCTTTTTCCTCCGCAGAAGAGGCTTCCGGCGCGGGTTTTTTAACGAATTTACGTACTTTGTTTAAAATCGATCTAGGCATACAGCTCTCATTTCAGTTGTTGATTGGCCGCTGCTCCGATCGCGACCACGTTCATTCCAGCGGCCTGCGCCCCGATAATTCCCGGGGGGCCGTCTTCCAAGACCCAGCAGACGCCGGGATCCACTCCCAGCTTTTCGGCTGCCAGGAGAAACATATCCGGTGCCGGTTTCCCGTGCACCACATCCTCCGGTGTCACCACCACAGGTAAAATTTCGTGCAGATCCGCCGCCCGGAGGGTCTGATCCACCGCCTGACGGTTTCCGCCGCTCACCACAGCAACCGGATGGGTTGCGGCCACCCTGCGGGCAAAATCCGCTACCGGCGCAATCACCGGATGGCGGTGATCCTGTCCCAGAAAATGATCCCGCTTCCTCTGTGCCAGCTCCAGGGGTTCGTGGGGCAGTTTCAGCTCCAGGCAGATTTCCCGCGCCACCAGATCCCCGGCCATCCCTCCCCAGGTGCAGAAGAGATCAAATTCAAGCTCCACCTCGGGTTCCACGGAGCGCAGAACGTCCATCCAGCTTTCATAGTGCGCCCCCATGGTATCCACCAGGGTACCATCACAATCAAACAGAAAGGCCCCGGCTTTCGCCTCCAGGCCGTTCAAGGGTTCACTAAGTTGAAGATCGGTCATACAAGATTGAATCGTCTGAATTCCGGCCGGCCTCCCCGCCCTGTCAAAGGGACGCTGCAAAAAACCGTGACAGCCTGCTATCGGGTGGATACGGTTCTCTTCCACCTCAAACGAGAACCGTCCTATATGGGTCCCCTGCTTCGAACGCTAACCTTTTTTGTGCTTTTCTGCCTGCATCAGATGCTGATCATTCCTTTATTGATCCTCCAGTCGTTTCAGGCACGGCGCGGGCCGGGCCCCGCCTCCTGGCACCGGGCCCATGTCCAGGGCGTGGCCTGGGGACGCTTCACCTGCGTCCTGGCCGGAGCAAAGGTCACCGTGGAGGACCGCTCCGGTCTGGATCCGGATCAGACCGTCCTCATTGTCTCCAATCATCAGGGGGATTTCGACATTCCGCTCCTTCTGGGGTATTCCGGACGTCCATTGGCCTTTGTCGCCAAAAAAGAACTGGAGAACCTCCCGCTGATCAGCCGCTGGATGCGACTGCTGGGCTGCATTTTTCTGGACAGGGAGGACCGGCGCAGACAGGTCGCCCAGCTTCGTCAGACCGTGGATCAGTTACAACAGGGCCTGTCCATGGTTATTTTCCCCGAAGGAACCCGCAGCCGTGGACCTGAAATGCGGCCTTTTGCCAAAGGCAGTCTGAATCTGGCCGAAAAGGCCGGTGTGCATATCCAGCCCATCACCCTGGTCGACACCTATAAACTCTGGCCCAAAGGACGGAAAACAATGCCGGGGGCGGAGGTGAAACTGATTCTGCATCCTGCAATCAATCCGTCTGATCTGACCAGGGAGGAGAAGAGCACTCTGCATAAACACGTTCAACATATCGTGCAGCGTGGACTGGAATCCGGCTAATCACACGCATGACGAAAATTTGATCTGACTGCAGACAGTCAGCGTCAGCAGAAGAACACCGATGCATCGGTGAACATCCGTGTCCATCTGTGGATCAACCTACTTTTCTTCGGCTTCGATCTTTTTCAGCAGGGCTTCAGCCTCTGCGTGAATTTCGGAGCTTTTCACAATATCTCCTCCCCGTTGAGCCTGCATGGCCTGCTCCATAAGAGATTTGTATTGCTTGCGAAGTTTGTCTGTTGGTTTTTTAGTGAAGAATCCCATATCTCTATATCGGGTTACAGAGAGGCGCCTTACCAAAGACTAAGGTTTCTTTTCCGAGAGCGCACTAAACGGCTTCGGTGTTTTTACAACCGCAGACGACGCGGACAACGCGGACCCGGACAGGGTGGCATCGAAGCTGGGAGTGGAGGGGTGAGTCCGGTTCATCATCGGACTCCCATCACCAACCTATTCTAAAACACATCCTACATGTGTCCGCGTCGTCCGCGCCGTCCGCAGTTGTATTCTTTCCCTTCATGCCGCTTTCTGCTAGAGGCCTCCGCCCATGGCGTTACTCAGTGTCGAATCTTGTTCTCTGGCTTTTGGCGGTCCTCCCCTGCTGGATGGCGTCTCGTTTACAGTGGAACGTAAAGAGCGGGTCTGCCTGGTGGGCCGCAACGGCGAGGGGAAATCCACTCTGCTGAGAGTGCTGGCCGGTGAGGAGACGCCGGACGGCGGGAGGCTGGCGTTTGAGAGCGGCACCACGGTAGCCACTTTGCCTCAGGTGTTCCCGGCCGGACGGCCGGGTACCGTACGGGAGGTCGTGGAGGCCGACCATGAGGGTGCCGCCCGGGATCCGGAGTTTCAGTTGTCGATGGAGAAGCTGTTTTCGCAGATGGATCTGGAGGGCGAGGCGGTGTTCGACACCCTTTCCGGCGGTCAGAAACGGCGGGTGCTGCTGGCCTCGGCCCTGGCCGGGGAACCGGATCTGCTGCTGCTGGACGAACCGACCAACCATCTCGATCTGGAGGGCATTCAGTGGCTGGAGCGTTTTCTGCCACGGTTTCAGGGTGCCGTGCTGTTTGTCACTCATGACCGTGCGTTTCTGAGGGCCACCGCCACCCGGATTCTGGAACTGGACCGCGGACGTCTGTCGGACTGGGACTGCGGGTATGACCGCTATCTGGTGCGGAGAGAGGAACAGCTGGCGGCTGAGGAAAAACAGAATGCCCTGTTCGACAAACAGCTGGCCCAGGAGGAGCGGTGGATACGCCAGGGCATCAAAGCCCGGCGCACCCGGAATGAAGGACGGGTCCGCGCCCTGAAACGCATGCGCGAGGAACGGAGTCAGCGGCGGGAGCGCAGCGGCACCTCCACCCTGCAGATGCAGGAATCCGGCCGCAGCGGGGTAAAAGTGATCGAGGCAACAGATCTGCAGTTTGACTGGGGAGACGGGCCTCTGGTGAACGGAGTCTCCACCCTGATTTCCCGGGGCGACAAGATCGGGGTGATCGGGCCGAACGGATCCGGAAAAACCACGCTGCTCAACCTCCTGCTGGGCCAGCTGGAGCCCAGGTCCGGCCGGGTGGAGCACGGCACCCGTCTGGAGGTGGTGTTTTTCGATCAGCACCGCCAGGCACTGGACGAGGAGAAATCACTGGCGGAGAATGTCGGAGAAGGCAGTGATCATGTGGTGATCGACGGACGTCAGCGGCACGTGATCTCCTACCTGGAGGACTTTCTCTTCCCGCCCGCCCGCTCCCGCACGCCGGTCAAGGTCCTGAGCGGCGGAGAACGGAACCGGCTGATGCTGGCCAAGCTGTTCACCAAACCCGGAAATGTTCTGGTGATGGATGAACCCACCAACGATCTGGATATCGAAACTCTGGAATTGCTCGAATCGCTGCTGGTGGCATACAGCGGCACCCTGCTGCTGGTCAGCCATGACCGGGAATTTATCGACAACGTGGTGACGTCCACCCTGGCCTCGGAGGGGGAGGGACGCTGGAAAGAATATCCGGGAGGCGTGACCGACTGGGAGGCCCAGCGCCCCAAACCGGAGAAACAGACCAAAGCATCCTCCGCAACGAACACACCCTCCCCCCGGAAGAAACCTCTCAATGGAAAGGAGAAGCGGGAGTTGGAGGCCTTGCCTGAAAAAATGGAACGGCTTGAACTGGAACTAGAGGAGCTGGGACAGAGAATGTCCACGCCGGAATTCTACGCTCAGCCGGAAGAGGAACAGCAGCAGGTAAGGAAAAAAGCCGAAGATCTTCCCGCCCAGCTCGAGGCCCTCTATACCCGATGGGAGGAACTCGAATCCAGAGTATAGGTTTCACAGGGAGACACGGAGGTCGCGGAGACCATGCAGGTCGATTTTTGGGGAGTAGGTCATCAACCTTATGTATGGGCTTCGAAGAAATATCATAAAACACTCCACCTGCATGGAGCCTTTGCCCTCTCGGGGCTTTGCTTGAAAAAAAACCATCCTACATAGCCACACGCATCGCCTCCGCGTTCTCCGCGTCTCCTTGTGAACCCCTCTTTCATTTCGACTGTACATGATAGCTCTCATTTCTTATACCGCTCCTCATGTCAAAAGAACTTGAAGAAGGCAGCGAATTCACCCTGGACTGGAGCAAACTCAAAAAGGTGGCGGACGGGAATCCCGACGTGGTTCCGGTGGCGGTGCAGGACAAAGACACCGGAGAGGTGATCCTGGTGGCCTATGCCAACGAGCAGGCCCTCAACCACGCCATCAAAACCGACAACGCCACCTTCTGGTCGACCTCCCGGCATGAACTGTGGGAAAAGGGCGCCTCCTCCGGCGAGACCTTTGAATTACTCGAGGTGCGGGTCAACTGCGAACAGAACTCCCTGCTCTACATCGTCCGTCCCCGCCGCGGCGGCATCTGCCACACCAAAAACCGGCAGGGCGCCCCCCGCTCAGGCTGCTACTACCGCAAACTGGACCTGGACACCAAAAAGCTGATCAACCTCGATCCCTGATCGGGTCTCCTGCGGTGAAAACCGTGGGTAGCGGTATAGGCTTCCCCGTTTACAGGGGCAGATATCTTCGCACACGCTGAAACCACACCTCAAGTAATTCCATAACCCGGTTGCCGGAGCCGTCGTCGAAGATCAGATCGAACTCACGGTGATGGATCCGGATGTCCACCTCCGGCCGCAGCTTCCGGTATTCGACCAGTAATTCGCGTGGGGTTGTGTTTTCGAAGACGATCGGAAATCTGTCCTCCGGAATTCCGTCCGGTGCCGCGCTGCGCCAGGTCCTCAGTTGCACCAGTTCGGCGACCACCTCCCGCCAATGCTGCTCGCTGCGGATCACCACCAACGGAATCCGGACGTCAAACAGGTCGCTTACCTCCCGGTTATCTGGTGGGATCGCGAACAGGGGCACCTCGATCAGCAGGCGTTTGGCAGACGTGCGGTAATGAAAGCGCAGTTCCCGGATCTCGTCCCGGGGCATTTCAACCTGCATACGCACCTCTCCGAAGGAACTCGAACGATGGCGGAGCGGGGCGGTATTCCCCACGGCGTCCACCGCCAGAATCTCCATCCGGTGATGCGCGTTGGGCGGAGTAAACACGAATCCGAAATTGGCATGGGTGTCTCGCCTGCGGTGTCCACCGAACCGGATTCTCCGTTCTCCTTTTCCACCGGAATGACCGTAATTTCCCGGCTCTCCAGGCCCCAGAAAAATGAGCTGCGCCCGAAACGCGGCTCCCGTAAGTTCATCCCCGATGCCGGGGTCGGGCAGAACATTGGTGGTGACGGGGCCGTGAAACAGCTCCTGGGCAATCATCACGTGGTCCCCGGTCAGGACCGGCAGTTGGATACCTGAATAAAGAGCATTCTCTCCCCTGCGGCCCCCGCCAGTGCTATCAAGGATCACCCGGGTCCGTGGATCAAAAACAGCCCGGGGTCCGAGGAGCACTCCTTCATCCTCCGGATAAGTGAGCAGGGTACTGAATCCGTAAAACCGACCGCGGTTGAGGACGGTCTGGTCAAAATAGCGAAGCTGGTTGGGCTCGAACCATTGCGTCAGGATTTCCGGATCAAACGCCCGCCCATCCGGGTGGTACAATCCGAGTGAAAACTTGTACCAGTCCTCGTCGGGATCGAAATCGCCCACAATGGTTTCGCGGGAAAAGACAGACTGCCCCGTCATTTCGAAGCGGACGGGCTTGCCGTTGATTTCGGTCTGCGACTCCATGCGGATCAGTTCGTAATCCCCGTCGTAGCGCTCGGGATCCGGGTTTGCGACATACACCTCTCCCTCCCATTTGCCCGGCGCGGTCTCATTCAATGACGATACCGAATAGCCCATGTTGAAACGAGGATCCAACGGATCGAGAGACGGATCCACTGTATGCACGGCGTCCCACGACTTCGCCGCATGTTCCCACGGCCGGATCTGGTTCGGATCGCTGCGGAACGCGGCAATGGGATCCCGCCTTGCATAGACCAGTATAAGCACAATCAGCCCGGCAAGACAAAGGCATACGATAAGGGATAGGGTTCGAGTTCGCATAAAAAAATCAGGGAGTCACCCACTCGTATTCCGTTCCATTCTCACCCTGAGTCCGCACCAACACCCCGGCAATACCCGGAAGCAGCCGCCGAACGGTAACAGTAGGAACGACAGCACGCTCCACCAGTTTCAATGAGGCGGTATTCTCATCTGCGGCCAGCCGGGCCTGTTCAATCCGGGCCAGGGTCCCGTGGAGTGAAGCCGCCGCTGCGGCGCGCTCCCGTTTTAATTTATTCAGACGGACGTCCCCTTCCTCCGGTTGAAACTCCGCCCGGTAAGCCTGCAATGCGCCGTTCTGTTTGTTCAGTTCCTGTTTCTGCGTATCCGCGACCCCCTCCAGCCACTCCACTGCGGCCTCGATCTGCTTCTGGTTTTCCTCCATAAAATACAACAGCGCCGCTTCTGCGGCGGCATTGGCCGAAAGCGCGGCCACCTTTGGATCCGGACTTTCCGCAGATATCTGAACCAATCTGGACTGCCGTATCGTCTTATAGGAAATGCGGCCGACGTCGGGGAACTCGCCAGCGGGTGCAGGCCCTTCCTGCTCCCCCCACAGTTCCTGAAAACGTTCCCTTAATAGCTCCTCATACCGTTGACTGCGCATGCGGCCGAGTCGTACATTTAACAAGGGTTCTTTGGATGCTTGCTCCTGACCCTTCCCTTTTGAACGTATCCCCGTCCCCCGCACACTGATCTCAAGCAGGGTACTGGCCCTGAAAACCGGTTCGAACAGCATCTGGTCTCTGGATTTGTCCACTACGGCAATCAGGTCATTCCCACGGGCAAGCACTACGCCAACCCGTTCATCGACGGCGACCACGGCCTCCCATTTCCCGGCCCCCCAGGCCTCCAAATCGACCGCTTCCACCCGCCAATCTGGGTCCAGCATCCTCAGATGTGACTGCACCCCATCCACCCATGAAGACTCTGCCGCCCCCGACGGGGCCACCCATGCCACCGCCCCTGGCGCATCGGCCACATCCCGAATGAGCATTGCCATTCTCTCCATCGTAACAGCGGTCTTCGCCCCTGAAGAGGCAGTGTCAGCAAATCCTGCCCCGGAACACGCAATCATCAGCGTGAGATACAACATTTTCATAACGGCACTCAATCACGCCAGCCGGACCGCTCAATTCTTATTCCCTGAAAACTGAACAAAACGGAGGCTTGCCCGCCGTAGGCGGGATGGCCTCCGTTGGTTTTGGGATTCCCGGCACAAACCGCTTGCCCCGCATAAGAAAAATAAGTATCTGATCCTTATGACTTATCGGAAAAACTGGCGTGGAAACTTTCCGGGCACCGAACGATGGCGTGACTGACGCTTTCTCTTGGACCTTCCCGGACTGCCCCCGCAATCCGGGTTTTTTGTTTTCAACCCCCTGTTTTTCTTTTCCCATGATCACTCCCGACTTTCCCACCTTTCAAACCCTCGCCACCCAGGGCAACCTGATCCCGGTTGTGCGCGAGGTCCTGGCGGATCAGGACACCCCGGTCTCCGCCTACGAAAAACTTCGCACCGCTCTGCGGAAGCAGAATCCTGACGCCTGCACCTTCCTCTTGGAATCGGTGGAGGGCGGAGAAAACATTGCCCGGTACTCTATGCTGGGCGGTATGCCGCGCGGCATTCTGAAGGCCACCGGCCGCACTGCCGAGTATCACGTCAATGGAACCGTGCGCACTTTTGAGGATGTGGATCCTCTGGCCGTCCTGCAGGAGATTATGTCGGACTTCAACCCGGTGCCCGATCCCACCCTCCCACGGTTCACGGGCGGCGCGGTGGGATTTCTGGGCTACGATGCGGTGGCGCAGTTTGACAAAGTTCCTCTGGCGGAAACTCCCGGTCTGGATTTTCCGGACATGGTGTTTCTTATTGCGGACACCGTAATTCTGTTTGATCAGGTCCGGCACACCATGAAACTTGTGGCCAATGCCTACATTGAGGACGACCCCAACGCAGCCTATGAGGATGCGGTCCGGCGGCTGGACGAACTCGCGGATATGCTGCAGACCCCTCTTCCCCGGCGGATTCTGGACGCCACCCTGCCGGAAACCGACCTCCCGTTCTCGTCCAATACCCGGCGCGAGGATTTTGAGGACGGCGTGGTCAGGGCTCAGGAATACGTCCGGGCCGGAGACATCATTCAGGTGGTGGTCTCTCAGCGGTTCGGAGTCGAGGGTCAGGACGATCCTCTGCAGGTCTACCGCGCTCTCCGCTCGGTCAACCCCTCCCCCTATATGTTCTGTCTGGAGCTGGGCGACGTGGCCCTGGCCGGATCCTCTCCCGAGGTGCACGTCCGTCAGGAGGATGGCCGGGTCGACATCCGCCCCATTGCCGGCACCCGCAAACGCGGAGAGTCGGAGGCGGCGGATCAGGCACTGGAAAAAGATCTGCTGGCGGATCCCAAGGAACGGGCTGAGCACGTCATGCTGGTGGATCTGGCGCGCAACGATATCGGCCGGGTCTGCGCGCCGGGATCGGTGCAGGTGTCCGAATTCATGGTGATCGAACGCTACAGTCACGTCATGCACATCGTCTCCAATGTGACCGGAGACCTCGCGGACAGCAAAAACTCCTACGACCTGATGCGGGCCACCTTCCCGGCCGGCACCCTGAGCGGCGCACCAAAAATCCGGGCCATGGAAATCATCGCCGAACTGGAGCCGGACCGCCGCGGACCCTACGGGGGTGCGGTGGGCTATTTCGGGTTCGACGGCAATCTGGACTGCTGCATCACCATCCGCACCTGTTTCTTTGCCGGAGGCAAAACCTACGTGCAGGCCGGCGCCGGACTGGTGGCGGATTCCGTGCCCGCCAGCGAGTACGAGGAAACGGTCAATAAAGCAAAAGGCATGATGCGGGCCCTCGCATTGGCCCGGGGACATTCATCCGCTGAGGAGGACGCATCATGATTCTGGTCATCGATAACTACGACAGCTTTACCTACAACCTGGTGCAGTATCTGGGCATGCTGGGCGCGGAGGTGCGGGTGGAGCGGAACGACGAAATCGACCTCCCTGCCATCGAGGCCCTGGGCCCCGAGCGAATTTTGGTCAGCCCCGGCCCCTGCAGTCCCGCCGAAGCGGGAATCAGCGTGGAGGTGATCCGGCATTTCGGCCCGAAATGTCCGGTCTTCGGCGTCTGTCTGGGACATCAGGCCATCGGCCATGCCTACGGAGGACGGGTGGTGCGGGCGGACCGGCTGATGCACGGCAAAACCAGTCCGATTCTCCATGCGGGAAAAAGTGTCTTCAAAGACATCCCCTCCCCCTTCGAGGCCACCCGGTATCATTCGCTGATTGTGGAACGCAGCAGTCTGCCGGACTGCCTGGAGATCACGGCGGAAACCGCAGAGGGCGAGATCATGGGACTGGCCCACAAAGAGCTTCCGGTGTTCGGCGTGCAGTTCCATCCGGAATCCGTGCTGACCGAACACGGCATGCAGCTCATGCAGAACTTCCTCGACCTTTAGAGTGCACAGGGAGGCGCGGAGGAAGCAGAGGCCATGCAGGTGGAGAGGATCTCGCGGAGGCGCTGTGCCCGCAGTGTACAATGCATGGTTTATTTCCTGTTTTTCTATCAATAAAACGAAGGACATACACTGCGGGCTCCGCGACTCCGCGTGATATCCTCAATTCTCTTGTTTACAATTTATCGGCCATAAAAAAAACACACACATGCTGGCTCTCCGCGCCCCTGCGCCTCCGCGAGATATCCTCCACCTGCATGGCCTCTGCTCCCTCTGCAGCATCTGTGATTCTCTTGTTT
>CAZVCO010000009.1:15333-17294 GCA_964625795.1 uncultured Verrucomicrobiota bacterium | reverse complement strand
TCTCCGCGTCCCCTGCGCCTCCGCGAGACATCCTCCACCTGCACAGCCTCTGCTCCCTCTGCAGCATCTGTGATTCTCTTGTTTACAATTTGTCGGCCATAAAAAAACACACACATGCTGGCTCTCCGCGTCCCCTGCGCCTCCGCGAGACATCCTCCACCTGCACAGCCTCTGCTCTCTCTGCAGCATCAGTGATTCTCTTGTTTACATTTTATCGGCCATAAAAAAACACACACATGCTGGCTCTCCGCGCCCCCTGCGCCTCCGCGAGATATCCTCCACCTGTATGGCCTCTGCTCCCTCTGCGCCTCCCTGTGAATCCCTGTGAATCCCTCTTCTTTCGACTCGACCCCAGCCCATGGAATTGGCTATAAAGCGTATCCCCTCAACCCACGGAATTGATTATGCCTGCCAAGAAGAAACAAGCTCCTGTCTGCTCCCCCACCTGTCACTCCTGTGAAGTCACCCAGGGACCTGAACGTGCCGCCAGCCGTGCCATGCTGCATGCGGTGGGATTCACCCGCGAGGATTTCAGCAAACCTCAGATCGGCGTCGCCTCCACCTGGAGTATGGTGACCCCCTGTAATATGCATATTGACGGGCTCGCACGGGAAACCAACGACGCGGTGGATAAAGCCGGTGGAAAGGGCATCATTTTCAATACCATCACTATTTCAGACGGCATCTCCATGGGCACCCAGGGCATGCGGTATTCCCTGGTTTCCCGGGAAGTGATCGCCGACTCCATCGAAACCGTGGTGGGCTGTCAGGGGTTTGACGGCCTGGTCGCCATCGGTGGATGTGACAAGAACATGCCCGGCTGTATGCTCGGCATAGCCCGGCTGAACCGTCCCGCGATCTTCGTATACGGCGGCACCATTCTTCCCGGCAAACACAAGGGAGAGGATGTGGATATCGTCTCCACCTTTGAAGCGGTGGGTGCCCATGCCCGCGGGGATATCGACGACGCCGAGCTGGAGGAGATCGAACGCGTCTCCATCCCCGGCCCCGGTTCCTGCGGCGGCATGTACACCGCCAACACCATGGCCTCCGCGATTGAGGCCATGGGCATGAGTCTGCCGGGCAGTTCCGCCCAGGCTGCGGTGTCCCCCGAGAAAGCGGCGGACTGCCGGGCTGCGGGCGAAGCGGTGATGAATCTGGTCGAGAAAGGGATCACCCCCAGCCAGATCATGACACGCAAGGCGTTTGAAAATGCCATCACCATCGTCTGCGCCCTGGGCGGCTCCACCAATGCGGTGCTGCATCTGCTGGCCATGGCCTGGACCTCGGGCGTGAAACTCACGCTCGATGACTTCATGAAAATCGGCAAACGGGTTCCGGTTCTGGCCGACCTCAAACCCAGCGGAAAATACGTGATGTACGAACTGGTGAAAATCGGCGGCATCCTGCCGCTGATGAAACGTCTGCTCGACCGGGGACTGCTGCACGGCGACTGCATGACCGTGACCGGCAAGACCCTGGCGGAAAACCTCAGGAACGTGAAGCCCTATCCCAAAGGACAGGACATCATCCGGCCGTTCAACCGGCCGATCAAACCGGAAAGCCATCTGGTCGTGTTGAAAGGCAATCTCGCCCCGGAGGGCGCGGTGGCCAAGATCAGCGGGAAAGAGGGACTCTTTTTCCGTGGCAAAGCCAAGGTGTTCCACTCCGAGGAGAAAGCGCTGGAGGCCATTCTCAACGGGACGATCAAAAAAGGTCACGTCATTGTGATCCGCTACGAAGGTCCGGTGGGCGGACCCGGTATGCGTGAGATGCTCTCCCCTACCAGTGCAGTTATGGGCAAGGGACTGGGGAAAGACGTTGCTTTGATCACCGACGGACGCTTCTCCGGCGGCAGCCACGGATTTGTGGTCGGCCACGTCACCCCGGAAGCGGCTTTGGGCGGCCCCATCGCCCTGGTGAAAAACGGCGACGAAATCTCCATCAACGCCGAAACGGCC